>JAFDHL010000033.1 GCA_019308785.1 Deltaproteobacteria bacterium
GAGGTATCCTTCAATCTACGGGGATTGAATAACTGCTATAATTGGCCCCCTCAGATCTCCTCCGACGAAGTAAGGTATTGTCACCCCAAGGTTAACAATCTGGAGTCCGATTTTTTTAAGTGTAGCAACCCTATTGTTATTTCATCAGAATTGATTAAGTGACCTAATGGATAAGAAAGATGCAGGAAAAATACTTCACGCCTTGAATACCTTTCCCAAAGCGTTCTTTGTCTGGGGAATACTTGATCAAAGGCCCCAGAGACCGGTAGAAATGGATGAAAAATTAAGGGAGGCATTCCCTTATCTATGTGAATTTACATTTCTGAACAGGAAAAAATTTGCTCAGTATTGTCAGAGATCGCTAAAGGGAATTGTTGTCAAGGATTATTCGTATTGGGAGTATAATAGATTTCAAAAGGAAGTGCCCACATGGCAATTGATTGACGAATCAATTCAGCCCATAGCTGGTTTCTTATTGGCAAAATGTATCGAAATTGGGGTGAATTGTGAGTATTTTCTGGCCAGCCGAAAAAACAGCAGCTCTCTTTCC
This sequence comes from Deltaproteobacteria bacterium, assembly GCA_019308785.1. Taxonomy (GTDB): domain Bacteria; phylum Desulfobacterota; class DSM-4660; order Desulfatiglandales; family Desulfatiglandaceae; genus JAFDHL01. Next base: position 551 of record JAFDHL010000033.1, read on the forward strand.
AATTTATTAGGTATCCGTATCCTTGAAAGATTATACAAAAATGAGAGATCATCTGTTTATGAATTGGCGAATTATCTTTTAGACCCGACAAGTGTCGATCGCAATTTATTGAAATTGATGTCTAACAATCTGGTAGCATATGAGGCTCCTTCATCAAACAGTAAGATCCGAAAGAGAATGGTAAAAAACACAATAGCCAAAATCACTCAAGGAGGAAGAATGGTTTTTGAAGAGATATTAAAGCCAATAGTTTTGATCATGAACGGTAAACCGCATAATGATAAAATATTTCGAGAAACCGAACCTGCAGAAGAGGATTTAATTAAGGCTATGGAAATGTATGCCAAAAATTTGGAGCATAGCTCTTCGGTACGATGAAATTTAGTATTTTAAGGATGTCCCGTGCGCCATCAAGTACTTCTTCAACTTGTGATACGGTCATGAATCCCATATCAACCAATATCTCACCAATTAGTCTGTGTTTTCCCCTCTCCAAATCATCGCTCAACTGTGTGTTCACAGCCTTGCCAAGCTGCCTTGACGTGATAAATCCCTTTTCCAGTGCGATAATTCCAAACCGGATTTGGTTTTGATCTGCAGTTTTCATTTGTAAGTCTCACAAAAGCGTTTTTCCTGCTCTGATAGTTCAGATGGCACCACTTTTAGGTAGGAATCCAAACCTATAAATTCAAACTGATCCCGTAACAGAGACCCGGTAGTAAAGTTATAGAGTATGCCTTTGGGATCAGGCATGGGAGATTGTATGATCAGTTTGCCGTGCTCGCAAAAGCTCTTGTCGACGACAAAATGCGCCATGTCAACAATTGCAGACAACGCAAAGGAATCCCGTTTGACAAACGTAAAATAAGGATGACAGACAATCTCCTTTACCGAATGAGGTAATTCCCATCTTTCAATCAGCCGGCCTGCTACGTGAGGATGATATTTTTCTATGAAAACTTCATCCAATACCTTTTCGCCTTTTTCAGCATACAGGAGAATAATAACCTTTCCCATCTCCATAAATAACCCGCCGAGTGAAACAATGGCTTTTTCCGAATCGGCTAATCCACACTGATTCGCAATCATTTCAGCAAGCTTGCTCGTTGCAAAATTTCGTGCAAATATTTCCTTTAATCGGTCAGTCTTAGCCAACCCAAGCAGCCCAAGGTAAAGTACTGTTGACCTTACCGTGTCAGAACCCATGCGCATTACGACATCGATGAACTTCGTGATATTTCCGGAACGTACCCCACCGTAATGTGCCGAGTTGGCCAGACTGAATAATCTTGCAGATACTACATCCCCTAAACGATCTTTAACTTCTTCGATTTTGGCAGGGGCAGCTTCCTCGTCGTCTAAAATATCTAAATCGCGAAAATCAAACCCTAAATCGATATCTTCAAGGCTGTCGAATATCTCTTTTAAAACCGCCTGATCCTCATGATCCGGTTCGCTGGTTTTCAAGGTATCTTGAGGCCCTGACTCGCTATTAGCGGCTTTGTCGTGAGACTCGAAACCTTTTATCATCATTATCTTTGTTCATAGCTTATAAGATTTGTAATACTTAAATCCTGACGGTTACTGGCTAATTTTCGCATATACTAAAATCAATTACTTATACGCCCAAAAGCCTAAAAAACACGATTTTTAGTGTTTTTCGACAGTCTCTGCCAAATGGTCTAACTGGAGTCTACAAGGTTCTCTCTAAAGATTATATAAATAATCAAAACCTAAATGCCACTTTAATTCGGTGTTTGGCCGTGTATTAGGGCTCTCCGTATTTCGGTTTTAGAAGGTGTTATGAACTAAAGTTTTGAAAGTTTTTTACCGATATAAATTTTACAGGCTTTTTCATTATCAACCCTTTTCACCTCCCCTGAGTTCCTTTGTAGTCTCTGGGGAGTTTAAATACAAGCATCACAAGTTTTCAGCCTTCAATTTTAGCCCGCAATCGCATTTGTCGATGCAAGGCAGATCTGAATATATTGATTTCCAACCTAAATACCAACAGAGAGCTTGTTGGAGGCAAAATGAAAGTTCAATGTTCAGGTTGTAAAGCTGCTTTTCAAATAAATGACTCAAAGATTCCAGAAAAAGGGGCTTATGCTATCTGCCCTAAATGCAAGACTCGTTTCTATATAAAGAAAGAGAGCCGAAAGCCAAAAAAGGAGAACATCAAGAAGAAATAATTCCCTGCCCTAATTGTGGTCATTTGAATATATCATCCGATAATTGTATCAGTTGTGGAAAGGTTCTCTCAAGAGATGAATCTCTTTTCCATAGAAAAAAAGAACCGAAAGCCAAAAAAGAACAACAGGAAATAATCGCATGCCCTTTTTGTTATCATTTGATGGCATCAAATGATATCTGTCTCAGATGTGGAAGGATTTTCTTGAGTGAATGAGTGATTTAAAAAATAATATATTCATATATTTTAAAGAGCGATCTGATATGCATATCGCTAATCCTCATTCTTCACCTTTGTAAAATTCACCATAGAGCTTCTCTGCACATTCCGGACAAACCCCATGACTGAATTTAGTTTCGGAATGACTGAAATGTATTCTTCTATTTGTACCCATGAGCCTTTTTTATCACGGATCTTCCTGCAACAATTCGACATATGAAGAACGAGGTTATCAAGAATTGGAACAAAGGGTAAAAGATCTAAATCACTGTATCCAATGCTTTCCGATGATACTAATCAAGCTCCCTTCATTTCTTCTTCGACTTTTTTGACAGATTCCATCGCTTCAAACATGATGTTGTTCAGAGCTTCTTCTTTAAGGCCAATAAATTCCACAGCCTTACCGTCTATTTCATAAGACATGCCATCGATACCTGTTCCGACGCCGCTCATCATGGCTAAGGAATCTGCTATATGAACGACGTACGCCAATTTGTTGTCGTGGGACCGGGATGGATAATGATGATATTTTATGGCAGTCGTTATGGCTTCAGGAATTCCCCAGCTCTTGCATGCTTCAAAGGCTATTTCTGAATGATCAAGTCCCAAAATTTCTTTTTCAGCTCGGAGAAAAGTATGTTTGCCATCTGCCATAAATTCGTCAAAAGCTTCCTTCCTATCTGAAATAGGCTGATCAAGGATCAATTTGCCTGTGTCATGAAGGAGTCCTGTTATAAAGGCATCATTTATCAATTCAGGATTTATCTTGGTGACAATTATCTTAGAACCAAATGCGACGGCCAAAGAATGCCGCCACAAATCCCCCGAGTCCAAACCGTATCCCTCCAGCTTTTCGCCTAAGAGATTTGAAGTTCCCGCCATTGTGATAATTTCGTTCAGTGTTTTAAGACCAAGTAAACTGGCGGCATGTCTAATTGAACTTACTTTTCCAGCTAGGCCGTAATACGCAGAGTTGGCCAACTTCAAGATCTTGACAACGATAGCCTGGTCGGTCTCGATTATGTCAGCAAGATGTTTCACGCCTAAATTTGGATTTGCCACAATTTCTTGGGCTTTTAAAACAACCTGTGGCATAGGAGGAAGGTCGCCCAATGTTAGAAATATTCTCTTCTTTAAATCTCGGCCGAAGGGTTGTTCTTCGGTGGAAGGAGCTGAGGGAGCATCCTTTTTGATCGGCTCCTTTTCTTTAGCTTTAAAGGCTAAACGGTAACTACCGTTCTTCGAATCAGATCCCAGGTCAATTATGATAAATCCCTCGCAGGCTGGGCACGGAAATGTAAAATGCTTCTTTCCGTCTAATCTTTTGTCAGGGATACCGTACACTTTGTGGCAATTTGGACATTCTATTCTTACCATATCTATGCCTCTTTGTTATCCAATGCACAGGATCTTCTATGATTATTGTACCCAAGCAATTCGCAGGGAAATATTATTACCATTACCCCAGGGCCACAAGGCAGCAATAGGAATAACGGTTCTCCTTGGCGATCCCGTTCGGCGAAGTCAAGATAGGATAAGGAAGCTTGCTTGTCAATGTAAACAATCGAAAGAAATGAGGCGAAGCCCATTAATTTTACTGCATAATTGCAGGCAGACAGTTCAATCAGACCGAAAGGGCAATTTTTCCAATGTCAGGGACTGACAATAGATATCATAATTTTGTCCCAGATTTTTTCAGGCGAAGTCAGAGCAATATTGTCGATGTCTATTAAAAGATGATTTGCTTCTGATTCATATTTATTGGATACATGATTTATCCGATCCAGCAATTTTTCGATCTTCATATCATTTAAGGTCTCAAAAATCTTGAGGTTATCATCAGCCTGCTGATAAAGAAATTCCAACTCGTCATTGCCGGTTTTCAGGTATGGGATCTTCTTTTTCAGCCCTGAAATATAAACCAGGACTTGCTGAATAAGTTTGATGTTATAATCAATACGCGGGTTACGAGTCGCCTCCTGATAGGAGGTTATCTTCAATTGTTTTTGTTTGCTCTTAATTTCTCTTTTTAGCTCTATCATCAATATTTCAAGTTTGTCAATTAGTTCAATCGCCGTTGCATGCCTCGTTATAAGTTTTTCACGCAGTGCTGAGATTGCCCCTATCTTATTTTGTAGCTTTAATGATTTGGAATTTGTTGCAAGTGTGTTGCCTGTAAAAAAAAGAAAGATTATGAGGCATAATCCCAGGACATAAGTTCTTTGCTTATATTTCCTGTTGTTTTTCATGATGAAAAATAATTCCTCTTATATTTAATTACCTGGACATATCCTCAATTCGTTTTCTGAACTTGTCCTGTAAAAATAACTTCTTGCCTGACCTTTCCCATTTAGTTAGACGTTTTAAACTGACGACCTCAAGCTCCTTACCCTGCCAGTTAGACAAATACTCTATGGCCTTCGGAGAAAGTTCTTTAAGCCCATTGAGAGAAAGCATATCGCCTTGCCATTGAAACAAATATCTGGCTGCATCTGTAGAAAGTTTTTGGAGTCCGTTAAGGGATAGCCATTTGCCTTTCCATTGTGACAGGTATTTTGCTTCCTCAGCAGATAGCCTTGTAAGTTTGCCGAGGAAAAGATCCTGACCGTTCCATTTGGACAGGCATTTTGCCACCTCGGGAGAAAGAGCCGTTAGTTCAAACTTTCTATCAAACTTTCCACTACAAATCTCCTGCCAGATTTTGCGATTATTGTTTTCTTCCTCTGAAAGATATTTTTTTTGATTTTTGGATGTATTGTGTTTGTTGTATATCTCCTCCCAAATTATTTTCAATGATTGAGGTGTTGCATTTTTCATGTCCATAGTGAGTTTGTCGGCATGATGAAGGTATTTTTCGATTTTGGTGTCAATGCGTCTTATCAAGTCGGTCGTATCCATACCTTTGATGACATTGACCATCTGCATATCGATTCTGGTCTGACGATTCAGATAGAGCAGCTCTTCACTGTCCCTGACAAGCTGGTTGAAAAGCCGATCAAGTTCCTGAATATAGGTCTGACGCCGCTGGATGGTACGAAGGTTTAGTTCGATCTGTTTCCTTTTCACGGCTTCTTCATAGGTAGTTACCCTTTTGTTATGCATAGCTTCCAATATTGCATCCCCCACTTCATCTATGCCATCAAGATAATGCTGTTTGAGCCTCGTAATTTCCGTTTGCTTATCGAGAAGGGCTTTTATCAGATCCTCAGCCTTACTTAGTTTTTGTTCTAACGGGCTATGAGGGCGAGGTTCAGGATCCTTTTTTTGTAGCTCTGATTTTCCACCACTGGGGCTGGTCTTGTATAGAAATATGGATTTGTATATTCCAGTCTCTTCAGCCAACGAAGATTCCTGTTCCTTTTTCACTTCAGATTGCGGAGTGTCATTATTTACGAACAAAATGAAAAGTACGGCAATTGACAGTACCATGGCAATTGCTCCAGTTACAAAAAACAGGGCTTTTTTGGCCTTTCCTGCCTTTTGAGGGGAGTCAAGATTCTGTTCTTCAAATTCTTCCCCCTTGTCCCCATCATTCTCCTTGCCTTTCTCCTCATCATGATCTGTTTGCCCAGCTTTTACCTCCTTAGTTTGCTCGTGGTCCACTGTCTTGGTTCCTTCATCGGCTGATTCCTCTTCAGTCTCGGTATCTGCGTCATTATCAATCTCGTTATAGTCGAGCTCTTCATCAGCATTCAGACCCTTGAATGCATTCTGGTCATCCTCATCCTCTTCTTCGGTCTCAGTTTCCATGTCTGCATCTTCTTCGACCGCGGTTTCTTGGTCCGTTTCCCTCTCCGATGCCTCTGGTTTCGTTTCTTGATCCTGCTTCACGGGCTTTACTTTTTTGCCCGTTCTTTCTTCTTCAGAGTCAATAGCTTTGACCTGATTCTCACTCACAGCCTGCTTATCTTCTAGACCCTTCTCTTCTTTTCCTGCTTTTATAGTTCCTTCATCCTGTGTTTCCGCTTCAAATTTTTCCTCTTCAACCTTATCTGGAATATCCGTTTGGGCAATATGTTGAGCCTTTTCCTCTTGCTCTTCAGAACGGATAGTTTGTGAATCTGTCCCTTTGTCCACCTGATCAGTAGTTTCTTTTGTATCCTTGCCCTGCGTTTCCTCCAAAAGCCTGGATATCTCGTCCTGATCCAGTGTTTTTGATTCGCTGTTTTCAGTTTCTTTAGGTTTATTTACCTTTTTCTCGTTCATCTTTGCGGCCTTTATTTTATATTCCTTGTAAAACCATAACGTTAACCGGTACCGTTAAGCCCCCGAATCTGAGGGCCTGCATTCCGGACAGAAGCACAAATGTGTCCACTAAAAGCCTGTGGATGGCCACCAATTTCTGAACAACTGATTCTCTGGCTATCTTTATTAATTTTATCGGCATATGAATGAATATCTTAAGTAAATTAATTGTGTCTATGTCCTTATAATTTCACGACTTTCAATAGGAGAACCGTTTTTTGTCCACAATTTTTATATCGGATCAACCAGCTTAAGGCATTGGATATTATATTCAGAAAACATAAAAGAAGGAGATCCACACTATTGCTGGGCAAATATCGAGCTTGGAGGCACTCGTGTCGGCAAGGTAAGGTTAAAAAAGGATTAAGTTCTGTTGGGAGCCAAGTCCCCTGTTATCCTTATTGATGGACTCGTAAAAAGTACATCTGCAGGCCGAGGGCGGATATGCCCCTGCCTTTGGTGGGGGTGGTCCCGCGTTCGCGGGAGTGACGTAATTTTGACTTTTTACGAGGTTATCAAATTTGACGAAATGAGGACAAGGGTATAAAGTGCAAGAGATTGTGACTGTTGTCGTTTGTGTATGGCCTCGTGCCCATCGGGTACTATTACTTTTGAACGATACTGAAATATTTGATATGTTAGATGTAATCCCCTAACAAAAAGTGAGAAATAAGATGAAAGTTGATTGCCCAAGTTGCCATAAAGTATATAATATCCGCGAGGAATTACTCAAAATCGGAAAGGAGACCACCTTTAAGTGCGAAGATTGCAACGGCATTATCAAAATTGATCTGCGATCGAACTCCAAGAAAGACGTTCCCCCCCGACCGTCTCAAACCACGATAAATGAGAAGCAGAAAAAATCCGTCCAATTAAAAAAATACGCTGAAAAGCAACCAAGAGGCCAATCTCTGAAAAGTAAGATCTTGCAAATCTTGATGGGTCGCTTGCCTGTCATGCCTCAAATTGTGGTTAAGGCTCAAGAAGTTATGTCAGACCCGAGTTCAAGTTTGAAAGACCTGGCGAGAGTAATTGAAACCGACCAGGGAATCGTTACCAGGACTCTGGTGTTGGCCAATTCTGCATATTACGGTCTGGCTGGGAAGGTTTCTTCAATTCAACATGCTTCTGTTTTGCTTGGGAATAAAACATTGGGGGAAGTTATCATAATGGCGGGGGCCTCAGGGTTCTTGAATAAGACATTGAAGGGATACGGGTTGGACTCGAAAATCTTGTGGCGGCATTCGCTGGCCGTTGCCTTTGGATCTAAGTTTATTGCCAGGAAAAAATTCCCTGAATTGGAAAATGATGCCCTTGTAGCAGGGCTCATGCATGACGCAGGTAAAATCATGCTTGATCAGCATGTCTTCGAAAGGAAGGAAGCGTTTGAGGAGTTCATGAGAGATGGTCAAGAGACTTTTCTCAGAGCTGAAAAGGAGATATTGGGACTTGATCATTCAGAGATAGGATCTGAGATATGCAAGATTTGGGGTATCCCGGAATCACTGACTATTGCTATAAGGTATCACCATTACCCATCTCTATCGAAAGATAACTGGTTGGCATACATTGTCCATGTGGCGAATTCCATAGCCATGATGAGCGGCATTGGAAGCGGTATCGATGATGAGCTGTATCAGATTGAAGTCGGGGCCATGGAATTCCTGGGCCTTGAGAAAGGAGATGAAGACGATATAATGAGTGAGGTCTCTGAATCCGTGAAAAGAATTGGAGAAGAATTGGGTGAAGCCTGATTAAAAGTATCATAACCTACTCAATTCTATAGAAATTATTGCGGGAGGAATTCATCCGTCCTATTGGGCACTCCTGGTTGACCATGAGCCCCATATCATTAGAGATTTGCAATGTTCCTGTAATCAGGCTTTCTAAACCTTATTTGTAATTCTTTCAACAGATTGAACAACTTCGGCCATGATATTGCTTACTTTTATTTCATCAAGGCCCAGAAGATCAATGGCCCCATTGTCCATTTGGTACAGCATATCATCGAACTCTGTTCCGAGATCGCTGCCCATGGCTATTACATCCGCTACATGAAGGATATACGCCAATTCGTTGTCTTGTGAGCGAGATGGATAATGATGATATTTTATGGCCTGCGTTTGTACCTCGGGGAAATTCCATTTGCGGCAAAATTCGGAAGCGATATCTGCATGGTCGAATCCCAAAATCTTCTTTTCAGCACTAAGAAATGTCTCTTGACTGTCTCTCATGAGTATTTCAAAAGAGTTCTTTCGGTCGTGAACGTGCTGGTCAAGGATGACCTTCCCTATATCGTGAAGAAGCCCTGCCGTAAACCCATCAGTTTCTAATTCAATGTATTTCTTTCTCGCAATATTTTTTGAACCAAATGCAACGGCCAGGGAATGGTACCACAATTTTCCTGAGTCGAGACCGTAACCCTTTAATGTCTTATCCATGATTTCTGAAATCGCTGCTACCGTGATGATTTCTCCTAACACCTCATATCCAAGCAAAGTACCGGCATGTTGAACTGAAGAAACCTTTCCGGAAAGGCCGTAATAGGCAGAGTTCGCCAGCTTCAGAACCTTTACCGTGATTGCCGGATCAATTTCGATTATGCGCACCAGTTCTCTCATGCTTGAATCGGGATTTGCCAAAACCTCTTGGGCCTTAAGCGCAACTTGAGGCATGATTGGTAACTCACCAATAGCTCTCAGGAGTCCGTATTTCAGGGCCATGCCGCTCGGCTGTGTTTTGGAATAAGGTGTTACCGGATCAAGCTTTGCCGGGGGCTTTTTTCTCCGGATCTGAAACAGGGTTGAAATTTTATCACCCGGAGTCTTTGGCCGTAAATCGAGTTTAATAGGGGCCCTGCAAGCCGGACACGGAAAGGTAACCTTCTTTCCGGCCGGAAGTTTTGAATCCGGGAGATTGTATGCCTTCTGGCAATTTGGACAGGTTATTCTCACGGTATACTTCTTCCTTTGCTATTCAGCGAAAAGGATCTTATGGCCAAGGCTTAACGTATTATTTCCCTGCCTTAGGTTTCTCTTCCTTCGCATTAATCAACTTTGAGATAACCCCTTCAGCATGATTCATCCGAGCGGCAATCGTTTTGAAAAGGTGTTTGGCAACTTCCGGATATTTCTCGATGATTTCCGGCAGTTTATCTCCCGGAAAACGTTTTATGGTTGATTTTCTTATTGAAACGACAGTCCTAGACCTTGGCTTGCCTGTTATGGCAGCCATTTCGCCAAAATATGCACCATGATTTACGATTTCAGCCACTTTTTTGCCATTTTTCATGACAATTAAAGCCCCGCGGACAAGCTGGAAAAAATCTGAGTTCGCATCGCCTTCCCTGAAAATCACATCTTTATCCTGGTATGTCTCTGTTTCCGGGTTGACAAGGTAAGCCGGGACGGCTTCCTTGGTTATTACTGTTCGCTTGACGACCTCCTCGATTGAAGTCATACCCTGACGAATTTTTTCCAGGCCGGCGTCTCTTAAGGTAATCATACCCTCTTGTATTGCCACCTTTCTCAGTTGATCCTCAGGAAGGCCGGCATTTATTGCTTTTTCAACTTCTTCGGTTACCTCCATAAGCTCATAGAGACCAACACGCCCTTTATAGCCGGTACCATTGCATTTACCACAGCCTTTTGGCCCGTATACTATAAGGCCCGGAATTTCCTCTTTAGAGAATCCCATTGCCACCAGTTCATCCGTGGAGAGGTTTTGAACCCGGGTCTTACACTTTGGACAGAGTTTTCGAGCCAGCCGTTGAGAAAGTACCATTGATACCGAACCAGCCACCATGTATGGAGGTATCCCGATATCTACAAGACGTCCGATAGTAGAAGGGCAATCGTTTGTGTGAAGGGTGCTGAAGACAAGGTGTCCGGTCATGGCCGCTTTAATAGCAATTTCAGCCGTATCCATGTCTCTGATCTCGCCAACCATAATTATGTCAGGATCCTGACGTAAGAAGGCCTTCAGAGCTGCGGCAAAGGTCATGCCGACCTCCTCCTTGACGTTCACCTGATTGATTCCCCTAAAGTTAAATTCTACAGGGTCTTCTACGGTTAGTATTTTGGTATCTTCTTTATTCAGCAGATTAAGAACAGAGTATAGTGTTGTTGTTTTACCGCTGCCGGTGGGGCCGGTTACCAGCACCAGGCCATAAGGTCTGAAAATGCATGATTTCAGAGTTTTAAGGTTGTCCTTGTCGAAACCCAGCTTTGTGAGGTCTATATTGAGGGAACTCTGATCAAGAATACGCAAAACAACGCCCTCACCAAAAAGTGTGGGCAAGGTTGAAACTCGAAAGTCAATCGCCTTTCTCTTTCCAAATCGCATCTTGATCCTGCCATCCTGCGGAACACGACGCTCTGCGATATTCAGCCCTGATAAAATCTTCAGCCTGGAGGTTATGGCGTTTTTTATACTGATTGGCAGGTTCATGGATTTGTAAAGGGAACCGTCCAATCTATATCTTACCTGCAATAACTGCTCAAAAGGCTCAATATGGACGTCACTCACCCCTTCATTGATCGCCTTGAAGAGAATTCCGTTCACCAGTTTGATGATGGGTGCATCGCCTGCCGTGTATTTGTCCGCTTCATTGGTATTTTCTCCATCTGCCGGTTCAATCTCCACCACAGCCTCGGAAACCAGAAACCCTATGTCATCAATTTCTGTTATAGGGGCCTCCTCTTCGTCAACTTCATGTTTTGAAGCAAAGAAACTGTTGTATTCTTCGTCACTTATCTTGTAATGGGTCCTGTAGGCATCGACGAGATCCTTTTCAGTGGAGACACTGATTTTCAGGCTTTTGCGAACTTCGCTCTGTATATCTGTAACCGCATCAGTATCTGTTGGTTCGGCCATCGTAATTTGAAGATCTTCCCCTGTTAATTTTAGAGGAAAGGCCATATATTTTTTGGCCATCTCATAAGGCATAATCTTCAGAATCTCTGGATCCGGAGTGATTTTTGATATTATTACGGCGGGATAGTTATATTGGCGACTCAGGACATTTACGATGGTCTCTTCGTCGATGTATCCGAACCTGATGAGTATACTGCCCAGTCGGCCACGATTCTTTTTTTGATAGTTCACAGCATCCTGGAGATGGGTCCGGGTGATATAGCCCTCTTTACTTAGGATCTCACCAATTCTGGTCTTGCCTGCCCCGGATTGATCCTTGATAGTGGCCTTGAGGCTTGACTTTCTAAACGTTCCCCTCACGACAGACGCTGGATTTTTTTTGGATTCTAATATAGCCATCTTCGAAGGTTAATGGTTCGACTTTGTAATTCTGGTGTTAAAACAGGACGTTTTGTAACACTTTACCGTTTTGTAAAAATCAATGGTGGATTGAGGCCCCCATGGCCCTTCCTGTCTTATTTTCAAATCTAAAGTGTTACGATGTTTTTAAGTTTATATGAAAATTCTCTTTCATCTCGTCTCAACCGATGTGGCCGAAAACTCCGGTTTCTTATGTGTTATATAGTCTGAGATCGGCAATTATGGGAAAAACTTTACCCTGACAGCTCCTCCCGGGGATACATTTTGTTCGTTACAGAAAGGTTCTTTTGAATTCGACTCCGAGAATAGCGTGCTGGTACTGTTCCGGCTTGCGAATCAGGCGTGTAACAAGAAGGCACACCTGCCTGGCCTGTCCGAAATAGTCCTTGCAGAGCCGGAGATAAAGCTGAAGGATTCACATAGTATTTCTAAGAAACCACTTTGGCACGGTTCCTGCATTATAAATGGTTAAGTCTTGCTAAGAGATGGAAATCATGTGAACCGTTACTCGTAACCGGGAAAGGAGTGAGCATATGACACTGCTTATTGGGGGCTTATTAATCATCGCCTTTGCAGTGGGCGTGCTGCTGGGCTTTGGGTGGCGAAGGCTGCGCGAGGCGATCAGGCACAGGTTGTCGAAGGTTGAGGTCGCCATTTGAGACCTCAAGTCATTGCAAGATCCGTATACGCGATGTGATCCCCGGAACTGATTTCACTCCCTACGTCATGCGCAATAGGACAGCAATCGAAAGGAAGAAATCATGTGTGAAATGACGCTTTGGGCCGCTGTGCTCAAACAGGCAATAAAGGATGCGAACGCACATCCTCAGTGCTATGAAGACTATCAGCCCAATATCCAGGGACATATAAAGAGTGCCCGGGAATGGTTCAAGAGCTCGAATACCGGCATAGGCTCTTTTCTCTGGGTCTGCAATGTGCTCGGGTTTGATCCGAAGCGATTGTCGTTGTATTCCTATCAGAGATGAAAGGAGTCCGTTGTGGAAGAGCTGTTCCTGCACATTTATGGGCAGTGGTACTGGTTAGGGCCGTTGTTGCTCGTCTGCTTAGGTGTGGCCCTGATCTATCTCGTCGCATACATATTCGATGACATCCAGGACGAGATCGAAAGTAAATTCCCTTAAGACATAAACTTCAAACATTGCACCTTCTGGGTCATGGCCTCGTTTTTAATAACCCGAAGGGACCCAAAATGTAGGCACAGGGCAGCCTAATTAGTGGAGTTCTGCGTCCTATAACATGAAAAGTATTCGTGATAATGAAAAAGCAGACTATAAAAATTACGGTCGCTGGGATCAGGTACGACATTTCCATCTGCTACAGACCGGCGTCGAAGGATCTAATATTATTTTTGCATGGTTTGGGCTGTTCTAAGGATTCATTTCGAAATGTATGGGATCATAATGACTTTAAGGAGCATTCACTTCTTTCTTTTGACCTCCTCGGGTTCGGTCATTCGGCTAAGCCCGATGAGTTCACCTATTCCGTGGAAGATCATGCGAAAGTGTGCGAAGCAGTGGTCAGGTGTTTTCCTGAAAACCGGCTGCATATTGTTGCCCATAGCATGGGTGGAGCTATTGGATTGCTGTTTTCAGATGACTTTCTGGATTCAGTGATATCATTTGTTAATGTCGAAGGAAATCTAATTAGTGAAGATTGCGGCCGTATTAGTAGAAAGACTGTAAGTGTTGCGTATGATGTCTTTCGAAGGGAATTGTTCCCGGATTTTCAATCTCGATTGGAAACTGAAGAACACCTCCATTTTTCTTTAGACATGGTTTCACCATTAGCATTTTACAGGAGTTCACAATCACTGGTTGTGTGGTCAGACAGTGGAAAATTGTTAGAAAGGTTCAGACATTTGAAATGTAAAAAGGCTTACTTTTACGGAGAACAGAATGCCAGAATGAAAGTTCTGGCCTGCCTTGATAATATAGAAAAAAGAGCGATTTCTAAAAGCGGGCATTTTGCAATGAATGATAATCCCGGGGGATTTTATTCAGAGCTTTACGAATTCCTATTTCCTATGCCGATGTCGTAACGGAGGGCTGGTATATCTGGTGCAAATTCTTTTTATGAGGTTATCAATTCTTAGTACTCAATGGATTTTACCTGTTACTACAATAAGATCATATGCTGAAGGGCAATTCAGAGGTTTTAGGATCGTATTATCGCCAAGACCGGCCACAAGACCTTTTGCTTCGTTCTCAAATTTTAGTGAAAAATATACTGTGTTTCGTTCAAAGTCGGATTGGGGAGCGTAATCAATTAATTGTATTTTGTAGCCCATATTTTTAAGTCTTTTTGCCATCTCATTAGCAGAATCCAAATTACCATCTCCGCTGCGCACTTTGATCGTTATTTTCGATTTTGAGAGAGCCTGATTTCTATGCCTAATTTTTTGCTTCTCTTCTTTTAATTTGTTGATCTGCTGATTCAAGATCTCATTTTGATCTTTCAGACCTGCAATCTCAGTTTTATTTTCACCTCTGATCCTCTGGTTCTCTTCCCTTAATTTGTTGATCTGCTGATTCAAGATCTTATTTTGATCTCTCATCCTTGCCATATGAGGTTCATTTTCATCTTTAATTTTCTGGTTTTCTTCTTTTAATTTGTCTATTTGCTGATTCATGAGCTTGTATTGATGTCTCACAATAGCCATATCATTCTTGTTTTCATTTTTAATCTGCCGGATCTGTTCTTTTAACTTGTATATTTGCTGATTCAAGATCTCGTTTTGATCTCTCATTCTTTGGTTTTCTTTTTCTGTGATATCTATTTGTCTTTGTGAATTTGTGCTGATCATTTCTGTTTTCTTTATTTCTTTTTCTGAACTATCAGAAATGAATTTTGAAGGGACACAACCTTGAGTGATAGAACCTAAGAACAGAATAATAATGATTAAATAGGCTCGAATCATATTTTTCCTCCGGAAAAAGCTATTTATGCGCAATCAGGCCATATACTATTTGTTTGTATTGAAGGCACGTGAGATACTTCCACCCTTGGGGAGCATTTTAATCAGGAATTGTAACAAAACTTCCAGCCATGAAAGACGTGATATTTCGTGGCGCACAGCCCATTCCTGCTGCATGGGTTCTTCAGTCCCAGGAGAATCGGGGCCAAACATCTTTTTCCTCTCTTCTTCCAGAATTGCCTTCAATTCCTTTTGGGAGGTATCGCCAAACTGGTCAAGCATAAGGTCGGTCATAATTCATCTCAAACTCTGGATCCGGTCCATGCGACTTGCAATCTCAATGACGCGGACACCATATTTTTGCCTCTCAACAACTACATCTCCCCTTGCAATCAAGGTTTGATTCACGAATATATCCACGGGTTCTCCTGCAAGATTTGAAAGCTCAATAACTGATCCTTGGCCGACTTTAAGCAGTTCATTTATCCTTTTCTTGGTTTGGCCCAGTTCAACGGTTATGTCTACAGGCACGTCAAGAATGAAATCAATATTCATTTCAGTTGAATGAATATCAACAGCGTCATCAATACTACCTAATTGATTCTCAGCTTTATCAACGCCATCGCCTGCGGGCTTCAACTGCTCCTTAGCTTTAAGGACTTTATCTTCAATTGCAACCTCGCTTTCCAATGAATCCTTGTCTGTCGAGGCTTCTGCTGCAATAAGATCATCTATGGCCTTCTGTGGATCTTCCACCGCTGGATTTTGTTCAACAGCGGCGTCATTTACATCACTTCCCATGCTCTCTTGGCTATGGGAGCTTTCATCAATCTTCACGCATACTTCAACAAAGATGTTGTTTTCCTTATAATGAAAGGCAAAGCGTTCGTATCTGTCCATGTTCAGGGTTTCAATCTTGAAGTCATTTCCAGCCGTGATGGAAGGAGTGGAGGTCTCGCAGGTTAGGCCTGAGCCACAAAAGCCCGACTTCAGATTGCCGGCAATAATATTAGTCACCTCACTAATCACATCTTTTATTTCCGCTTCACCGTCAATTTTCTCCAACTCCATACCCAGCATGGCTGCTGCTATGAGGCGGGCAAATGTGTCACTCACCTGTATGTTGACGCTTCCGATTACATCTCCGGCGAAGTTCACTGCCCCAATAATTCGAGGACCATCTGAACCTGGTTCTGAACCCTCATCTGAGAGTTCCACTTCCATGGAAAGCATTGTTTCGAACAATTCGATTACTGAATCTCCCGTTGAAGCTATTATATCCAGCCTTTTGAATTTATTGAGATCTATGCTCGTAAGTTGTCTTTTAGCTTCAGGTTCTACATCATCAGCAGCCTTAATACATACTTCCACGATGATGTCGTTCCCCTCGTGACGAAAAGCAAAACGTTCATATCTCTCCATGTTCAGGGTTTCAATCTGAAAGTCATTTCCGGACGTGATGGAAGGAGTGGAGATCACGCAGGATAATCCGGAGTCATTAAGACCCGACTTCAGGTTGCCACCGATAATATTACACACTTCGAGAATTACATCGTTGATCTCTTCTTGACCCTCGATTTCCCCCTCTTCCATGCCGAGCATGGCGGCTGTCATGAGGCGGGCAAAGGTTTCACTAACCTGTATATTGATACCACCCATCAATTTTCCGGCTAAACTCAGCGACCCGGTAATTCTCTGCCCATCCGAAGTTGACTGCGGAACATCATCGGAGAACTCAACTTCCATTGAAAGCATCGTATCGAATAATTCGATTACTGAATCCGCAACAGGGGTTTTTAAGTCAAACGTTTCGATTCCATCCATATACTCAGTCCTCCGGAGGAGAGTTCATTGGTAGCGGTTGGGGCTGCCAAAAAGCTGACCAACTTTACCGTGCGTACAGGTAGCACAGGTAGCACAGTCCACGTCAGATTTTTAAGCAAGAACCGTACCGAAATGGTCTGAAATATAAAAGACCCGCAGGTCAATTAACAACCCACGGGTCTTTTAAGCAGGTTAAATGTTTAGAGATTTAGTGGATTATAAGAAGCTAAAGGGTTGGGCTGAAAGTTAACCATCCAACTGTTGGCTTCCCAGGATGCCGTTTTTCCTTCACACATGTGAAGCTTGATTAAGTGCTACCTCAAACTCCCTTTTTTAAGTATAACCTCTGGACTTGGTCACAATGGTTTATTATTTGGTGTTGAAGTTGGGTAGCACTTAATGACATTTTATATATAGGCATTTTCTCTCAAAACTTAAGTGATTTAATTTTGATGGACTCGTAAAAAGTCGAAAAGTTCTCTTTTCCGTCATTCCGGCCCCGCATCAAGTGCGGGATAAACTACAGCCGGAATCCAGTAAGTTCAATGCGTTCTGGATGCCGGTCGCAGATCCCGTGATCAGCGGGGATCAAGTCCGGCATGACGATTTCGAGACTTTTTGCGAGGTTATCAATTTTGATGATATCGGGAAAAGTCTTCTTATCGGTCATTGCGAGGAGCGAAGCGGTTGCGAGGCAGAGCCGACGCAAACTCGGAGCTTTCGGTTCAGAAAACGAAGGTCTAGTGCCATAATATAATTCAAAAGAGATTCCTCGCTGTGCTCGGAACAGGCTCCGCAAGCTCCTGATATCAAGCAGTTACATTCCATGAGATTGCTTCGCGGAGTTTATCCCCGCCTTTAGGAGGCCCGGTCTGGAATACCGGTATAAAGGGTTTACGAAGGGGAACGTGGCAGAGTAGAAAATTGAGCTTTCTGCCAAAGCTTTGACATGATGTGGCCAAAAATATGGCGCATTTTCGGACAAAGACAATAAAAAACCTGTTAGGGGGGTAACAGGGTTATGAGGAGGTGGGAATGAAGGAAAGGAAGGAATAACTATTTTAATATGTTTTTGAAGTTTCGCCGAATTTTATTATTTCAGAGGGAAGATCAGTAGCTTTAATTGTTTCATCCATCCCTAAGGCAAATACACTTTCGATCACTTCCTCTAATTGCCTCACATTCCCCGGCCAATGATAGTTTAACAGGAAATCCATTGCTTCAGGGCTTACACCCACGACCTTTCTTTTGGCCCTGGTGCTGAATTTGTTCAGAAAATGATTCATCAAAAGGCAAATATCCTCTTTCCGATCTCTTAGTGGGGGCAGCTTGATGGAGAAGACATCTAAGCGATAGAAGAGATCTTTTCTAAGGTCTCCACTCTTTACGGCCTCTTCCACATCCCGGTTGGTGGCGGCGATTACACGGACGTCTATGTCTGATTCTCTGGTGTAGTCTTCAGGACTTATCTCTTTTTCCTGGAAGGCTTGGAGGAGTTTAACCTGTAAGGACGGAGTAATTTCGGCAATCTCATCCAAAAAGATAGTGCCGCCTTGTGCGGATTTAAATAGACCAATCACGTGGCTAAAAAGCTCGGCCTCCGGAATCCCTTCCACAATGGCCCCGCAATTTACCGGAATAAAAGGTTTATCCTTGCGATCACTATTTTTGTGAATAACCCTGGCTACCAGTTCCTTTCCGGTCCCGCTCTCCCCCTGGATCAGAACAGTGGGACTGCTCAGGCTGATCCTGTCTACTATTCCGTAGATCTCCTGCATCTTAGGGCTGATTCCGATTAACTCGTCATATTTATATCTTTCTTTTAACCTCCTCTTGAGAAATATATTTTCCTTCTGTAGTTTTTTTTCCTCTATAACCTTGTCGATTAATATCTTTAAATGGTCTAATTTAATGGGCTTTTGGAGGTAATCATAACTCCCGAATTTCATGGCCTTGATAGCGGATTCAATGGTCCCGAAACCGGTTACAATAATTACTTCGGTTTCAGGCCGGTATTCCTTTATGGCCGTGAGAAGCTCAAGCCCACTGAACTCAGGCATCTTTAAATCGGTAAAGACAATATCAAAATCTCTCTCCTTTATTAATTCAAGGGCCTTCAGACCATTGTCAACAACGGTCAGTCTGTACCCCTGAGGAGACAGAAAGTTTTCTACGACAGATAGTATCTCCCTTTCATCATCAACAAATAAGATCTCAAAATCTTCCACAGACACCTCCATCGGTCCTTAAGGCTGATAACTTGTAGAGTCTCACCCTAAAGAAAAAAACTTTTTAATGTCATTCCCGTAAACCCAACTGTCATTCCCGCTCCCCGCCTGCTCGGGGACAGGCTTCGCGGGAATGACATGTCAAGAGATAGTCTTCTTTTTAAACCCGGTTTTTAACAAGTCACTTGGGAAAGATGTTATGAATCTTTATCCAAAACCTCCCTTATCTTCTTCAATATCTCCGCTAATCGATAAGGTTTTCCAACAAATGCTGAAGCACCGGATTCAAGCGTCTCTTTCACCTTTCCAGTGGCTGCATAGCCGGTGGCAATGATAACTTTAACTTCGGGATCAATTTGAACAAGTTCTTTAAGACATTTATGCCCGCCCATCCCCGGCATACTAATGTCAAGAACTACCAGATCAATATGCTCCGACCTCTGGTCATCAGTGTGGCCTGGACGGACTGGCTTGCTTCGCTCCCACGCTCTGCGCGGGAACGAAAAGTATACTATTCTTACTGCTGTGTTTTTTCAAATGAAAAGTGGATTTCTGACAGCCGTCTTCTTTACGGTTCCGGACACATAGAAAGAAGCTCATTCAGGCGCTTTTTGAAGCGCCCCTAAGGGATTTCGCGTAAGGCCCTTTAGAAGGGACAAGCAATATCAAGGAAATCAGGATATTGGAAGATAGAGATTAACCGTATTGCCGCCTTCTCGGACCTCCAGTTCAATGTGACCATTGTGGGCTTCTATGATCTTTCTCACCATTGGGAGTCCCAGCCCCCCGCCAAAGGTCTTGGTGGAAAGATTGGAATCAAGTAAGGCATTCCGGATATCATCCGGTATAGGGTGGCCGTTATCAGAAATGCCGATGGATACCTGCCCGGTGTGCCACAAGGGTTGAATAGATGCGGTTACTTTGCCCCGGGTTTGACCGATCATACTGATGGAGTTTTTGAAGACCTGCCTCAAGACCCTGGCGATCCCATCCACATCCACAGGCGCCCGGACCGGTTCTTGAGGAAAGTCCCGAACAACATGGATATTTTTTTCACGGAAAAGGTCTTCAAATTCATTGAGCACCTTGTTCATGATTGAAACCAGGTCTTTCTCGGAAAATTCAGGCTCGTAAGCCTGGGAATAATCCATAATCTCTTTCAAAATTCGTTCCAGGCGTGTGGACTCCTCGGCAATGATCTTTGCATATTGTCTCCCACGATCTTCTTCCTCAGCCTGACGTGCAAGCCTCCCGGCAAAGCCCCCGATGGCCAGGAGAGGATTACGAATCTCGTGGGCCACCGCGTCCAAGGTGTTTTGAAGTATGTCTTTACGGTCCTTGGCCATTTCCTTTGTGATCCGGGTTAATGACCGGTCATACTGGCCCACATGGTCCAAAAGACCCCGAAGCGAAGTCTCCATGGAGGCGCTGATACGAGCAAGTGCCAGGTTTGCCTTTTCCATGACCCTTATAATGTCGGTCTGTGAATCGACTTTGATACGGAGTTGTTCGGCCAGATCTTCGACCCTGTTAAAGCTCTCTGACAGGATTTCGTTAATCGTTGCGGGCTTCAGTTTCAGGACGCTATTGGATAATTGTTGCAGTTCATATAGATCCGTTGTTTGACCGAAGACGATTTCCGTTGCCCTCCTTGCCAGCTCAATGATTTTGCACAGGATCGGCTTGTCCGGATCAAGGGCCTCAGGCCCGAAATACTTCTGGCTCTCTACCAGATTGTCCGAAAAGCGCCAGCGCCGCAGAACGAGGCTTCCTGCATCCCTGTGGTTGATACCAAGGTTTTCCTCCTCCCATGAAATGGCCTTTTCAAGGGGCAGGTTCCCTCCGGGGAAGCCCTTTTTTATTTCCTCGGAACAAGCCTCAAAAAGCAAAAGCATCCCGATTTCCAGGATCAAACCGCCTACAAATGCTTCCTCCGGTTTCAGGTTGTGTGGCTGTGTGGACTGTGTGATGTTTTGCGCTATCAGTGCTCGATAAAGGGAGGTTTTCCAGAAATGGTCGAAGTCCATGCCTTTTTTCCTGCCCATGGGAAATGTATCTCGCAAGGAAAGGCTTAAACCCATGATGCGCACCCTTTTGAAACCTAACAGGACAACAGCCTGGGAGATAGATGTAACCTGTTTGGACCGGGCAAAGAATGCACTGCCGACCAATTTGAGAAGCCTTGTTGTCAGACCCGGGTCCTTTTCAATGATGGCGGCCAGATCCCGGGCAGAGCTCCGGTCATCCGTGGCGAGTTCAACCAACTGGATGGCAAGGGGGGAGAGAGATGGAAGGCCTTCACCGTTTACAATCTTCTTGAGCAGCTTTGCTTTTTGCCGGTTTTCCATGTCCCTTTATTTACCAGAATAGATAGATATTGCCAATAGGCTATTTGACTTTGGCATTTTCCTGGAATTGTTGGGTAAACGGGGACTGGAGAAAAGACATGTGTATGCAGGGCATACTTTGCCCTTTGATGTTATGGTAAATGAGGTAGGATCAAATTTGTTGCGAGGGTAACTTTCTGGCCAATATCAGGGTCATAGGATATTCTTAATTAATCGTAATACCGTCTTTTATCATCCAACCCTGCTTCGGCACTACGATTGCTTTCGATTGATTACCGTTCAGTACATAAAGAACCAGGTCTTTTGTATTTTCTACCCAGAAACCTTTGCAGGGTATGCCCTTAGTACGAGGCATGGCTTGCTCAGAGGACAGAATGATATTGTTATTAAGAGACAGCATTTGAGCAACTGCGTTGTTGATGTTTTGCTGTGCAAATTCTGCGAATTCAATATCCTCAAGCTCAATTTCATTCAAGGTTTCCTGGGCAACATTTAACCATTCACTTATCTGTCGCTTAATGTTGCTCATGCAATATCTCCGTTGATTCTTCTGGATTTGGATATATTAGATATAATTGATCTATAATGGCATTTCCTCCTTTCACGCCTGTGGTGGGTCAACAACTGCTTAAAAAAACCGGTAGCGAAAGGAAGAGGTAGACCTTCGTTTCTATCAAATCATATCGGCATGTTGATCGAAAACTTGAGGTCTTGTTTTGTTTTTTCGGTGATTTTTAGGTGGGAATATTGCGGCATAAACCAAAGCTCCGGGATACAAAAAAATAGATAGGAGTTCCAGAGGTTTATCCGTTTGAAAAGTGTTTAGGCTGAAGGCTGAAGACTGTTAGTAAAGGGCTGAATGTAGCACACATGGGGCTCCTATTATTGTATTATTATAACTGCTTTATCCCTAAAAAAAATTTCAGTTTTCTTTTCCCTTCAGTCTTCAGTCTAAACACCTTCAGCCTGACTACGTGAGTAGTCATTTTTAGTCTTAGTGTTTTATTTGTTCAGTGGCTCAATTCCTTTCGTGACGTTCTTCACTTGAGCCCCTTGCATCACCAAACAATTTGATTGTCACGATATCGGCCAGAAGAGAACCTATGGTTTCTATGGTTTTTCTGAATGGGGTATTTCGCACATACCTCCACCTGGCATCTCCTGTGTAATGCTCCGGCATATTGATATTATAGAATATGGGGGGCTTTGGATCCTTAAGGCTGCACAGTTTGGATGCATGGACTCTAAGCCACGCCTCACCCGTGGGGAGGATATCAGTCAGGTAGTCTATCACTACCTGTCCATTGTCAAATATTGTTGTTGTCAATTTCCTGCCATCTTCAAAATTTCCAATTGTGGCGTCCGGTATTACTTCCACAAGATTCCAACCCGCAAGCACGAGGTCCTCTCCCATGTGTATGACACTTCCGGCCACTCCCTGAACGAGGTCACCAAAAATGGCTTCCTTCATCTTGGAGAAAAAGAAACCTATTCGTTTAAAAAACCCCTGAGGAGCTTTCTCCCCATCGGGGCGCCATGTGCCAAAACTCAATGCACTCCCTAAATCTTTAAAAAAATCAACAACTGAACCAAGGAGCCCCCTTTGTTTGGTCTCCTGAATCTGGTTGTTTTCGTCCCTGTAAAGTTTCTTGGCGCCGGAAAAAAGATTCTTGAAAAAATTTTTTACATTACTGAAACAGTCTGAAAGATCCTTTTTTATCCGTCCCCAAAAAGATTCCTGATCCTTGGGTTTGGAGACCACTTCTTTCCGTCCCAGGTAATAATGATCTCCTCCGGGATTACTGAGAAGCTGGTCATCTTTATACTTCTGCCAACCACTGGTTTGGTTCGATTGGTTTGCCTGCTTTTGATAGGCAGCTATGGCCTCTGTTTTGGATGAAGTATTGAATGCTGTTTCCAACGGGAAGTTATGTGGAATTAAGGTAAATGATGGATTTACTATTTGCTCATGATCGGAATTGGTAATGGAATCAGCATCAAGGATAGATTGAAAACTTATCTCCCTTTCCTGATGTATTTTAGATAAGTCGGCACAATTATTAGTGGTAGGGGTCATGCGAGTAATATATTGAGATTCCATCAGACAGTCCAGTGCGTGAGAAGTTTCCCTCTTGCTTTATTAATAAAATGCTCACAAATGATAGCTGCAAAACCAATGCCACATTTAAAACCTTCTTTTACCTGGCTGAAACTGCAATAGTTACAATATGTTATCATACCAGCAATCTTATCTGAACACAGGAACTTTCTATTCAAAACAGGAATATTTTTCCCCCCTGATTGATAACCTCGTAAAAAGTCGGTTTGCGCCTTTTTACTCGGCGGGGAAGGGCTTCCCCCTCCCCCGCCATTTGAAGTAAATTCAATCCCGCGTACCGCGGGACCACCCTCACCCTCCCGCTGTGCGGGATTGACGGACTTTTTACGAGTCCGGAATGCCCTGACCTTTGGTCGGGCCCGCCTGCCGTCCTGCGGGCAGGGATGAATTATGAAAAGTACGTATTTCAGAACTAAGATGCTGAATTGGCATGGTTCCTGCAAAAATAGTTTCAATGTGACGTGAAGGATTTATGGGGTGAAGAAATGGAAGAAAAAATGATCGAAACCGGATTCCAGCAATCCCGGAACATTGAGGCTCTAAGCATTTTAGCCGGTGGAATTGCGCATAACTTTAACAACCTGCTTATGGGCATCCAGGCAAATGTCTCTTTGATGTTCCTGGAGACTCACTCTTCACATCCCCATTATGAAAGGCTAAAAGTCATTGAAAAGCTGATTCAGAGCGGCTCTGAACTTAACAGCCAACTCCTCGGGTATGCCAGGGAGGGGAAAAATGAAGTCAGGCCCATCAGTCTGAACCAGTTGCTGGAAGAGACCCTTGATACTTCCGGCTACACAAAAAATGGTATCCGGGTCCATCGGGAGCTTGCTGATGACTTATACGAAATAATAGGGGACCAGGGGCAGATTAAACAGATTCTACTGAACCTGTGTGTAAATGCTGCTGATGCAATGTCCCATGGTGGCGATCTGTTTTTAGGGACGATGAATGTTACCCATAAGGATATGAGCGGCGAGCCCTATAAACCAAAGCCGGGAATCTATGTATTATTGACTGTAATGGACACTGGTATGGGAATGGACAAGGAAACCATGGAGCACATCTTTGATCCGTTTTTTACAACAAAGGATGTTGGTAAAGGCACCGGTCTCGGATTATCTTCTGTTTACGGTATCATAAAGGCTCACGACGGATACATTGACGTCTATTCCGAGAAAGGGAATGGAACTACTTTCAGGGTTTATCTGCCGGCATCTGGAAAGGAACTAACAAAAGAGAAAGAGTTGTCCGTAGAAGTAATCGAGATCAAGGAACCGGTTCCTCGTGAGCATGATGAGTACATAATTCATGATGTTGGTGATCAGATGTCAGATAAGAGAGGTATGTGTCAAAATTTTGACGGACCAATGAAGCATGCCAGTTGTAAGGCTCCATTTTTATGATAGCAATTACAAGGTGATATTTCGCTCTGTCGGCCTTGCAATGCTGATCATTTGAATAATTAGTGTATCATTAGCCCTTCTTTCTTGGCTGCCCGATTGACCTTTCTATCAAAGCATGAGAAAAACAGATCAATGTCATCACCACCTTCTTCCAACAAAAGGGCGGAAGCCAAATGTACACCATCATATCCCCTTAAGCCATGCCTGAAGACGAGTTTTCCTGCCTGGTGCATAAGGCTTTCACTTACCCTGATCCATTGAAAGTCAAGCCAGATCCGTAAAAATTCATCCCGGGCCAGTTCCATGTGGGATTTTGAACAACGACCTTCTTTCCAGGCGCGGTAGATAGCCGACATGACCTCCGGAAAAGAAAGAAGAG
The DNA here is from genome assembly GCA_019308785.1 of Deltaproteobacteria bacterium. GTDB lineage: Bacteria > Desulfobacterota > DSM-4660 > Desulfatiglandales > Desulfatiglandaceae > JAFDHL01. The sequence continues at coordinate 25,740 of JAFDHL010000033.1, forward strand.
ATGTAAGAGCAATTTCTGCCTCATTCCTTATGCCTCTGGCCAAATCCATGTGTTGTTCATCAAAAAGCCACTTTACGATACTGCTGCTGTCAAAATATACAATCACCTTCGATCCTCTATGATTAAGTCAGAAACAGGCATCTCTGGTCTGATATTCTTAACACTCTTAATAGGACCAATTCTCCCGGTTCCGCCTGCCAAGATATTTATGTCTTTAAGACGGTTTAAGAAATCATGATTTGCGCTTTTCATAATAGGCCGTAATTCCACAACGTCTTTTTGATGTCGCAAGACCCTTATTACCTCACCCTTTTCCACCCTCTTGAGGATACGGCTGAGATTATCTCTAAGGTATTTTACTCCTATGCTTTCCATGTCTTCCCCTCTCCCTATTTATGTACATAATTTTGCGGTATTATAGCCACATTTCGCAGCTATGTCAAATCAAAACTATTTGCAACACTTTATGATTGTAACTCAGGTTATTTAGGCTGAAGGTCCCGCGAAACGCGGGATTAGTAAAGGGCTGAACGTGGTACACATGGGGCTCCTATTATTGTATTACTGTAACTGATTTACCCCTAAAAAGAACTCTTTCGGTTTTTTCCCCCTTCGGTCTTCAGTCTAAACACCTTCAGCCTGACTACGTGAGTAGTCACTTAGGATTTTGAAATAAGGCAATTTTTTCCCATTAAGCCGTAAAAATTGCCTTTTCTTCCGGGTTCAATCCCGCACTCTCAAATCTATTTCCTTTGAATAATTAATGAATTCAAAACAGAAAAAGGTGGCACGGCCTTTGCTTTAAAGTTAAAGAACTTGCTGTGGATAGAAGATGAGAATGTTCAAAAGGAGGGCTACAAATGTATAAAGGCCAACACGAATTAAAAAACGAAATTAAGATTGACCAGGCTGCAGTTGAGCAGAGAGAGCTAAGACTTGATGACCAGAGAGATTACTTAAAGGAAGGTACTGTCATGGGATTGTCGGAGAAAATTTATCAAGGTATCCAGGCTATGATGAACAGCGACAATAAAGAGGCGTCCATTTGGGTACTGGAAAAATACCTGGAATCGTACCCTGGGTATGCCATAGCCCACAATGACCTCGGTGTTCTGTACTATAACCAGGGGAAAAAAGACAAAGCCGTAGCGCATTATGAAAAGGCAGCACAGCTTCAACCGGAAAATATTACCTTCAAGAAGAACTTGGCTGACTTTTATTATGTGGAACTGGGAAGGATAAAAGATGCGTTAATGATATATCTGGATATTCTGGAGTTACACCCAGGGGATATTGAAACGCTTCTGATCACAGGTCATATCTCTGTATCGTTAAAGAGATTTGAAGAAGCCAGAGTATTTTACAACCATGTGCTGAAAATCGAACCCTGGAATACGGATGCTTTCCAAAATTTAGAAAAGCTGAAAGACTATGATAAAGGCAGAAATGCTGTAGGACTTGGCTCCTCCTTTGCTGTTCAGGAAAATAAAGAAAAGAGCATTGCCTGTTGAGTAACTAATCAAACTGAATCCAGGCTATGTGTTGATTATTAAAGCTGACGTAACAGTTCAGCTGTCTTAGACAGGATAAATCCCGCTTGCAGCGGGAACATGATAATTTTTCCGGCAATGTCTCATTGCTTCATCAGCAGAAGGCTTTCCAAATTTTTCCTGACAAGAAAACTCTTTGAAACCCCCTTCTTGTTAGCTGTCAATTCCAATTGCTTATAAAGATTTGAATCCAATTTGACAGTAGTTAGGTTATGTCAACTCAAAAGACCCAGGTGGCAAAATTCTGACATTCCTTGAGTTCGCCCACCCTGTTTTTCCTCGCCCGCCTCAAGAGACAGAGTGTTTGGGCGGGACATAATACACAAAGGATAAGCACAGCCAAAGATTCGTTGATTTCGGATTGACTTTATACCGCAATGTCGGTATTATTATACTTCTATGAATATACGTTACCGGTATCTCGAGTGGGATGAGCATAATATTTGGAAGAACGAGATAAGACATGGGGTT
>JAFDHL010000292.1 GCA_019308785.1 Deltaproteobacteria bacterium
AATTGCTCCATGCCTGATCAACGTCCTTCCGCAACCGCATCTGTCTCTTGTAAGGGTAGTTATATCCCTTGTTCTGTAGCGAATAATCGGCAATGCCTCTTTTTGTAAGGTAGTAAAAACCAATTCTCCGGTCTCACCGTCCGGCAGGAGTTGCAAGGTTTCAGGATCAATTATCTCTGGATAAAAATAGTCCTCATTGATGTGATACCCTGCTTTTTCGGGACATTCGATGGAAACCCCAGGCCCTCCCAATTCTGTTAGGCCATAATCCCCTATGGCTATTGTCCCCAATTTTTTCTCAATCTCCTCTCTCATCTCTTCGGTCATGGGTTCCGCCCCATGAATACTGAGCCGCAGGGAGAGAGAATCCTTATCAACTCCCATCTCGCTCATCTTTTCTGCAACGGTGACGGCATAGGATGGGGTACAATGAAACACCGTGGTCCCAAAATCCTGCATCATCATTATCTGTCTTTCAGTCTGCCCGGAACTCGTGGGGATCACCATGGCGCCGATCTTTTCTACGCCGTAGTGATGACCGAATGCCCCTGTAAAAAGGGTGTATCGAAATGCGATCTGGCACACATCATCTTGGCGGACACCGGCCATATAACAATTCCTGGCCATACAATCGACCCAGTTTTCCAAATCTCTTTTCGTGTGAAACACAGGCGTAGGTTTTCCAGTAGTTCCGGACGAGGCATGTAGTCTTACGATATCGGATTGTGGGACGGCGCACAAACCATAGGGATAATTATATCTGAGATCTGACTTTGTCGTAAAAGGAAGCAGGGAGATATCTTCGATCGTTTTTATTTCCTCCGCACGGATACCTTTTTCGTCAAGAAGTTGTTTGTAAAACGGAACTTTCTCATAGGCATATTTCACCGTCTGTTTCAAACTCTTTTCCTGGATACCTGTCATCTCATCCCGAGACAGGCATTCGGTCTTCTCATCCCAGAACATGTCACTCCCCCTGATAAGCATATTTTAGTATTTTATCTTTTTAATGAGAGTCAAAGGCTTGCCCTTTGGCTAATTTCCTCCGGGTCTCCGAAATAGATGCAGTGTGCCAGGCAGATGTTGTCGGCACACGCCGGCAAAAGTCCCTTATCCACCCTGTGATAACAAAGATTGCACTTCTGTGCTATGCCCTTATCCTCGTCAAAGGCGATCGCCCCGTAAGGACAGGCATCCACGCACAATTCGCAACCACTACACTGCTCATAATCCATTACCACAATACCGTCTTCCCTTTTGGTAATGGCCTCTTCCGGGCATGCATCAACGCAATCCGGCTCATCGCAGTGTTGGCAGACATTCACTTGAAAAACAAAATCCAGCTTGCCATCAACCATGTTCGGGCCATCTTCTGACACATAGATCAATTTGATGCCGTCAGCAGCACTGTTCTCCTGTTTACAGGCCACTTCGCAGGTCTTGCATCCCCAGCAGGATTTATGGTCAATCACCAGAGCACGTTTTTTCATGGGCTGCCTCCTATTGCTTCTCAGGGGATATCTTACACAAGAGTGTTCTGACATGAGTTGCTCCCATTGCCGGGTCGCACGATTCATAGGCATTATCAGTCAGAATATTGATGTTTGATTCATCCCAGCCATGCCCAGGATCTTTTCTTTCAGGAAACCACCAGCCATGTTCTGCCGAAATAATCCTGGGGTCCATACCCGCGAAGAATTTAGCCCTCTGCCTGACCCTGCCGCGGGGTGATTCGATAATGACCCAGTCTCCCTCTTCTATCCCTTCTTTCTCTGCGGTTTCGGGATGAATCTCAACAACCGGCTCCCTGTGAAGCTCCCTCAGCCAAGGCACCTGACGATTTTCAGTATGGAAAAAACCGGGCAGTCTCCTTCCCGTGATAAGGATATATGGATAATCTTTGTATAATTCAGGGGTACTCACAGGACTTTCCGGCGCTTCACGGTAACGGGGAAGGGGATCATAGCCCCATTTTTCAAGCAGTGTCGAATAAAGTTCAAATTTTCCGGTAGGGGTGGAAAATCCCTTCTCTTTATACTTTTGATATTTGACTTCTCCCCTGATGTAATCCTTTTTTTTGAAGTCCTGCCATGTAATCTCCATGGGTTCCAGAATATAGTCCAGGCCCCCTTCAAACGTATCCCACCAGTATTGTCCTTGTCCTACCCTGTGGGCGAGGGCATTGAGCATCTCATGATCTGACCGGCACTCCCCGACCTGGATGACCTTCCGCCGTGGCAGTATGTAGCCATGCCGTTTCCAGAAATCGCCGATGTAATCCATCTCCAGCCATGTGGCGGCGGGCAGAACAATATCTGCAAGCTCGGCCGTTGGCGTCAAGAAGAAGTCGGAGACAGCCATGAACTCCACCTTTTCAAGGGCGCGATAAACCTCTTTTGCATTGGCACGGGTCAACACCGGATTTGAACTGATCAGGAACAGCATCTTTACCGGGTAAGGTTTCTCATCAAGAATCGCGTCCCACACGCATTTGGGGTTTATAATTGCAAAGTTTCCGGCCAGGCGGAACCTCTCCCCACCCAACCGCTTTTTCGCCTGTTCTTTCGGGAGCATTTTATGGGCACCGAATTGACCAACATTTCTTATTTTCGGGGCACTGAACAACATCTGCCCTCCGGGAACGTCAATGTTTCCGGTAATCCCCATAAGGGCCATGAGCGCGCGGTTATTATCTGCGCAATTGATCTGCTGTTCAATGGCAACGCCCCACTGGATAGCCGCAGGTTTGGTGGTTGCAAAGAGTCGCGCCGCCTCCTTGATTTTTTTCACAGGAACCCACGTTATCTTTTCCACTTTGTTTAGCGGATACTCGTTGACCCGTTCAACAAAAGGCCCCCATCCATGAACATGGTTTTCCACGAATTCCCTGTCATACAGTTCTTCATTGACAATAACGTTGAGCATCCCCAGAGCTAATGCCGTATCTGTTCCGGGTCTGAGTTGCAGCCAGATGTCAGCGCGGGCGGCAATCCTTGTGAGTCTCGGATCAACCGCAATAAGCTTTGCTCCTTTTTCCAGGCTCACCGAAAAAGGCTCACCCTTATAACAGTCAGGGTTGCTTATGACGAGGTTGTTGCCCCACACCATGATACATTTGGGATGGTTTTCGTAATCAACGATTGGGTTTGTTCCACAGGTCAGAATGCTTGTGGCAATCCGGGGACCGTAGCAGAAATGCCCTGCGGTGAGGACATTGGGGGTGCCTAATAGGTTGGCAAAGCGGTAAATGACTGCCTCGTTTTCCCTTCCTGTGCCGTAACCAGGCACGATTGATTCTGCCCCGAACTCTTCTTTGTAATGCAATATCCGTTCTGCAATATTATCCAATGCCTCGTCCCAAGAGATGCGCTCCCATTTTCCACTGGCCTTTGGCCCGATTCTTCGGACAGGATAAGTCAAACGATCCGGGTGGTAGGCTAACTGATGGGACGCGATCCCTTTGCTGCAAAGTGTCCCATGGTTTATGGGACAGTCAGGATCACCGGTAATCTTGGTCACTTTGCCGCCTTTCGCCATGGCACATTCTGCAGTGGCTTTTGACCACAGAATCATAGCCGTAGGTTTCCATCTCGCGAGTGACGTTGGAATAAGCGAATTCAGGCATAAAGGCCTCCCTCCCTTACTTCTTTATAAACCCGATCAGTATCAGCTCCTAACTTCCTGGAAATTTGCCTGA
>JAFDHL010000034.1 GCA_019308785.1 Deltaproteobacteria bacterium
GGAATACCGGAAAGTTTTTTGGCGAGAAGATAAGGCTCATCCCCGGCATCCCGGGGATCAGCCTTAATGCTGTTACCGTCAGACACCTCCAAAACCTTTTTTCTGTAACGTCCCCCATAACCTCTGGAAAGCAGCGCGACGCGGAACCCCTCGTTGAGAGCCCACTTTGCCAGCATAATTACCGCGGGCGTCTTACCCGTTCCTCCAACGGTTAGATTGCCGATGCTGACAACGACCCCAGGCAGGGATTTTCTTTTGAAAAGCCCGCCGCTGTATGCCCGGAGACGAAGCTTAACACCAGCGCCGTATAAAACAGAAAAAAACGCCAGTACAACGGATAAAAGCCCTGAGGTTTCTTTTTGGTGAATCTGGGACCAGTCAGGCCCAAAGACTCCCATTACCTGAGTCCTCCCATTCAGCTCATAGTTACGAGTATTTATGAATTTCCATTTTGAGCAGCGTAGCAGCACTATATAAAATCGCGAAGCGATTTTATAACACGTTCTAAAGCACCCTGATTTTTCTCCACAAATTCTCTTGCAAGTCCACCCATCCTGATACGTAACCCGGCATCTTCCAAAAGCACTTTCATCGCCTCATAGAGCTCGTCTCCATCCTGAACTCGCCATCCACCTCCGGTCTCCACCAGTGATTCCGACATCAGAACGAAATTGAATGTGTAGGGACCAAACAGAACCGGACAACCAAAGCTGGCAGGCTCTAACAAGTTATGTCCTCCAATGGGAACCAGGCTTCCCCCAACAAAACTTACCTGACCAATGCCGTAGATGCGCCCGAGTTCACCTAAGGTGTTCAAAACCAAGACATCATAGTAGCCTCTGTTTTTTGAAAGCTCGGTCTTTAAGACGGCACTAAGTCCCATACTCCGGGCCTGTCTTAAGATTTCACTGGATTGTTCAATCCTTCTCGGAGCGATGATAAGGCGCAGAGAGGCAAAGGACGGCCGAAGTCTTGCAAATACATCCAGCAGAGCCTCATCTTCATCCTGATGTGTACTGCCGGCAACCCATATCAGATCTTCCGGCTGAAGCCCCAAGAGATTTGACCAGTCCTGACTTTCTTCCTGTCCCATTGGGATCCAGTTACGGTCATACTTGATATTCCCAACCGTTCTGATCTTCCCCGGATCTATTCCAACCTTCAGAAGCCTTTCCCTGTCCAGATCCGATTGCATCAGGCATGAATCGAATGGCTTGAACATCTTTCGAGCAAAAAAAGAAAACCTGCGGTAGGACTTAAAAGTCCTGGGAGAAACGCGGCCATTGACGAGAATGCTCTTAATTCCTCTTTTCCTCAGGTAGTCAATCAGTCCCGGCCATATATCAGTTTCCACAAGAACAAAAACAGAGGGCTTGACATAATTCGCGATCCGACGAACACACCACCATGAATCAACGGGCATGGTGATTAATATCCTGACCTTGGCCTTCAATTCGGCCCTGGCAATGGCCATACCCTTGGACGTAGTGACTGTGAAAACAATATCTTTATCAGGGTAATTGAGCTTGAGCGACTCTATTAAAGAAAGTGCTGAAACCACTTCCCCAACCGAAAGTGCATGTACCCATATATTACCCCTCTCAAGGGAAGTGTGGGGCAGGCTCAATGCCAGCCTTTCGACCAATCGCCCCTTTCTCAGCAGCAGTACAATCGGAAAAAGAGAGACGAGAATAAGCGTCCAAATAAAATGGTACGGAAACATGAACATTATGCGCACTCATTCAAACCCTGACAGGAAGTTCAATAATGAATTTGGTCCCCTTGGGCTCATTATCCTGAACCCGGATAAATCCGTTGTGATCCGTGATTATGGTGTTAACAATAGCAAGGCCTAAACCTGTACCCTGTTTTTTCGTGGAAAAGTAAGGTTCGAATAACTTCATCTTGTTTTCAGGAGATATGCGTCTCCCGTTATCTGCTACTTCGACCCTCACCATCTGGAGGACCTTATCGTAACTGAGATCAATGTCTACTTTTCCCTCACCGTCAATCGCCTCAACTGCATTGTCCAAAAGATTAATCATCACCCTTTTTATCTGTTCTTTATCCAGATTAAAAACAGGAATTCCCTTTCTGTCATTAAAGACAAATTTCACATCCTTATGCGCCTCTTTGTAAAGGATAAGGGCCTCCCTAATGATATTACGTATATCTGCTGGCACCGGATTGATCGCTGGCATACGCGCAAAATTCGAAAATTCGTTTACCAGACGTTTTAATTCCTCCACTTGCCGGATAATCATCTCCGTGCACTCCTGGAAGACTTTTTCATCCTCACTTTCAAGCAGCTCCCCATATCTTTTCTTAAGGCGCTGGGCAGATAGTTGGATCGGTGTCAATGGATTCTTGACCTCGTGGGCTATTCGCCTTGCCACCTCACGCCATGCAGCCATCCGCTGGGCCTTTTCGATCTCACTCAAGTCCTCGAAAACAGCTACAAGACCTAGGTAATTTCCTCGATCATCCCGAAGGACATTCAGGGACACAAGCAAAGTCAGTCTCTTGCTCTTAACAGATAAGCTTATTTGTTTATTTAGAGAACCCTTCCTATGAAGTCTCGGGTCACCCAGAAATCCATCGATTGTCTTTATATAATCCTCGGGAATGATTTCTTTGTAGTTCTTCCCGATGATCCTGTCCGCTTTCATGTTCAGCATTCCCTCAGCCGACTTGTTGATGGTGAGAATCTTTCCATCGACATCTGCTGACACCACACCCGCGGCCACATTGGCAAGAACAATCTCCATGTATAACCGCCTCTGTTCCAGCTCAATATTGCTCTTTATTAGTTCTACATTGGCCTCCTCCAGCTTATTCTTGCTGGTTTTCAGGTCCATTGTCATCCTATTAAATGAATTGACCAGGCCCCCAATTTCATCCTTTGCCTCCAGATCAATAAAAAAATCATAATCACCCGAAGCTATCCGAGTTGTTCCTTCAGCCAGTTCCTTGATAGGGATGGTAATCTCCTTTGAAAGATAAAAACCGAACCATACAGAAGAAAAGATAATAAGAAGGGTAACTATTGATAATGTGATCAGATTGCTCAGTTTTATGGGTTTTTTTAGCATCTTGAGTTGCCGGTATTCCTGAATTCCCATTGAAATAGCCTTTAATCGGTTGACAAAACTGCCCGGGATAAATTTTGCCAGGACAATCAGACCGACCACAGCCTTTGATTCCGTCCTCGAAAAGACCGGAACAATGCCGCTGACCAGGTCCCCGTGGGGGAAGGATTGAATATGCCGGCTATCTGTCCCTTTCTCAAGACTTCTTCTCAAGATATCGACACCAACTCCTTTAAAAGAGCTTAAATCAATTCTATGACTTTGTGATACGGTTCTCGGCTCCAGCTTTCCAGAAAAAACCTTTAAAAAAGCCAAGTCGTATTCCTTCCTCTTTTTGTCAATGAATTTCTCAAGGCCCTCTTTGTTGGCCGGCAACATAAACCCTTCATAGCTGATTACCCGGCTCAAGTTATTGCCAAAAGAAAGGATTTCATCGCCTGTCCGCTCGTAATAATCCTGGCCTACCTCCAGTGAATCCTCCAGGGATTGTTCGATCTGGAGCTGAAACCAGTATTCGATGGACAAAGAAATGAATTGCACGGATACGAAAAAAAGAATAACCGTCGGCAACAGGGACAGCGTCACAAAGGCCATGACAAGTTTTGTCCTGAGCTTCGCCCCCATGATGTTCTTTCTTCTTTCAAACAGAAGTTTCACCAGATTTCTCACGGTGAGAAAGAGGAGAAGAAGTAGCAGTATGATGTTGATATTGATTACGACAAAGACAAGGATACTGCTTGAAAATGGAAGGTCCGGCGCTACATCAAAGATACGTCGTCCCAGAAAAGTCAAAAAAACAATCACGACGAACAGGGAGATGATCAAGTATCGTTCCCTGCGTCGCCTTCTGAGATCTAATCTCTTTGCCTCTAAATAATCCGCCATAATAGAAAAACCTTAGTACTTAAAATCCATCGTGTACCAGTCGGTCTCAAAATCCCACAAAGAAAGAAAGAAAAAAACGTAATGGAGATGAAGAGGTAGCCTTATTTTGTCGAGTTCGGCCATCATGCTGACTTTATACCTGCTACCCTTTCGAAGTCTGTGAAGTTCACAGACTTCGAGGCCCACGATTTCTGACATTAGGGTTTTCGCTTCGTCAAAATTCTTCACGGAAATCAGTTTGTTATCTCTTTCCGAAAGCCTTACATTATAGACCCTTTTGAGATTATCATACTGGATATCATGCTTCACTTTAAAATCAGCTATCTCCTTGTCCAACCACAAGCCCCTGACTTCATAAAGCTTGATGAAAAATGTAAATGTGGTGTTAAACCCGTTCTCTATTGCCTTTACCACATCTTCAGTAAAACAGTCTGTCACACTAAAATAAACTAACAGATGATCCATGGTATTGGTGACTACAATATCCGTTAAACCGGCCTTCTCTGCCCGAGCTGATGTTGACAGAATCAAACATGTCAAGACAACTACTATTGTAACCGTTCTTAATCTTCTGCGCATAAATGACAGGATATTCATCTATTCTCTCATGATTGAGGGCGATCCGGACAGTTCATTTAAACCTCACCAGTGCAGTCCTAAACTATCAGGGCAACGAATTTTGAGGCTCCCTGCAGTCCGGCACTCAGAAAACAGCTGCGTGCCGGACAGGAAACAGGTTCACAACGCATTTTTTCATAAAATACCAGAGATTTTGAGGGGATATAATACGTGAGAGCCCTTCTAAATGCAAGCCATATTGCCTGGGTTGCAACAGTCAATACATCGGCGGGGCAGGCTTTGTCAAAACATGGTTGCGGGAAAGTTTCGTTTTTTGGGAGGGTGCAATACAAAAAAAAGGCCATCTCAACTACTTAACAGGAGATGCCCCTTTTATAATCAGAGACCTTTGAAAAATACTTTGTTTATTCCAAGATAACAAGCTATCTTGACTTAAGCAGCAAAAGGATCCAAAAGACCAAAAGCCGGTATCTTCACGCTGTTTTTACTACATTCCTCTGCCGTCTCAAATGTCAATGCCTTCCAGTGTTTCCGTGATTTCATCAACTTCTTTAGCATTTCCTGATTAAGAAAATGACCGGATTTCTTTACCACAAAATGTCCAATGACAGGAGAGCCGATGATAGAAAGATCCCCAATAAAATCAAGGATTTTGTGCCTTACAAATTCGTCTTTGAATCTCAGACCATCGTCATTAATAATCCTGAAATCATCGATGACGATTGCATTGTCAAGGGAGCCGCCTTTGGCAAGCCCATTTTCTTTGAGCGTCTGAACATCTCTTAAAAACCCGAAAGTCCGCGCCCTGCTGATTTCCCTGACAAAGTCCCTTCCTGAAAAACTCAGTTCGTATTCTTGATTTCTCAAAAGGGGGTGCTTAAAATCGATCATGTAGGTTATCTTTAATTCATTTGTTGGGTATACATGAATAGACCGGCTCCCATCTACAACTTTAAAGGGCTTCTTAATGAGTATAAACCGTTTAGGATTTCTCTGTTCCTTGATGCCTGCGCTTTTTAAAAGAAAGACGAACGGGGCCGAACTGCCATCCATAATGGGGACTTCCGGACCATCAAGTTCCACCACGGCATTGTCTATACCCAAACCGTAAAAGGCCGCCATCAGGTGCTCAATGGTCGCAACCTTGCACCCGTTAGAGCTTATGCTTGTGGCCAGTGTCGTATCGAATACATTGTCAAAACGCGCTTCGACCATCGGATGCCCGTCCGAATCGGTTCTTACAAATCTTATCCCCGTATCACACGGTGCAGACTTAATATTTATCTTAACCTTTTTACCCGTATGAAGACCAATACCTGTACAACCGACCTCATTTACCAGCGTACGCTGCCTGTAATCCACAACTCGCTCCTTAACAATTTGACAGATTTTTTTTATAAATAGATGCCTCTATGTTTGCAAATCACATGCCAACAAAATCATCTTGCTCAAACAATAAGCAATCCACTTTATCCCCTTGATATTACAGTTAATATTACAAGAGACTTCCAGGTGGGTGTTTTGAAACACATTAAATTCTTCTAAATTGTGTTAAAAAAACCACTCCCTTCCTGTGCAAAAACAACACTTGCTGATAAAAGTACTGAGTAGCCTGCACTCCAGAAAATCAGATAGGTGTTTTGCTCTCCTCAGCCCACGCCCCTTGAAAAATTGCAGCTTATAGGCTAATAGATTAGTATTGTTCAGAACTTTTCGCATGGGACATAAATTCATCCGATTCCCATGTATGGATTCTTAAGTCTGGTGCCAAAAAATCCGGACCGATCTTGTAAAAGTGAAGGGCATGGGAGTCCCATGTCCTTCAAGATGCGAAAAGTTTTGAACGATACGAATAGATTAGGTTATGAATTATCGATCATAAAACAACCGCAGAACTGGAGCCATTATGCCTTCTGTCGCAAAAAACCTGCTGAGACCTCTTTTTCTACTACTCTTCACCATCGGTTTTTTCGGTTGCTATCCGGCTTTAATAAAAGAACCCCAAAGGCCAGAAGATGCCCTCAAAAAAATCAGTCTCTTCTATCCATCCTTCCAAGACGATATGCATTATGACTCTCTCATCCTGGCCATAAAAAGGAACCTTGAGTACCTGGATCGGCTTGATCCGGGAGAAATCTTTCAATACGGGCCTCACAAATTTACCTGCCGGCAGGTCCGGAACAGCCAGGTGGCCTTTCTAAAACTCATAAAAGAAAATCCTAATCCGTATCAATTAAACAAAAAAATCAAGAAACACTTCCGAGTATACCATGTTCCCGGACGCCCTAGTGACGGTAAAATCCTTTTTACCGGCTATTTTGAACCGATCTACGACGGGAGTAAAATTTCGGATAACACCTTCAAATATCCCCTGTACCGAAAACCGGACAACCTATTGCAAATTGACCTGTCTCTTTTTAGTAAAAAATTCAAAGGGGAAAAAATCGTTGCAAGGATCGATGGGAAAAATGTTCTACCGTATTATTCCAGATACCATATAGAAGTTGAAAAGGTGCTGCAAGGACAGGATCTGGAAATTGCCTGGCTAAAAGATCCGGTAGACGTGGCCTTCCTTCACATACAGGGTTCAGGCCGTTTGAAACTTCCTGACGGCAAAACCATATCGGTCGGTTACAGGGCATCCAATGGAAGACCGTATCGCAGCATTGGGCGGTATCTGCTGGACAGAGGGCTTATGAACAGGGAACAGATGTCCATGCAAGGGATCCGCAGGTATCTGTCCAAACACCCCGAGATTATAAACGAGGTCCTGAATCATAATCCTTCCTATGTGTTTTTTCGAATCCTCGAAAACGGCCCTCTGGGCAATATCAGTGTCCCCCTCACACCCGGAAGATCTCTGGCCCTGGACGCAAGGCTTTTTCCAAAAGGCGCCCTGGCCTATATCTCGTGCCAGAAACCGGTTGTAAATGAGCGCGGCGAAATCACTGGATGGGACAAATTTTCCCGTTTTGTTTTAAATCAGGATACCGGAGGGGCAATCAAAGGGACGGGAAGAGCAGATCTTTTTTGGGGAAACGGCCCCTATGCCGAAGTGGCAGCAGGGCACATGCAACATGCAGGCAAGCTTTATATCCTGATCAAGAAACCATAGGAGGCTGTCGGAAAACCTCCAACGGAACCGCTTCTCCGACAGGCTCCTAGCGCGGTTATTAAGTTCGGGGTTCCCCGGTTTCTTCATTAGCCAGCAAACACTGGATCGGCAAACCGGGCACCCTTTCTTGTGCTATATGGAAAACTTCGACAAGTCTGCCACCTTCAGGAAGAGCCTTGATAGGTGCTGCAAAAGTCCTACCCTGTTTTCTCTAAGTGCCTGATCGTCCTTGATCAGAATTTCCGCACCATCAAAGAACTCATCCACCGGTTTCCTGAGTCTGGCCATAAGGCTTAACGCCTGATAATAATCCCTTCTCTCCAGACATTGATAAATGTCTTCTTTCAGGGCCTGATACGTCTCCCAGAGGCTGGATTCAATGGTTTCCTTGAACAGGGCAGGGTCAACATTAAAAGGCTTTTCCTGTTTTTTCAATATGTTAGTCACTCTTTTAAACATTAAAGCGAGCGCCTGAAACTCTTCTGATTCCAAAACGAACCTTTTGAGCTGATCCATCCTCTGGCCGAGTTGATTAATTCGGTCAAACTCCACGGAGATAACGGCCTCAATAAGGTCAGACTCATAATCTGACCTCAACATCATCTGCTTATACCGCTCCCTGAAAAACTCAATAATCCTTGCAAACACCTGATCTGTGTCAAACTTGATCTCTTCACGTAAAATTACCAGAGCCTTTTCAATGAACTTCCGGAGGGATAGATCCCACCCCATATCCTCCATTATCCGGATAATGGCAAGCGAATGCCTGCGAAGGGCAAAGGGATCTGCGCTCCCGGACGGCTCAAGGCCAATCGTAAAACAACCCGCTATCGTATCCAAGCGGTCAGCACACCCAACAACGGCCCCAATTTTGTATGTTGGGATCTGACCTCCGGCCCTGATGGGAAGGTAATGCTCACGAATTGCCGAACAGATCTCTTCTGCATACCCCTCCATCCGGGCATACTCTTCTCCTATGACACCCTGCAGGCTCGGGAACTCCGTGACCATCTGGGTGACAAGGTCGCATTTGCAAAGTCCCGCAGCAGTTCTCACATCCTCCACTTTATCCGGCAGCACCATTTCAGCTAAATATTCAGCCAATTTGGTGAACCTCTGGACCTTGGAATAGGAAGTTCCCAACTCCGCCTGATAGATAACCCCTTTCAGGTCTTCAAGTCGCCCTTCAAGCGGCCGTTTTCGGTCTTCCTCAAAAAAGAAACCGGCATCCGAAAGCCTTGCCCGCAGGACCCGTTCATGCCCTCTTTGAACCACCGACTCATCCCCTGTAACCGTGTTATTCACTGCCACGAAATTGGGCATCAATTTGCCTTCCTCGTCGTAGACTGAAAAATACCTCTGATGCTCTTTCATAGCCGTAATCAAAACAGAGTCGGGGAGATTCAGGAACTCATCATCAAAACTGCCACAAACAGCCGAAGGATACTCAACGAGATTGGCGACCGTGGTGATCAACTCTGCATCCTCTGCAGGTTTTCCTCCAACCGTTTCGGCGGCCTCTCTGGCCAGTCTTTCAACCACCATTTCCCTTTCCCGCTGGTCAACCTGGACGAAACCCTTTTCCATCTTCTGGCGGTAATCTTCAATGTTTAAGACCTCTATGGCCTGAGACCCCATAAAACGATGTCCCCGGGTCGTTTTTCCGCTTTTTACACCGGCAACCTCAAAAGGAATGACTTTGCCGTTAAAGAGTGCCAGCACCCAGTGAATGGGACGGACAAACGAAAAACCCACACTCCCCCAGCGCATAGACTTTGGCCATGTGATATCCGCGATTATTTTTGGCAAGCACTCTGCTAAAATCTCCTCCGTCGGCCTGCCTGGAATCCGATTTTTAATGTAGACATATTCTCCTTTTGGTGTCTTAATGCATCCCAGCGATTCAACCGATACGCCTTGCTTCTCAGCAAACCCGACAGCAGCCTTTGTAGGCTTTCCTTCTTCATCATAGGCCACGCTTTTCGGAGGTCCTGTGACCTCCTGGACCAGGTCTTCCTGTTTCTCGGCAATATCTTTTCCGATCAAGACCAGTCTTCTCGGGGTTCCGTATGTGTGAAGATCGCCTGCCAAATTAATGCGGTTTTCTTTAAAACTTGCTTCTGCAAGCGCCTTAAATCCTCCCAGCCCATTTTCTAAGTAACCCGAGGGAATTTCTTCTGTTCCAATCTCTAATAATAGCTCACCGGCCATATTTGCTCTCTTGTCATTTGCTTGCCCTGTGAAATGCGCAGCTATTTCATCAGGGTCATTGCACAATCTTCAATCTTCAATCATCAATCATCAAGGGGTGCCCCATTTCTTCCCTCTGGTTTAGATAATTCTTTGAAGTAAGACGCGCTAGATTCCTGATGCGATCAATGTAATGGGTTCTCTCGGTCACGCTTATCGCTCCCCTGGCATCAAGAATATTGAATATATGGGAACATTTCAGACAGTAATCGTAGGATGGCAGGACCAAACCTTTCTCGCTGAGCCTTATGGATTCCTGCTCATACATGTCAAACACCTTTAAAAGCATATCCACATCGGCAATCTCAAAATGATACACGGAAAATTCCCATTCTCCCCTTTTATGCACATCCCCATAGCGAATCCTGTCATTCCACATGAGATCGTAAATGTTCTCTTTTTCCTGTAAATACATCGAGATTCTTTCCAGCCCGTATGTTATCTCTACAGAAATGGGATCCAGCCTGATACTCCCGGCCTGCTGAAAATATGTAAACTGGGTGATCTCCATGCCGTCAAGCCAGACCTCCCATCCGAGACCCGATGCCCCTAACGTTGGAGATTCCCAATCGTCCTCAACAAACCGTATATCATGATCCAGAGGATCAATCCCAAGGGCTTTCAGGCTCCTGAGATATATATCCTGGATGTCAATAGGGGAAGGCTTGATGATCACCTGGTACTGGTAATAATGGCCCAAACGGTTGGGGTTTTCTCCGTATCTGCCGTCGGTAGGTCGCCTTGAAGGCTCCACATAGGCGACGGACCATGGTTCCGGGCCTAATACCCTTAAAAGGGTCGCGGGATTAAACGTCCCGGCCCCCACCTCCAGATCATATGGCTGCTGAATCACACATCCGTAATCGGCCCAATATTTTTCAAGGGCCATAATTAGGTCTTGAAAATTCATAGGTCACTCCCGGACCAGTTTTTCATCCCGAGCACAAAAAAAACGCTGCCCTGAACGGGCTAAGATAAATCGCGATTTTGGAAATGGAAGTTACCACCCGAATAGACCGGTGTCAAGATGCTCACAATCTCATAACGCACATCCTAAGTTTACATACCTATTATTTTTATGTTAAAATTTTTCTGTTTTAGATTCAAACCTAAAAAGCCCACTCTAAACGAGAAATCTCATGGCCAAACCCATTGATTATCGCCTTGCCAGGGAAAAGATGGTCAAAAAACAACTCGCGCCGCGCGGGATCAAAGACCCACGAGTGCTGGAAGTGATGGGAAAGGTTCACAGAGACCGCTTTGTGGAAGAGGCACTTGTGGGGGAGGCATACAATGACCATCCCTTACCCATCGGTCACAGACAGACCATCTCCCAGCCCTATATCGTCGCCCTCATGACCGAGGCATTAGAGCTTAAGGGCGAAGAGAATACCCTTGAAATCGGTACAGGCAGCGGCTATCAGACTGCTATTCTGGCCGAGTTATCAGAAAAGGTATATACAATTGAAAGAGTCAGGCCGCTGCTCGTAAAGGCAAGAAACATGCTGGCAGAATTGGGGTACAATAATATCATGTTCAAGGCCTTTGATGGTACCCTCGGCTGGAAGGAATATGAACCCTATGATGCTATCATGGTCACGGCAGGGGCTCCCAAAATTCCCCAACCGCTCCTCGACCAGCTTGCAGAAGATGGGAGGCTCGTCATTCCCGTAGGAAATAAATTCAGCCAGGAATTGATTAAGGTGACCAGAAAAAAGGGAAATTACGTCCAGGAAAACCTGGGGGGTTGCCGCTTTGTGGATTTAGTTGGCGTCCATGGGTGGAAGGATTAGGCAATTCTATAAAAGCCCTGGGTTCTCGGTCGAATTACTCGAATTTTCTGAACAATGAAAGCATATCCTGTTTCAAATCATCTGGAACAGAAGAAAGTTTTTCTTTGGGGAGGATAATAAACTCTCCTGTACTCTTCACAAGCAGCCTGCCTTTCTCATCCCGTATCTCCGCCCTCGCCCTTATCTTTGGGGGTTCTGATTCGTCCATCAACATGCCTCGTACCGTTAACGGGGTTCCCACTAATACCGGGCTTACATACTTAACCTCCATCTTCCGGGTTACAAAAAAGACCTTCTTAAAATAGATAATCGTCCACGACATGACCTCATCAAGAAGGGTCGAAATGATACCCCCGTGCGCCATATTCTGCCATCCCTCATGATATTTTCCCAAAGTAATATCGGAACAGACGGAATCACCGGAATGGTAAAATTGCAAATTAAGCCCAATGGGATTTGCCGTTCCACAGGCAAAGCAATAGCGTCCTTGAAGTTTTTCAATTTCAACTCTCTCTTTATTCATTTTTATTTTCCTATAAGCAGTATTTACTGATTTATGGACCCTGTTAATAAACTGCTGGTCATTTCCAGACTATTCTGTTGATTTATTATTTCCGAGGCAGCTTTGGCTCTTTGCTGTATCAGATCATTCGACAGGCATTCCTGGATAGCTGTGGAAAGTTTTTGGTACGTCAGTTTGGACCGCCATATGGGTTTTGGACCCAGATGTGATTGATACACCTGATGTCCCCAATAATATTGATCAAGAATGTGGGGGACGATGATTTGAGGCACTCCGCTGATGGCGCTGGCTGCAGTGGTTCCGGCGCCACCGTGATGGATCACCGCTGCCATATGGGGGAAAAGTTTCAAATGCGGATATCTCTTAATAAAGAAGACATCATCTGAATTGGAAAATTCGGAGGGCTCGTCCCAAAATTTGCCAATAACCACTCGTTGTCCGGCTGATCGTGCGGCATTGACAACAATTGGAACGTTGTTTGCTTGATCCTTCTTTGGCATGCTTCCAAATCCCGCATAAACAGGGGGTGGACCAGCGCTTAAGAATGCTTCTAATTCCGGCAAATGTTGATTCGGTTGGTTTAAATGCATATAGCCTGTCTGAGTAAAAGCAGGCTCAACGTCCTGAGGAACTTTGGCAATTGCTTTGTCAGAAGCCACAATGACGTGTTTTCCCAAAATATGAAACCAGGCATCATCAACCGGCTTTAGTCCAAGTTGCTTGCGCTTTTTATTAATCAGCAAAGTCAGATTGATTCGATCGAGAATCCTGGCAATTTGCCAGGTCATTCGATTATACCATTTGGGGAGCCAATGATGTTTAAAGGCCATAAACGGATACTTGCCTGAAGGCAAAAGCTGTGGTGTAAATGCAATAAAACGGTACTCAATTCCCATGGACTCGGCCACAGACGACAAAGCGAATACTAAAGATGCGCCGATCACCAGATCCGCTCCGGCAATGATTTTTGGAAATATGTCGAACTGGGAAATAAGTTCTTTGCGGACATAACGAACAAAGTGAACAGCGGAATGGAACGAATGGGCATCTTTCATATCATCGATGAAAGCTGTGACATCGTCCCCCAAAGGATGGAAGGGACATCCTTGTTGCTCGACCCACTTCGCCTTTTCAGGAGGTGCGGCTAAAAGAACATCGTGCCCGGCCGACTTCAAGGACAATGAAAGAGCCAACATCGGCTGAACATCGCCGAGCGAACCAAAGGTTGCCAGAACGATTTTCATGTGTTGGTCCAAACTACTAAGAAATACCGCAAATAAGATAACCGTAAGCCATCATAAATACAAATTATTAAATTTCTTTTCATCTCTCCTGCTATCAAGATCCAATGAAGCGCCTGCTCCCCTTAAGCCAACCAACTTAAACCTTAAGCCCTCATAGTCGGAAAACATATTTTCAACATCTGATACTTTTAGGCCTTGCCTGTATCTTCTGATTAAATTTTTCCCAAATATTTCCTTTAGCCTATCCCTCGAACTCTTCCTATAAAATTTTCTAATATTATATGCTTCATCAACCCTTTCCACCGGGAAATTCTCTAAATTCGCAAAAGCCAAACTTGTTATCCTAAATCCAACTCTTCCATCTTTACGAACGTCTTCTTCATCGATGTAATCAGCAGGAAAAATATTATCTGGTATCATTTTAAAATATGGTCTGGGGAATAGCCTGTAATATTTTTTTAACAAAGATTCTTTCACAAGTGGATATATAAAATCATATTCATTATATAACTTTTCACATATTCCTATGAACTCGGATACATCCTCTTCTTTTGTTGTCGGGGAATCTGAAGCAACAAATAAAACATGTTTTTGTCCGGCATGTTTATAACCTTCTTTTACGTTATGCCCAAAGCTCTCTTTTTGCTGGATGAGCTTAATATTACTGCCCTCTGATAATAAGTCAGGATCAATTTGCTCTCTCATCTCCTTTTCAGGACCAACAACAAGGATTCTGTCTATCCTTTCTATGTTCCTCAGTGTGTTTAATATGTATTCTACCATTGGCTTTGGTTTGACAGTTACACCTCTCGTTACCTTAATCTTTTTCAGTGATTTATATCCTCTCCTGAAATACCATTCTCTATAGGAAAGCAAATCCTCCAATTGGTGCCAGAACTCTCTGAAAGAAAATCCTTTGACACCACCTGCTAAAACTACTGCAACTATTTTCTCAAGAGTCATCGCTTAGAAAAACCCCCCACACTTTTTTAAAATCTATTATCAGTGAAGCTCCCCGACCAAAGGTCAGGGCATTCTGAAACATTTTCGTGAAATACACGTCTTCCCGCTCGCCGCTCCTCATGGTATCCTCCTTATTAACTTATGTGTAGCTGCAATTACAGTCAAGAGAATTGTAATAACTGATCTTTTTGCCTTGACCTGACACATAGGGAGTGATTATTTGTAATTTGATAATTACGATTCCCGTGCATTTACCGAACTGTTGAGCCTGTTGAACAGGAATAGCCTGAGCATTGCCCCTCTTTCCCCTTATAATCGAGAAGTCACACTGTGCAGGATGCAACAACACGGCTTTTCTGTAACATACACTGAGATGGTTATCTGCGAGCTACGGGAAAGGCAGAAACCGATACTTTCAAAGAAGCACATAAACTGGCAAAGTGTTTCCTTCAAACATATCCCTTTTTCTGTCACAAAGGAGTAAGCTATGGACAATCCCGTTTTGCAGGAACTGGAAAAACTGCCAAAAGAGACACTCATTGACCTGGTAAAGATGTATTCCCGAAACTGGATGACATTGGACGGCCTTTGGTTCAGCGGGGTGGAGGAAAGATACGGCTTGGACGCCGCAATGGACATTGATACCCTGATGTGGCAGATCGGGTCCATGATTGAAGCCAAACGGATTAAAGAGCTTCTCAAATTGAAAGGAGGACTGGAAAACATCCTGAGAGCAATCAATTTCATGAGTTGGTCGCCCAGTTTCGGCTATGAATATGCCATTTTGGACGACCGGGCCATCTGGACCTGCAGGCGCTGTCCCCCTCAGGAGCAAAGAATCAAAGCTGGCATAGGCGAGTTCCCGTGCAAGCCAACCTTTGATGCCTGTTTTAACAATGTGATACAGGTTATTGATCCCGCCTTTAAGGTTCGGTGCATTTTTTGTCCTCCAGACCCCCATCCCGGCGACGCCTGGTGCCAGTGGGAATTTAGCCTCCCAAATAGGAAGTAAAGTTGGATCTACTATACAATTATTTCCAAGTCGCCCGAGGCCGATTGCGGATGGGAATGCGTTGGTATTTGAATTTGGGATAACCTACCATGATCGCTCCAAAAGCGAGGTGATCAGAGGGCAGACCCAGAGCCTTGGATAAAGGCGCGTAGGCATTTACCGCTTTGTAAAAATAGCCTCCCCAACAGGCTCCCAGGCCTATGCTTGTCGCGTACAAATCAAGTAGGCTGAGGGCCAGCGTGCAATCCTCAGACCCAAAGCCCCAGTCCTTATCGGCGTGAGCGACTATGACATGAGGAGCGCCTCGGCAAATACGCTCGTAGCCTTCATCCCAAGACACCACAGCTCGCGTGAACCCCATCGCTTCCGCTGCTTCCGGACTGTTCTGGATAATCATTCGCATCCAGTCGATAACCATACCGGCCAATCGTCGAACCTCCGCAGGTTCTTGCACCACTACCCAATGCCAGGGTTGTTGGTTTTTGGCCGATGGGGCGCAACAAGCTATTTCCAGGAGCTTTTCCAGGATAGTTCGCGGCACCCTCTTTTCTTTGAAAACCCGGATAGAGCGTCGTCCGCATAAAAACTGTTCAGCCTGTTCCGGTGTCACTATTAATTCCTGCTTGATAGAATTACAGTCTTTGGGACTCAACCAATCGAGACTCAGCGCCCCCGTGGGGCAGACGGCTACGCAATGGCCGCATTTCAAGCAGACATCATTAAAGTCCGGTGTTGGAGTCGGATAGTCCTCCTTAGAATCCATCCGGATTATATGGGTGGGACATTCGGCCACGCAGATACCGTCCTGATTGCACTTTTCCTGATCGACAGTAATAAAACTCATCGTTCGCTCCTTACACTTACTTTTAACCCTCGCCCTTTATGAGAGACCATGTGGCAAATACCGATAACCTTGACGAAATCTAAGCTGGCTTTTTTACATTGGATACCCAATACATTGTGACATTTGAAATCGGCTATTTTTGATAAGATAGCTTGCCATAACATTCAGCAGGCAACTGTTCAATCTTCACCTATTGGATCAGGGCAACCATCCCGAAGGAAGCAATCATGACAATAGCTACCAATCCAGAAGTTATCAAACAATTCCTGTAGCTTTTTCACCATGCTCGGATCTTTAGATGTAATACCAAGCTCAAGATTACGAGTTCGTTCACTTTTAGCACCTAAGCCGGCCCCTGTAAAATTAGCTGAACCCAAATAAGCAAACTGCCCGTCTACTATGGCCATCTTCCAATGACATCGTTGACAAATTTGCAGTTCTAAGGCACCGGATGTCAAGCGGTTAAAACGTTCAAGAGTCGCACGAAAAGGCCGTGACGGTAAATCACTATGGACAATACGAAATGAAACACCCCTGCCTGCCATACGATCGAAAGCCTCTAAAATGGGTTTGAAACCCCGACCCATCTGAATGTGCATATCTTTTAGATTAGCAGTAGCTATCCATACGTATTGTTCGGCACATAAAACAGCTTCCTGGATAACTTGCTGATGTAGTTGAAAACCGGTGAGTAATTCAATGTCAGGGGAAAAAGACATGATTAATTAGTGCCTTGGAATGCCTGTAATGCAAGACTACATAATGAGTAAAAGTTTCCGCTTATTACAGCTATGATCCCATTTTCCATCAAAAGGTTCAAGTTCCATGTTTTCATATGAAGGGATTATCACAGGTTTTCGGGGTTTGTATCAATTATAGCAGATCTCGCAACATCGGATCGGTGAAAATTTCCCCGCTTTTATAGTGAATGATATTTATGGTATTGGAAAGCATGTTGAAGAATTTGATGGGTTATACATGATAGCAGTAATTATTGGCCGGAAGAAATTTAAGTGTTGATATGGCAGTTATAAGTTTTGGCAGCCGGAAAGACGGATAGTATCGATAATAAAAAAGCCCCTCGCAAAACGAGGGGC
>JAFDHL010000035.1 GCA_019308785.1 Deltaproteobacteria bacterium
TGTCTGGCCAGGAGGCATTATAAAAAAGTTTACTGGATTATGGCTTAAGAAAAGCCTAAAGAGAAAGAAGAGGCGGGTGTGGGAAACACTTCCGCGAAGCGGTTCTGTTCAACCCGAGTTTAAAACTACTTGCAAAGACGTGCCAAAGATTTAGGGGATCCCGGCTGGGACACGATATATGGATACGGCCGGGTCCATGTGGGTGACCCATATGATCGCGCGGCCCAGGCGATCGAGGCAATTATGCTGCTACTGATAACGGGCGAATAAAATTCTTAACCCGGGCCCAAAATATCTTGCTTTGTGCCCCTAACTTTACCCATTTCTGCCTAAGGTCGCAGATCCGCCGGTAGTGTGGCGGACTGTTTTGGGTAATAGATTGGACGGAAAGGAATAGTGAAAAAAGATGATGGTGTCGGCTACGTGATAAAGCGATTTTTATGTTTCTGCCCTTCTTTTTTCCTCGCTGCGGATCTCACGCCTTAAGAGTTTGCCTACTTTTGACTTTGGAAGCATGTCCCTGAATTCTATATACTGGGGTATTTTGTAAGAGACCAGTTTTTCCCTGCACCACTTTATCAGGTCATAACCGGTTATCCCCTTGACATCCTCTTTTAAGACCACAAATGCCTTTATCCTTTCTCCAACCTTGGGATCAGGGAGGCCCACAACACACGAGCCGATAACCGCCGGGTGCTCCTGCAGGACAGACTCTATCTCGGATGAGGACACACGGTATCCCTTGTGCTTGATTGTATCTACGGTCCTGTCAATAAAATACACATGGCCTTCTTCGTCCATGGAAACTATGTCCGCTGTTCTGTAATATAAAAGGCCGTCCATTTCCAAAAATGCCTGTGCCGTTTCCTCGGGCTTGTTCCAGTATTCCCTCACCATCCTGGTTGAATGGACAAGAAGTTCGCCGGGCTCATTCACGGGAACAGGTTCAAGCGACCCGGGATCAACGACCTTGATTTTTTTACTGGGAACGATTTTACCAATGCTTTTAAGGGGATTTTCTTCATCAGCAGGACACATGGAAACGCCCCCGCATGTCTCGGTTGCCCCGTAGCCCTGATAAATGGGTTTATTAAATTTTTTCCGCCATCGCTGATTGATCTCCACCGGCAGGACATCCCCCCCATTAAAGCAATAAGCAAGCGAACTAAGATTATAAAAGTCGATCCGGTCATGTTCAAGGATCATACGGTAGAGTGTTGGCACACCGATCAATGTCTTGCCTTTGAAGCGCTGTACTGCATCAAAAACGGCGTCCAGATTAACCTTGGGCATCAGGACAATTGATCCTCCAACCAAAAGGACACTCAGGGCCGTAGTTTGACCCAGGATATGGAAGAGGGGTGAGGAACCAATTACGACATTCTTATGTGGCGGAAAAAGGGGATCGCTCATTGTGATCTGTTCAAAGGCTGATTCCAGGTACAGACCGTGAGAAATGGGGACCCCTTTGGGGAATTTTGTCGTGCCTCCTGTATAGAGGACCTCCGCTGTATCATTCTCTTTCTTTTTTAGCTGAGGAAGCTTGGAACGGTGAATTTTTGCCTTTGCCATTTTTCTGAAAGAAAGAGTGCTCTCCTCTTTTGAAACCTTACCCTTCGGCACTTTGTCAAATGCCCAACCAAAAAACCTCTTCCACCACGGCAAAAGATCCGTAAGCTTGGTTACGATAACCTTTTTCAGACCGGTTTCGTCAAATGCCTGTTTTACATATCCATAATTCGTATCGGCACAGACGACAAATTTTGCTTCGCTGTCGTTGGCAATGTACTTTAGATCATAGGCTGTATAGATAGGGGTAATGGGAACAGCCTCTGCCCCGGCCCTCTGAATCCCTAACCAGGCAATAACCCACTGGACACTATTGGGGATATACATAACAATCCGGTCCCCTTCCTCAATGCCCTCGGCTATTAGTGAGGATGCGAAGTTCTCGGCAAGGCTAACGATCCGGTTGTAACTGAAGCGGGTGCCTAAATAGACAATGGCCGTATTATCGCCAAATTTTTTGGCTGCCCCGGCAAAGGCATCAAAGATATTATCAAAAGGGATTTCTTGAGACATAATCATATCCAAAGAACCTATAAGGCTCTCTTCGACAATGTATTAAATGTCAAACTCCAAAGCTCAAATTTCAAATAAATGCCCAATGTCAAATGAAATAATTTTGGTATTGTAAATTTGGATTTCATTTGTCATTTGAATTTGGATATTGGGACTTTATTTCTGCTTTTTCAAGAGGCACTTGACTTTTGAGAAAAAAATACAATTCCCGTGATGGCCGATCTTGCTGATTACTTATACCCCAAAATATGCCGCCTTTATCTCAGGATTATCCATCAACTCCTGGCCTGTTCCGGCCAGCGTTAACATCCCGTTTTCAATGACGTAGCCATGATCTATCATCGGCAAGACAGGCCGGGCAAATTGCTCGCTCAAAAGGACCGTAATACCTGATTCACTCCTGAGGCTTTTAATGCAATCCACAAACAGGTTTTGCATCATGGGACTGAGACCCAAAAGCGGTTCATCAAGTAACAGAAGTCTTGGTCCGGCCACGAGCGCCATACCGATGGCTAACATCTGCTGTTCGCCGCCACTTAAAAAACCGGCCTTCCTGGATTTCAAATCAACAAGCGCCGGGAAGAGTTCAAAAACCTGTTGTGTTATGTCCCGTACCTGAGACCTGTTTCTCAGATAGCCGGAGATTTTTAGGTTTTCATTAACACTGCTCTCAGGAAAAATCGGGTGTCTCTCGCGACACAGCACAATCCCCTTTTTTACCCTTTCATTGGGCCGGGTTTCGGATATGTCTTCTCCGTCAAAAATAATCTCTCCATAGACGGTAATACGTTCTCCCCCCCTGCGCTTTTCCTTAATCCGCATGTCAATAATAAGGCCTGAAAGGGTATTCATCAGCGTTGTTTTCCCGGCACTATTCGAGCCAATGACCCCAACAATCTGGCCTTTCTTTACCTCCATGCTAAAATCGTTCAAGGCCAGGGCGTTCTCGAAAAAGACCATCAAGTTATTAACGGAAAGCATGCATCACCATTTCCAAATTCATCTTTAAGTTATGATTCAGTGCTGGTATCGAGTCTTGAATGATAAACACACGAAGTGCCTAAAGTGTCTAAAGTGCCTAAAGTGTAATTGCTCAAGTCCCGCCTGCCGCACGGCTGAAGGCCCAAGTTTAAATGTTTTTCATTGGACATTGGTTATTGATAATTGGAAATTGGATATTTTTATACTCTGTCTCTTCGTGTTCTTCGTGTCCTTCGTGGTAAATTTATTCCCCTAAATATTGAGCTGTTACCTTAATCCCTAATCCGTCTCACTCCCTAAGTATGCCTTTTTAACCGATTCGCTTTCCATGACCTCCTTGCCCGGCCCGTCTGCAATCTTTTCACCGTAATTCAAGACCAAAACCCTGTCAGCAATGCGGAATAGCTCCTTAAGGCGATGCTCTATCATGATGATGGTTATTTCCTGGAACCTGAGCTTTTCAATGATGGGCACAATACTCGCCACTTCTGCCAGGCTC
Source organism: Deltaproteobacteria bacterium (assembly GCA_019308785.1). GTDB lineage: Bacteria > Desulfobacterota > DSM-4660 > Desulfatiglandales > Desulfatiglandaceae > JAFDHL01. Next base: position 3,563 of record JAFDHL010000035.1, read on the forward strand.
AGTCCTGAAAAAAGTTCATCAAAGATTATTAGATCCGGCCTTAAGGCCATGGCCTTGGCTAATTCAAGTCTTTTCAGGTAGCCCTGTGGAAGTGAACCGGCTACCTTATATGCGACGTGGGCATCCCGCTCAAAACCCACCTCTTCTAACAGGTCAAGGGCAACGGCGTCTCGGTCCCCGTATTTGCCACCGGCTAATTTTTTTACCCTTGGAGAATAAAGAGGAATGATCATATTCTTGAAGGCAGGGAGTTGATAAAATGGCCTGACCATCTGAAATGTTCGTGCAATTCCAAGGCTCACTATCTTATAAGGTGCTAATCCTGTAATCTTTTTACCCTTGAATTCGATTCTTCCTGAATTAGGCTTTACAAACCCGGTTACGAGGTTTACCAGAGTGGTTTTTCCCGAGCCATTGGGTCCGATAATACCCAAGAGTTCGCCCTCTTTCAGCTCAAAACTGACATTTGAAACCGCCATGACGCCGCCAAAGGACTTTGTAAGACCCGAGACTTTTAGCAGGGGGGGTGGCTGATTCATTCCAGTTCTACCCATCTTTCAAGTTGATGATACTTTCTCTGGACATAGGGAAAAATGCCTTCCGGCAACGCGACAATAAAAACAACTAAAAAAAGCCCGTAAAAAACAATCCTGAGTGCGCCTAAGGCACGGAGTATTTCTGATAACGGCACTAAGAGAAAGGCCCCTAACATGGGACCGACAAAGGTCCTCATTCCTCCCACAACAGCCGCTGCTATCGGCATAATGGCGTAATCAAGGGCAAAGCCGGGCATGCCTGCAAACATATCTATATGAGTTCCGAGCGCTCCTGCAAAAGAACCGACCGAGGCCCCTATAAATAAAATCTGTGTCTTATATAGGTAAATGTTAATTCCCGCACTCATCACAGAACGATCGTTGTCGTTTATTCCTTTAACAACCAGGCCATAATCGGAGGCCATGATCCGTCGGAACCCAAACAGTGCGGCAAGAACAGCCAGTTGAACCACATACAGGGCAATTAATTGATTGGGAAAAGGGGTAAGACCAGGGAGGCCCTCTGTGCCACCTAATATCCGGGTAGCTTCCACAAGCCTCGAGAGCATAAGGGGAAGTACCAGCATCACCATTGCAAAGTAGATCCCCCGCAGTCTTAAAACGGGGAGAAGCAATACAGTGCATAAAAGCCCTCCACCAAGCGCGGCAACTGGTATTGTAAACAGTGGAGACCAGCCACAGTAATGGTTCAGCGCACCCGCGATATATGAGCCGATTCCATAAAACAGGGATTGGCCTAATGAAACAAGCCCAGCTGAAATAAGCAGGTCCCAGCTAATTGCAAGGAGTGCATAGATACTCGTAGAAATAAAGACCTCCTGCCAATAGGGGCTCAGAAAAGGGGCAACCCCCAAAAGGCCTACCACGGGAATTGCCCTCGGTACGAGTAGATAAAGCATTTCGCGGTAAGAAGACAGGGCAAAGATATCTTCAGAGCGTGCCTTAATCCCGCGATCTATTCTTTCCTTGCGTTTTTTCATAGAATTATATTGGGACGCAGATTGCCGCAGATTACGCAGAAAACATTTTGGCAAATCATAACTCAGGTTATTTGGGCTGAAGAATAAGGTATTCTGCCAATTTATAAACTGGCGGAGCGAAGCGATTTCATCATTCGATGTTCAAAAAACGGTTCTCTTTCCCCTTCAGTCTTCAGTCTAAACACCTTTCGTTCGACCTTGAGGCTCTCGACAGGCAGCCTGACTACTTGAGTAGTCACCTCAAATCCTGACAATCTGCGTTTATCTGCGTCCAAAGAATGGAAGCTCCTTAAATTCTTTCTTCTAACTCCTTTTGACGGCTAAAGAGTCCTGACGGTTTGATGGTCAGTACCACCGCAATGGCTATCAGACTCACAAGCATCATCCAGTGAGGCCCTAAATAATTGGCCGTAAAGGTCTGCGCATATCCGATCAAAACGCTGGCAACCAAAATCCCGACTGTGCTGCCCAATCCCCCAACAATACAGACAGCCAAGGCATTGATGAGCACCTCATACCCCCCTTCCACGGCGATGGTACCTAATGGCAGTATGACAATTGCGGCAATGGCCGCAAGAGCCGCCCCAAAGGCCATGGAAAGCGCGCCGATACGGTCGGAATCTATGCCAAATGTGAGGGCTGTCCTTTCATCCTGGGCAATGGCGCGGAATGCCAGACCGGTCTTGCTGTGACGGGTGAAAAGATAGAGAAATAGCGTCAGCCCCACGGCAATAAGGGCAATGAACAGCCTCTGGTAATCCACATAGACCTCTCCGAAACCTACACTGCCATCAAAAAAGACGGGCAGGGTATACTTAAAACCGACAAAATCAAAATACCGAAACAGCTCCATAATGGCGAGGCCCAATCCGAATGTCGCTATGACTTCGGACAGGGCCAGTCCTTTGACTCTCAGGATTACTATGTAATAAACCAGAAGGCCGATTATGGCAGCGCATAGAATGGAAATGACTACTGAAAGAAGATAAGGAAGACCAATTGAGTTCAGGATTATCCAGGTCAAAAACCCGGAAAAGATATAGATAGCCCCATAGGCAAAGTTGGCCACGCCGCTGATGCCGAATGTTAAATTAAAGCCCAGGGCAAGAAGGGCCAGAATGCAGCTGTTTATGAAACCGTAAATAAGGGTTCCGAGAAGCATATGAAAGCCCTCGAAAATGCTTAGAGATAAATTGTGCCCGATCTGCATGTGCTAACTGATCGGGCACAAATCCAAGAAACCTGTAACTGCCTTAAAATCTATTTGGCAGACTTTAGGCCTTCGGGGAGCTGTATCTTCCCCTCAGCAACCGATTCAGGGTAAACGATGACCCTTTCGCCGGGTGCAAGCCACTGAATCATACATCCCATGGCCATTTCATTGGGGTCTTCACCGTAGATGACCTGATGGCCGTCATTGAATCGGATTCGGCCCATGGCTCCCATCCGGTCTGTTTTTTCCAGTTCTGCTACGACCTTATCTGCGTCTATGGATCCTGCTCTTTCAATGGCCTCTTTTAAAATATACACCATCTCATATGCAGGGGCAGGAGAATGGCCGGCTTCAATGGGCTTTCCGTATTTTTCCTGGTATTTGTTGTAGAATTCTACGGATTTGGGCACCTTGGGACACGGGACATTGCCGATCTCAAAGATGCAGTTCAGAGCCCCATCAATTTTTTGGTCAAAAGAATTCCACGCTGCAGGGCCTGCCAGAGGTGAAATAAAGCCCGCAACCAAAGCGGGGACCTTCATGGACTTCCATTGTTTGACCAGGATACCGCTCTGGGGCATGTCAAAGATGGGCAGGATAACCTGGGCCTTTTGGGCCTTGGCCTTCATCAGGCCAGAAGAAAAATCAGAAGCCCCGGTGGGATATGCCTGCCGGCCTACAACTTCCCAGCCCATCTTATCAAACACGAGCTTGATCATAAGATCACCGGTCTTTCTGGCCCAGGCCACATCCTGGTTCATTATGAACACCTTATTGAACCCGAATTGCTTGTTCAGGTGTGCCATGGTTCCGCCTAAGTATTTGATCAGATACACGGCGTTCAGGCAGACCCTGAAGGTGTATTTGTATTTATCATATTCAGTCTTCACCTTTTTTTCCATGGCCGGTGACATGGCTGTACCTAAAATCATGGGGATTTTATATTGGCTCACCGTATCCATGCAGGCGATGGCGCATTCCGACCGGAAGGATCCAAATACGATGAAGTTGGCCTTGTCTTCAAGGATGAGCTTCTTGTGGGCCCTTATAACATCCGCAACAGGAACTCCGGGTTCCGCCCCCCTGGAATCAATGGCCACCACCTTGAAGGGCCGCTTGACTCCTGCCACGTCCACACCGCCGCCGGCGTTTATTTCTTCAACAGCCATATTCACGCAGGCAAGACCCTCTTTTCCTTCAAGGAACCCGAGGGAGGTGGGTACCCCTAATATAATCGGCTCGCCAACTTTCTTTTTAAGCGCAGCAATTTGTTCCATTAATTCAGCATTTTTTTTGCTCAACTCATCAACTTTTTTTGTCAATTCCTCGACCTTTTTGGCCAGTTCGGCCTCTTTTTCGGGTTTGGCGCACGAAGAAAGAAAAAACCCGGCAAAGACAAATGCCATGAGGATAACACCTACCCTGAAAAACGACTTTTCATAATGTTTACGTTTCATATTCTTCCTCCTCCCCTGATAAAGGTTTAAATAAAGTTGATCTCTTCTTTACCGTTTCTAATACCTCCCAAGCACATAACGTGCAATGATTATTTTTTCTATTTCTTTTGTTCCTTCATATATTTCCAGGACCTTTGCCGCCCTGTAGAACCGTTCAACGTCATGGTCGTTCATATACCCGTATCCCCCGTGGAGCTGAAGGGCCTCGTCAACCACTTCCACGGCCGTCCGGGATGCGGACCATTTGGCCATGGCCACGGTCTTTGTGTCCAATCTGCCGTTGTCGATCATCCAGCAGGCCTTGTGCGTCAGGGTACGGGCAAGTTCCACCCGGGTGGACATCTCGGCGATCTTGAACTGGGTGGCCTGAAAAGAGGCGATCTTTTGGCCAAACTGCTCCCGGGTTTTGACATGTTTAATTGCAAGATCCAGGGCCCCTTGTGCTAACCCGACGCCATGGGCAGCCACATAGGCGCGGGAACGATCAAAGAACTGCATTAACTGGGGAAACCCCTTCCCTCTCTCGCCCACCAGATTTTCTTCCGGGACCTTAACGTCTGAAAAGAAGACGTTTGCCGTATCAGATGCTCTCAGTCCCATCTTTCCTTCTATCTTGTCCGACTCATATCCCTCTCTGTCTGTCTCCACAACCAGGATACTGTGTCGTTGGGATCTGGTTGTTTCTTCCGGTTCTGTCAGGCAGAATACAAGGAGGAAATCAGCGATGCTCCCGTTTCCGATCATGACTTTATTGCCGTTGATGACATATTCATTGCCGTCAAAAACAGCTGAGGTAGAAGCAGACAGTGTGTCGCTCCCGGAATCCGGCTCAGTGATGGCAAATCCCATAATGGCACGGCCCCGGGTTATGAGAGGTAAATATTTATTTTTCTGATCTTTGGTGCCGAACAGGAGAAATTCCTCGGCCCCGAACGAAACCGAACAGAGTTCCTGTCCGATGCCGGGATCCACTTTCCAGAATTCTTCCAGGATAAGGGCGTGCTCCAGAAAACCCAATCCGGCACCGCCGTATTCTTCATCTATGAACACCCCTATAAAGCCGAGGTCCCCGGCCTTTTCCAACAGGGAGCGGGGAAATTCTTCGCTGACGTCGCAGTCTCTTGCAATATCCCTGAATTCGCCCTGTGCAAATTCGCGGGCCGCTTTCTGTATGTCCAGCTGTTCTTTGGAAAGCTCGAAATCCATACTCCGTTATAAAAGTCTCCTCAAGCAATAAAAGGAGAATAGGATAAGGACGCTTGTGTGTCAAGAAAACCCTGATCCACCATCAAGGCTGGTTGACTCGGTCGGATGTGTTAGGTAGTGTTATTTAGCAATCGTTTACGGTTTCGGAGGTTCAGGGTTAGGGATTGGTGAAGGTCAAAAAAATGGAAGAAAAGATAGCCGAACTCAGAGATGTCTTGAAAAAGGCCGATCGGGTGGCAGTAATGACCGGGGCCGGTATTTCCGCGGAAAGCGGTGTACCCACCTTCAGAGGTGATGAGGGCTTATGGCGAAATTACCGGGCCACGGATCTGGCAACGCCCCAGGCATTTGCCAGGGACCCGGAACTGGTATGGGAGTTTTACAACTGGCGGCGTGATCTCATCAGTAAGGTCACCTATAATCCTGCCCACAGGGCATTAGTTGAGCTTGAGCGCCTTGTTCCCGATTTTACACTTATCACCCAGAACGTGGATGGCCTTCATCTCCTGGCAGGCAGCCAGAACCTGCTTGAGATTCACGGCAATCTCTGGAAAGTCCGTTGCACAAAGTGCCATGGAATCACCTTGGATCGCTCGCCCGATCTTGGAAATTTACCTAAATGCAAGTCATGCGGGGGTCTTTTGCGTCCGCACGTGGTCTGGTTCGGAGAGTCTCTTGATCCGGATATCCTGCAGCAGGCGGTCGATGTCTCAAGAAATTGCCAGGTTATGTTAGTAATAGGGACTTCAAGTGTTGTTCAGCCAGCCGCTTCCTTAGCCGTAGAGGCAAAATCCGCAGGTGCGGTCCTGGCTGAAATCAATCTTGAAAGCACACCTCATTCCCGGTTAATGGACTTTGCCCTCCATGGAAAGGCAGGGGATATTGTTCCCAGGCTTGTGGAGGACTGGGCGTGAAGCCATCAGGCACAATCACACTCACAACAGATTTTGGCCTGGAAGATCCCTATGCAGCCATTATGAAAGGTGTCGTTCTTTCTATAAATCCTGCGGCTCGGATTATAGATATCAGCCACTCTGTAAAAGCAGGGTCCATCATGCATGCAGCAGGCCTCATTAAAGACGCATATCCGTTTTTTCCGAAGGGAACCGTCCATGTTGCGGTAGTAGATCCGGGCGTGGGTGGTAAAAGGCGTCCAATCCTGGTCAAAACAGAAAATCATGTTTTTGTAGGGCCTGACAACGGAGTGTTCTGGCCAATCATTACGACCCATCAACAGGCAGAGATTGTCCATGTCACGAAAATCCGGTACTTCCTCCCTGACGTCAGCCATACGTTTCATGGCCGGGATATTTTCGCACCTGTTGCAGCTCACATATCCAGGGGCGTAGATCCACGCGAAATGGGCTCGATCGTAAGCGATCCCGTACAGCTTGAGTTTCCGGTGCCGGAGCAGAGAGGTGATACTCTTTACGGTCGGGTAATGCGAATCGATCACTTCGGAAATCTGATCACCAATATCCACAAAAAAGAACTTGAAGAATTCCTGGGACCGGAGAGATCCGTCATAATGCTTGGAAAACTGGTCATTGAAGGGTTGCGGAATACCTACAGTGAAGCAGGGGCAGGTGAGACACTGGCCCTGGTCGGAAGCTCCGGTTGTCTTGAAATCGCTGTCAATACGGGGCGTGCCAGTGATATTGCGGGAACAGACCCGGACGGAATTATTGATATGGAGATTGAAGTGAGGCGGGTTTAAAGATCAACGGATCTCTCAGCTAAGGATTTAAGGTATTCCTCCCACTCTAAAGGCAACATATATTTTTTCTTGTTATTGCATTCCTTGCAGGCAGGCACGATATTTCCCTTTTTGCTTTTCCCTCCGCGGCTGAGTGGAACCACATGGTCCATGGTTAGATTCTTACGGCCCACTTTTTGGTGACAATAATAACAAACCTCTTTCTGGATTTTGTTCAGCCACCACTGTGTACGTCTCAGGCGCCGGGCCTTTTCCTTTTCCCGCCCTAATTCTTCCTCACTTACAATACCGGGTTCGAATGACATGACAGGGCTTTTTATATCCCATCTATGGGGCTTTTAAAATAATTTATTATTCCTTTTTTGAGGCGGCCTACAATTCTCAATAATCTCGCTCGATTCAATACCAATGACGTACTGGCCTTTGTGTTTTCCACTTTTAATCTTACTTCTATGCTTTACAACGGCATCTACCTGGATCATGGTCCACGATGCGTAGAATGTTATGTCCTTTATCTTATCACCGGGCTTTAACATGCGGAGCAACTCAATTTCTTTATCTGTAACCAGGAGACCCAGGCCATGTCTTGAACAGTCAAAAATATCCAGTTTATATGACCGTTCCTTTCCTGATATCTCTCCAAAGCTGAATTCAACGGAAATAAAGTCCGGCATTTTCGGGATAACTCTGTCATCCCTTCTTTGTTCTTTTATTTCCAATGATTCAGGAAATTCTGTTATAATACCAAAATAGGGATAAGCACTGCTTATCCCCAAATATCGGGTTTTGAAGCGAAATTGTACTTCACCCAAAACGGACTCAATCAGGACATCCGGGGATGACTCAATGAGACTGTTTCCCTTTTCCGGAAAGACTTTTTCCATGATCAGCGCAGGCTGTTTTTCCGGGGTCTTGGAGTCGCTCTCGCCGGGTCTTGAACCTAATTTGATAAATGTTGATCTAAAAGGGTTCTTTTCTCCTTTTATTCGAACTCCGATTTCTGTCTTTTTTAGAATCAATAGTTCGATAATCTTAGCAATCTGTTGTTTGTTTACGTTTACGAACCAATCCATTGAAATTCCAGATAATTATAACGTCATGCGTTTCAATATTTTTTTGACCGGCAATCCGGGTTAAAAATTTGTTAGCTATGTAATTATTATATAAGGCTTTGCCTTGGACGGCAAGTAATTTCACTTTACCCAAAAACTATCCTGTTGACGGAAAATGGAATAATGTGTAAAAATGTTTTATTAATGTATCCTGATCCCTATCATTTTATGAAAGAGGCGCTCAAGGAGGCTGAGAAAGGCCTGACAAGGGGAGAGGTCCCTGTGGGCGCTGTGCTGGCCGGTTCAGACGGCCAGATTGTGGCAAAGGCCCATAATCAGCCGATAGCACTGAATGACCCTACCGCTCATGCTGAGATCCTGGCCCTTAGAAAGGCTGGTTTGGTTTTACGGAACTACCGGCTGAACAACACCATTCTTGTGGTAACCGTGGAACCGTGTCTGATGTGTATGGCAGCAGCTATCAATGCCAGGATAGCCCGGTTGGTCTTTGGTACGGATGATCCCAAAGGGGGTGCCGCAGGTTCCCTCTACAATCTTGCATCAGACAATCGCCTCAATCACAGGATAGAAATTACCTCAGGGATCATGGAAAAAGAATGCAGGACCTTGATGCAGGAATTTTTCAGGATTCGGCGGGAAAAAGCGTAGAATTTATATGGAGAGGTACCGAAGTGGTCGTAACGGGGTCGACTCGAAATCGATTTGTCCCGTGAAGAGCGGGGCACGTGGGTTCGAATCCCACCCTCTCCGCCAAACTGTTCTGCCGGTTGGACCGGTTTAGCCAGTTAAACCGGTTAACGGGCTCAACAGGCAAAAAGGCCTAACCCAATAATGGAGAGATGTCCGAGCTGGCCGAAGGAGCGCGACTGGAAATCGCGTGTACTACCTAAAGTGGTACCGAGGGTTCGAATCCCTCTCTCTCCGCCATAGACAAACAAGCCTTCAGCATTCAGCATTCAGCCCGACCTTGGTAGAGGTAAGCAACATCGTATCTAAATCCTATCACTTCAGCGGTTCCAAGGAGTTTTTTTAGACTTATCATCATGCTGACCGCTGACGGCCGAGAGCTGAAAGCCCGGAAACGAATATGCCCTATGAAGTCTTAGCCAGAAAATGGCGCCCCCAGGTATTTCAAGATGTCATTGGTCAGGACCATGTCACCGAGACATTGATAAATGCCATCAAAACCGACAGGCTGGCACATGCCTATCTTTTCAGTGGATCCAGAGGTGTGGGCAAAACTTCCGTTGCCCGAATCCTGGCCAAGGCCATAAACTGTGAAAAAGGAAAACCGGGGATACCGTGCAATGAATGCCATTCATGTCTTGAAGTTACAAATGGCTCGTCAGTGGATGTCCAGGAGATCGATGGGGCTTCAAACAGGGGCATTGATGAAATCAGGGAACTCAGGGAAAATGTCAAATATATGCCATCCTCGAGCAAGTATCGCATTTACATTATTGACGAAGTGCATATGCTTACCCTCCAGGCCTTTAACGCACTCCTCAAGACCCTTGAGGAACCTCCTGCCCATGTAAAATTCATTTTCGCCACTACAGAACCCCATAAGGTTCCTGTCACCATCCTTTCCAGATGTCAGAGATTTGACTTCAAGAGAATTCCCCCCGTTCAGATCATTGAACACCTGGAAAACATAACAAAGCAAGAGGGTATTGAAATCAGCAAATCCTCGCTGGCCCTCATCTCGAGACAGGCTGAAGGGAGTATGCGAGATGCTGAAAGCCTGCTGGACCAGGTCATTTCATTTTCCGGGGTACACGTTGAAGATGATCAAGTTACAGAGATCCTGGGTATTATTGACAGACAAATTATCTTCGAAGTATCGTGTGCCATTATCGAAGGCTCCCCTAAAAAATGTATGGAGATCTTTGCCCGGATTTATGACTACGGTTATGATATCAAGGAGTTTTACCGCGCCCTGATGGACCACTTCAGGAATCTCTTGATCAGTTTTATTGACCCTCAAAACCATCTGCTCGATATGAGTGAAAATGACAAAAAAGAAATCGGACGCCAGGCCGAAATGGCAGGTTTTGAGAAACTCCAAATCCTGCTCAACTTCTTGATCAATCGCGAGGAGGCTGTGAGATTTACTTCCCATCCACGTTTGATTCTGGAAGCCACTATGATCAAGTTGTGTCACCTTGATGATTTTCTCTCTTTTGGCGAACTGATAAAGAAGGTCGAGTCCCTGGAGAAAAGAATAACCTCTATTCCCGCCGCCAACGGTAAACCGCCGGCCGACCGTATATCAGACCCGGCAGCAACCTGGGTTTCCAAAAGCCCGGAAAAAACCCGGAAAGAGAAAAAAAAGGATGCCGGAGGCGGTCAAACCTGGGATGGCTTTCTTAAGTTCCTTTCATCCAAAAACAGGGCCATGTTCAGCATGCTTAAAAATTGGGAGCTTTTTGATCTGACCGAGGGAACACTTGAAATATCCAAAGATAAACGGTCTTTCTCTTCCACCTATTTTGATGACACAGAAAGGTATAATCTGTTATCCGAGTATTGCCAGGAATTCTTTCAACGAGAGATTCGCGTAATAATTGTTGACAATAACCAGGCCTTGTCCAAGGAAAATAAGTCGCCAGGAATGAGCAACCCTGAGCCGAAGGCTGTGAAACATTCAGATCTTCCCCCACCAGTTCAGGACATCATAAACATGTTCGAAGGAGAGATCAGAGAGGAATATCCTGCCAGGAAGGCGGGACCACACGGTCCAAAAGAGGCAATGGGAAATGAGGAGGTAAAGGAATGAAAGGAATGCCCAATATGGGCCAGATCATGAAACAGGCCCAGCAATTTCAGGCCAAGATGGCCAAGATGCAAGAAGAAGTGGGTGACCGAACCGTGGAGGCATCTGCAGGAGGCGGCATGATTAGCGTAGTCGCCAATGGCAGGCAGGAAATTATTTCCGTGCACATCGATCCAGAAGTCATTAATCCGGATGATGCGGAAATGCTGCAAGACCTTATCATGGCAGCGGTTAATGATGCACTGTCCAGGGCGAGAGACATGATGAACGAAGAAATGGGGAAATTGACCAAAGGGCTCAATATTCCGGGGATGCCAGGATTATTGTAAGCTGGGAGAAGAAGCTTGCTTTATGGGAATTTATCCAAAATCTCTCGAAAAATTGATTAAGCAGTTTTCCAGGCTTCCGGGGATCGGACAAAAATCCGCCACGCGGGTGGCATTATATGTACTGAGAAGCAACAGAGAAATGGCTGAAAGCCTGGCCAAAAGCCTGATAGAAGTAAAAGAAAAGATCAAATTCTGTTCCACCTGTTTTAATCTGACTGATGATGACCCCTGTCCCATCTGCAGTGACGAAAACCGTTCCAATGGGACCATCTGCGTTGTTGAGGGGCCTGGAGACCAGCTTGCCATAGAGGAGGCCGGTATTTTCAAAGGGCGGTACCATGTCCTCCATGGCGTCCTTTCTCCTTTGAATGGAATTGGGCCGGAAGATCTCAAGATAGGCGAGCTTTTAGTCCGGCTCAGCAAAGAGGGGATCAAAGAGGTCATTCTTGCCACCAACCCCACTACGGAAGGAGAAGCAACCGCCTTCTTCCTGGCAAAGCTTTTATCGGAAAAAGATGGAAAGCTCAAAATCGCAAGAATCGCTCTTGGCGTTCCAATGGGCGGTGACTTGAAATACATGGACCGTATGACACTTGAACATGCACTGGGCAGCCGCAGACTGATCAATCAATGATTTCCAAAGCAGTCCTTAAAGAAATAGCACAAATTGTAGGCAGGGAATATCTCTACACAACACGGGAGGTACTGCTTGAGTATGCCTCTGATGCTACCAGGCTGGAGTCCATGCCGGATGCAGTAGTCATTCCTGAAAATGCTGACCAAATATCCCGTATTTTACAGCTTGCAACAAAAAAAGGGTTTCCCGTTATTCCCAGGGGGGCGGGAAGCGGCATGAGCGGCGGCGCAGTGCCCGTAAGAGGGGGGCTTGTTATGGCCATGAAACGGTTTGACCGTATTCTGGCCATTGATCGGGACAATCTTGTCTGTAAAGTGGAGCCGGGCGTTATCACGGCCCGTCTTCAAGAGGCCGTGGAAGAGGTTGATCTCTTTTATCCACCCGATCCCGCCAGTCTTAACGTCTCCACAATTGGCGGCAATGTGGCGGAATGTGCTGGCGGGTTGAGGGCCGTGAAGTATGGCGTAACCAGAGACTATGTTCTGGGGCTGACCGTCGTATTACCCACAGGAGAGATCATAAATACCGGAGTGGAAACCATGAAAGGTGTAGCAGGTTATGATCTGACCCGCCTGATTATAGGATCCGAAGGCACACTGGCAGTCATCACTGCTGTTACTCTTCGCCTGGTACCCAAACCGGCAGCCAATAAAACCATGATCGCCTTTTTCCCGGATGTCTCCTCGGCCGTTGAGGTTGTCTCCAAAATAATCCGGAACAAGATTATCCCCGCCATCCTTGAATTCATTGACAGGCAATGTCTCGATTGTATTAGAGAGGAGATGGATCTTCCCATTCCCCTCAAAGCCGGAGCTATGCTGCTCATTGAAGTAGATGGGGACATAGATCTTGTAGGCAGGGATGCCGGAAAAATCCGGGAGGTGTGTGAACAGGGAAAGGCCCTCAAATTCCAAGGGGCAGCCAATACCGAAGAAGCAGACAGACTGTGGGAGGCCCGGAGAAACGTTTCTCCCTCCCTTAATAAATTGAGACCTCACAAAATCAGTGAAGATATCGTCATTCCCCGAAGCAGGTTGTCTGACTTAGTTGCTTTCTTGGGTAATCTGTCGCAAAAATACGGTCTTCCCGTTCCTGCCTTCGGACATGCAGGCGACGGAAACCTTCATGTAAATATTATGCTTGACAAAAATAATCCAAGGGAAGTGGAAGACGCCCAGGTAATGGTAAGAGACTTGTTTGATAAAGTGATTCAAATGGGCGGAACCCTTACGGGAGAACATGGCATAGGGGTTACCAAAGCACCCTATCTCGAAATGGAAATCCCCCGGGCAGGGATCGAAGTCATGTCCCGAATTAAAAAGGCATTTGACCCGCAGGGAATTCTAAATCCTGGCAAAATCTTTGTTTAAAGGATTTGATCCAGAGTCTTATAATCCTTGGTGTTATAAAATTTTTCCACGTCCACAAGGTGCAGTCGATCAATGGCCTTTTTTAGGGGCACTGAGGTAATGTCCCCATGTTGGAGGCTGACCATACGGCCGAAATCCTCGTTCACAATCATGTCAATAGCTGCAACTCCGAATTTCCTACCCATGCGCCGGTCATAAGCAGTGGGGGCCCCGCCCCTTTGAAGGTGCCTTAGGGCCACATAACGTACTTCCATATTGGTGTGTTTCTGGATCTCCTCCGCAATAAAGCCACCAACGCCACCTAAGTAGTAGTGCCCGAAACCGTCCCTGCCCCGTTTTTCAAGGATTTCTTCCATGCCTCTCGGCTTTGCCCCCTCAGAGACCAAAACGATACTGTAACGCTCAAATGTTCTCTTCCTTGATTTCAACAGCTCAATAACTCGATCAATCACAAAATCGTGCTCAGGAATAAGGATAATAGGAACACCCGAAGCCTCACCGGCCTCCAGGGCCAACCATCCCGCTTTTCTTCCCATACACTCCACCACAAAAACACGGCTGTGCGAACCCGCCGTAACACGCAGCCTGTCAATGTCCGATGTGATGATATTAACGGCTGAATCAAATCCCAGGGTATAATCGGTGTCTGACAAATCCCTGTCAATGGTCTTGGGAATGCCTATCACTTTCAGCCCTTCCTTGTACAGCTTGTAGGTCACTGCCAGGCTGTCGGTCCCCCCGATAACCACCAGAGCATCCAGCCCCAGTTTTTTATAGTTTTTGATGAGATCCTCCGATTTGTCATTAGCAGGATCAAACGGATTAATTCGGGTCGTCCCAAGCCGGGTTCCTCCGGATCTGGCCCAGGTCCGAACCACGTCGGTTTTAAGAGGTATGGTCCAGCGCTTGAGGCTTTCTTTTTTATCGGGCCTGACTTCTATAAGCCCCTTCCAGCCGTCCACAATGCCGAGAATCTCAAACATCGTTCCGCGTCTGGATACCAGATCTTTATCCAGAGCGGAAAATACCAACCAGTGAATTGTGCTGTTAATACCAGCACAATCGCCGCCTGAAGATAAAACACCCACCTTTGTTTTCATCAATTGCCTCCAAAGGAATGTCCGGGAAATGAATTGTGCTCTTCAAATATTCTGTATGATATACCAACAATTATAAATGAACGGTGGAAGCGTGTCAAGGAGAGGGCGAGCCGAGTTTCGGCTTGCCAATCCGCCCCGCCATCTGGTAAGTGACAGATGTTGATGAAGGCGAAAGGCTTAAGGCCAGGGAACCAGAAAAAGGAATGCCTGAGTGAAATCCATCGAGACAATCTTTTTGGGAATAATCCAGGGATTGACCGAGTTCTTACCTGTCAGCAGTTCCGGCCATCTGGTAATTTTCCAGAACCTGATCGGTTTAAAGGAACCCGAGCTTCTGCTGGCTTGTTCGTTGCACCTGGGAACCCTCCTGGCCGTATGCCTCTATTTCCGTTCCGATGTCGGCTTAATGGTAAGAGAAGTATGGCAAGTCCTTACACAAACGCTGAAAGCACGCCGTCGTTCCGGAAGTACAGACTCCGGTGTTAGCCTCGAAAAACGACATGATTCTCTTGTCTGGTGGGTCCTTATTGGTTCTATTCCCACTGGCATTATCGGTCTGGTTTTTAAAGCGCCTCTGGAAAACCTTTTTGGATCGGTGACTACGGTAGGTGTGATGCTTATTGTCACCGGAATTATTGTCGGTTTGACCAGGCTTATGCCTGAAGGATACGGAACTCGAACACGGATCGGGCTTATAGTGGCATTGGCGGTCGGCACGGCACAGGGACTGGCCATAATACCGGGTATCTCCAGATCCGGTGCAACCATCGTATGCGGTCTGTTATTAGGCTTGGACAGGGAACTGGCAGGCCGTTTCTCCTTTTTACTGGCCATACCTGCAATTATCGCTGCCCTTGCAGTTCAGATAAACGTCGAAGCCTTAACAAGGGTCGGTTTCGTGCCACTGCTTTTCGGTTTTCTCACATCAGCCCTTGTTGGACTTTTGGCACTTAAACTGCTCATGGATATGGTCAAAAAAGGACATCTCTACTATTTCGCGCCTTATTGCTGGGCTGCGGGGCTTTTGATTCTTGTCTTCGCATGAATGCAGTTTCCGAACAAGAGCTTTTGGTATCGTAAAAAAGTTTTGGCATCAATAGTGATTCTTTCATATTTCTTGAGGCGGTGTGGGTTTCCGAAAGGCGTTATCTCAAAAAGAATACCACCGAGCTTTGCCGTGGCCAAATATATGCGGTTTAAGCCACAGACTTAATGGGAGTTTGCAGGCTCGTTGGGAAACCGTATATATATTTGGCCACCCACTCCAGAAGGAATAGATAACGCCTTGAGGAAACCGGGAACCCGCCCCGAAGGGGTGGGCCTGAGCGCACCGAAGGCTGCGCGAAGAAATTGGCATCGCCGAAAAGGTGCTTGAAACCATCTTTCCATCACTTATGAACGTTACCAAATGATTACATACGATATGGATTCAGCTGGTTCCTGAAAAAGAGTCCCAAGCCCTTTAAGATGCGAAATCGTTTGATTAGTGGACCGGGAATGACAAAAGCGGGAGTGAAATGAAAAACGAAGTATCCCGACAATTTACCGCCAGGTCTTTTATCGATTATTTGATACTGGCCTTGAAGGGGTTTTGCATGGGGGCCTCCGATGTGGTTCCAGGGGTTTCCGGCGGAACCATGGCCTTTATCCTTGGCATTTACGAAGAGTTGATCAACGCTATAAAGTCGTTCGATTTGAGGAGCGTTCAACTTCTCGTGACCCTGAAGATCCGGATGCTGCTCAATCGCATTTCCTGGCAGTTTCTCCTGGCAGTGGGTATTGGTATCTTAACAGCCATTTCCACCCTTTCCAGGGTTCTTGGCTGGCTCCTCCAGAACAGGCCCGTTTTGATCTGGTCGTTTTTTCTGGGATTGATTCTTGCCTCTGTAGTGAGCGTCAGCAGGCGCATTGAGAAGTGGCGTCCCTCTACATGCGCCTGCCTGTTGGGTGGCATAACAGGCACTTATCTTCTGGTGGGTCTTGTCCCTGTCGCTACTCCCAATACACCGTGGTTTCTCTTTCTCTGCGGCGCTGTTGCCATCTGCGCTATGATTCTCCCTGGAATATCCGGGGCCTTTATGCTGGTGCTCCTCGGGAAGTATCAGTATGTCCTCGGGGCGGTAAACAACAGGGATTTTGTTATTCTGGCTCTTGTGGCCGCGGGCGCCTGTGTTGGAATCGTCTTATTTTCTCGGCTTTTAGGGTGGTTGTTAGGAAAATACCATGACATGATGGTAGCCATATTGACCGGACTTATGCTCGGATCATTGAGGAAAGTTTGGCCATGGAAGGAAACGGTTGAAAGCCTTGTAGATGTGCATGGAAAGGTCGTCCCTCTTGTCCAGACTAACATCCTGCCAGGACAGTGGAACGGGGAAGTCCTGGCCGCCCTCTTTTTGATGTTGGCGGGCCTTGTTATGGTTCTCTTTTTAGATCTCTTTACCAGGCCTTGATATCGGCAAAGTTTATTAGCCTGAAGAGCACCATAATGCTCGTCTCATTCTCACCCCTTTCCGCGATCACCCTCATACCCCAGCATTGACTGTCATAACCAACCCAATAGCTGTTTGAAATGTTGTGATCAAGTTCCACATCTCTTTCGAGCGAACCGCCCACGTAGAACCCGGAAACAAGATTCACATTGGCCGTGAGACTCAGGTTCTTTTGGCCTGCCTTGTCGTACCGATAGTCAACATTGACACTGTCCTTTTTATTTCCTGACCTGTCCACGGACAGCCTAAGTGCCACATCCGCAAAGGATATTTCATGATCGTAATGATCCCATTCCGCCTCGCAAAAAATATCAATATTCTTAGCTGGACCTACGGTCAGCAGACCGTTAAGGGGCACAAATGGCTCTCTATTCCTTCCGGGTTCATCGTTGCGCCTCGCCTCATGTAAATCATATCCCTGTATGAAGGTCAGGGTGGCCAATTGACGGTATGTTACATCGCCTTTTTTATTTTCAAGCCGGGCATCCAGGTAGTTTTCAAGAGAAAAGGAGACCAGGTTTATATCGCCCTCATCGTCAACAGGCTCGAACCACGGCCTGTATTCAGCCTTGTCTAAGTGATTCCGGTATCTGTATCCCAGGACAGGGGATACCT
Source organism: Deltaproteobacteria bacterium (assembly GCA_019308785.1). GTDB lineage: Bacteria > Desulfobacterota > DSM-4660 > Desulfatiglandales > Desulfatiglandaceae > JAFDHL01. The sequence continues at coordinate 21,085 of JAFDHL010000035.1, forward strand.
TGTGCTTCACTCTTTTAACCTTTTCCCCGTTTAAATGAAAAACCCGTTCAATGCTGGTCGAGAGTCTGCCCTGTGCGTCATAGGCCCCTTTATCCTGGTAATCCCTGTTCACCTGATTATCATCATCAATCCACTGGGCAGTATGCGTGTAGCGGATTGAAGGTTCGAATTCCACATAACGACCCAGCCACCAGGGGAACCTCAGTTCAGGAGAAAGAGAGGCCCTGTGCCCCCTGTCTCCAACATCCCGCCAGACATAATCGTAGTCTGACTCAAGACTGAAAAACATGGGAAAATCCGTGAACCTGTCAGGAAGCAGTATATAGTCGAACCCTCCCGCAGGCTGAGGGGTTCGGTCCTCGACTAAATCTTCAGGCCGTTGATGATAACTTCCCAGTGCCTGAAGGCTGTATCCGTCCCCAAATTGACTGAGTCTGAGTGCGGACCTTCTTGTGGGGGAATATCTGTCTTCCAGGGAGCGACCCAGTTCCTTGGTTAGGTCCGGCCTGGCCTGATAACCAAAAAGCGATCCTTCGAATTCTCTAAAGTAGTCCTGATCACTGACATAGTCCGTATCCAGGCGGGCATGAAAACCGAGAGGCAGATTCTGATCGGCCCCGCCCCTGAGCCAGTAGCGGGTATGGTTGGTCCGGCGAAAGGGGCTGATCTCGAGTTCGTCTTGATCACTCATATTTTTTTCTTCAATATTGTCGGATAGGATGTCAAACAGAAAGATTCCCTTTGACTTTTCGCCGCCAAGATAGCGGAACTCCAGCCCCTGCATATATCCGCGTTCGCTCATATATCGTTGATACAAAGTCGCATCAACCTGATCAGAAATGACTAAGAAAAGCGGCAATTCCGTATCTATACCATTGCGAGAAGAATAACCCACCCTGGGCGGGAGCAGGCCGGTCTGCCTCTTGGTCTTAGCCGGAAAGATCATATAGGGCACATAGAATATGGGAAACCCGCGAACCCAGAACGCAGCGTGTTTTACTGTTCCGTAACCTTCAACAGTCACCTTGACTTCTGAGCCGGTAATGGACCAGGCAGGCCTGGCACCGTCGCAGGTTCTCCATCACCTCGCCGCTGATGTGATAGTTGTTCTCGCTCAGAAAAAGGCGGCCATTGATGATTTTGCCTGTATGGTTCTTTAGATTAAATATCCCACGTGATCCTGTGAGTATGTCTCCGGCCGAATCAAGCCGCACATCCTCGGATACAGTGGCGATGCCGGTCCTGGTATTGTAAGTGACCTTTTGTGCATAAAGAAACTGATCGCCTTTTGATATGACAACATCCCCTTCTGCAACGTAAAGGCCTTCTTTTTCTATGTAAATCAGGCGCTTGGCAGTAATCTGCCAGGGGGTATCATCGTCACCGATGAAACGCTCCTTTGAATACCGCTTCTTTCCAAAGGAATCCTGGGGGTTGAAGAGGCATAACAAAAGGCTGGCGAGAATAATTGAAATTAATGCCAGTGGTTTTCGAATATGGATGGCTTGTTTCATTTCAGAATTTACTATTACCTCGTCACTCGAATTCATCCGGCCTGTAAGTTTGCGGATCAAAATAGGTCAATGCCTCTCCCACAGTGAAAAGCGATCCACAGACCACTATCAAATCTTCAGGATCGGCCATTTCTCTGGCTCTGTCCAAAGCCCCGGTCAGAAAAGGCACTACTTCCCCCGGTTTATCCAAAGGGGCCGCCTTGGCCATCAGGATTTCAGGGTTTGCCGCCCTGGAATATACCGGCCGGGTATATATAGTATAATCGCAGATCGGCACGATTCCCCG
>JAFDHL010000036.1 GCA_019308785.1 Deltaproteobacteria bacterium
TCACCCCTGAAAGGGGCTATGATCATAGATAATCTCAGGAGTTCAAAGTGACTAAAGTGATCTAAAGTGACTAAAGTTAAGGAATTCTATAAATTAGATGGAGCGAAGCGACACTACAACTTTAAACACTTCAAACTTTAGCTCATTTTAGGCACTCTTTGGGGTTTATCCAGGCATAGCCAAAGGGTTCTAACCACGCCCAAAGGACATGGTTTTCAAAGATTCAATAAATATATGGAAATACCGCTTATGTGTCAAAGGAAAAGCCCTATAACCAGTACACCCGGAGACAGAAGATCAAAAAAGCGTCACAAATTCCTAATACTCAGGTCTCCCCATTCATACTGAACCACTGACACCATAGTGATAGCTGCGGTCTCCGACCTCAAGATCCTGTTTCCGAACCAGGCTGGTGTAAAACCGGCTTCCCTGGCAGCCGTAATCTCTGCCTGACCAAACCCGCCCTCAGGTCCTACAATGCCTATGAATCTTTTCACCCGAGAATATTCTTCAAACAGACCTCTTAAATCCCTTTTCTCTTCCTCCTCCCACAAAACCACCTTCATGGCGTCCTGGCATTCCAATTTGGCAATCAATTCCTTGAAAGAGCACACTGATTTGATCTCCACCGGATTTCTCTTGTTGGACTGCTTTGCAGAGTTATGCGCTATTTCACGCCAGTGCATCATCTTTTTGTCAACCCTGTCCTTGTCCAACCGGACGACTGTTCGTTCAGAAATAAAAGGGAGGATTAGGTCAACGCCCAGTTCCGAGGTTTTTTGAATCAGGTAGTCCATTGGACGGGATTTTATAAGGGCCTGACACAGGATGATCTCTACGGGCGACGGGGGTGGTTTAGGAAGGGGCTTTTCAAGCCTGACCCGCACCTCCCGGGAACCGGCAGACTCAATAATACCCTGAAAACGGGACCCGTTGCTGTCCATGAGAATCAACCTGTCCCCCCGGCCCATTCTCAAGACTGTCTTCATGTGCCTGGCCTCAGCCCCTGTAATCGTACAGGTTTCGTCCTTTGTTCTTATCTTATCGACGAAAAAACGCCTCATGACCCATTCCTGATTGCAAGCATTGCAAACTATTTAATACTCTCCGCAGTAAGAACAAAGGGACATTGAGGCATAAGGTCGGGGCCAACCCCCGCCTTTTGGGGCGAGGGTCTAATAATAGTCTCTCATGCCTTTTGAAAAACGTAATTCAACTGGCCGTTGGGTAAGGTGTTGGCAACGGTTTCCATCTGCATGCCCACCTCAATTTCATCCTCAGGCACACTGTCCGCGATCCTGCCGAATACCTTATAATCGCCGTAGTCTAAAAGGGCGATGGCATATGGCAGGTCATCACCGAAACCAACAGGCGCAAACTCAAGTTTACTGTAGCTTACCAGCTTTCCTTTACCCGTGACTTCGAACCACTCCATATCGCTTTTAAGGCATTGATAGCAGTCCGCCCTGGGCGGAAAGAAAACGAGCCCGCACTCCTTACACCGGGTGCCCATTACTTTTCCCTGTTCTAACTGGTCTATAAAATCATTTATCTTCGTAATGGAGGTAAAGGTTACCGTCCCGAATTTCTTAAACCGATCATCTACTTCTTTCTTTTTCTTACCCATGTCTTACCTCCCGAGAATGGTGACGTTTCCGTAAAGGCCCACACCGCCGATATTATGGACAAGTCCGATTTCCGGATCCTTGACCTGCATTTCCCCTGCCTCGCCTCTAAGCTGGAGGACGATGGTTCTTATCTGGGAACCGCCGGTGGCACCGATGGGATGTCCTTTGGAAAGCAACCCTCCGTCCACATTCACCGGTATGCTTCCCTCCTTGTAGGTCTCTTTACTCTTGATCAGATCCTTCCCTTCTCCCGGCTTTGCAAAGCCCAGATTCTCATAGGCCATCATCTCAGCGATAGTAAAGCAGTCGTGAACCTCGGCCACATCGATATCCTTCGTGGTGACACCAGCCATCTTGTAAGCCTGCTCGCCCGCCTGCTCACCAACGGTCAATCCCGTAAAAAGCTCCCTGCCGGCCATGTTCACAGCCGTGGAAGCGGCGCCCAAACCCAGAATCCATACGGGTTTCTTGCAGAGTGCCTTGGCCTTTTCCTCACTGGCCACGATAATGCAAGAACTGCCGTCTGCATTGGCACAGCAATCTCCCACTCGGAGAGGACTGGCAACCGGGTTGGACATGGGGCTTTCGGGATCGGAAAACATCTCAAAGGTCACTGCCTTGCGGTATACAGCCTTTTCATTGATCTGGCCGTAAGTCGCCGCCTTGACCCTGATGAGAGCCAGGTCGTCAGACGTGGTCCCGTATTTTGCCATGTGGGCCCTTGCATACATGGCATAATACGCGGGCATCATGGTTCCGAAAGGGCTTTCCCACTGGATGTCCGCACCCCGGCCCATTCTCTCCTGGGATTCCGCCGAGGAAATCTCCGACATTTTTTGAAAACCCACGACAGCCACAACATCATGAAGTCCGGCCTTGATAAGTGAATAGGCGAGCCTTACACCCATGCTGCTCGAAGAACACAGACTTTCCACATAGAAAGTCGGCTGTGGCGTGAGCCCAAAATACTCGGCAAACACCCCGGCAGGCGATCGCTGCTTATCATATTCCGGGGCAGAGCAGATCACAGAAGCATCAATATCTTTGGCAGTAATATGCGCATCCTGCATGCCCTCCTTAAAACCCTCGAATGCCAGTTCCCTGATCGAGCCCGGATATCCCCGGACGAAGGCACTCTGGCCAACACCGATAATTCCTACTTTTCCCATAAGTTACCTCCAAAGAAAATTCACGGCACACAGGCCGTATTAAGATAGTAAAAATACTGATTCGTTTTCCAGCCGTCCCAACCAAATCTCATTTGAACCAGAATCCTTCCAATATTTTGGGTTCAAACGGGAAAAAAGTATAGGGAAAGAATATTGAGCGGTCAAGGGAAAAGGAATTGCTTTTGTGTTGAACCTTGAGTGATTTTCAATTATATCTCAATATATTTCTTGAAGAGAGTATCCGCCTATGGGCTTACATCCTTGGCACTAATAGATGAGACGTGGCTTTGAGGCCTTTTCTGAGTGACTGGCGGTAGGCCGCCGTCCTTTTCACGACTTATCAGTGGGGGAAACCGCAGCCCCGAGCTTGCCGAGGGGAATGCGGAGTCCCGCCCGGAGGCGGGACGCAGATAAGTCGTAGAAATGATCCCGCCAACGGCGGGAGAGACTCGGAACCGAAGAAAAGGTCTCAACGACACGTTGCCTCATGATTAGGTGAACTCAAAGGAATACGGCAAGAGATACTGATCCTTTAAAAATAAGGTGTATAAAATGGAACGCAAAATCCAATACAACATAGCCAATGAAGAAACCTATCAAGACGGTCAAATCATTTTTAAGGAAGGTAGCCCCGGCGACTGGGTCTATGTCATCCTGTCGGGTTCCGTGGAAATCTCCAAAGATATCCGGGGACAGAAGGATATTATTGAGAAACTGCAACCGGGTGATGTGTTTGGAGAACTTGGGTTCATCGGAGGAATAAAAAGAACCGCCACGGCCCGGGCCGTTGGAGAGACAACCATCGGTGTAATCGATCGCGAACCTCTTGAAAAAGAATATAACCAGCTTTCCGGGCAGTTCAGGAGTCTTCTTGAGATTATTGTCCTCAGGTTCAGAAAGCTGCTCGACAGGGCGAGTGATTTTACCAGGCGGGCAGATCCACGGGTTCTAAAGGTATTGTCACTGACATATAAAGACCGTCGGGCCTTTGTCCAGGCATACACAGCAAATGTGAGTGCCAGCGGCTTTTTCATAAAAACACAAAACCCCTTGATTCCGGAAGATAAATTCCTTCTCAAGTTGCAACTACCTGGCGCGCCGGATCCCCTTCAAATCAAATGCGAGGTGATATGGGATCGAAAGAAAGAACAAAGTCAACCCGGCCAACATCCCGGCATGGGGGTGAAATTCTGTGAAATCTCAAAAAAGGATTATGAATTCCTGAAAGAATATATTCAGACCGCAGAACCGGATAAGTAATTAATTACCTTCTAAATGGGAAATTACCTTTATGCCTGAAAGTAAGCTGTTTAAACCAAAACAATTTTCCCGTCAGCTCTGAATCCGCTTTTAGTATTTATTATTCCTTGATTTCCTGATAATAAGACTCACCATAAATAGATCAAAAAATGTAGAAAGGAGTATATAATGGCGTCCAAAAGTAAAGAGACAAGAGAGGGCCAAAAGGCCTACTGGGAAAACAAACTGAACCAGCGCATGTCGATTCTGGCCGAAAAGGGCATTGAATCAGGAAAAATCGCCAAAGACCCTGCTGTCAAAAAAATAAGGGCAAGGATAAGGCAAACACAGGGCAGGCTGAAGGTCATCGCCGATTCGGAAAAGAAGACGGACGAAGGTTCCAGGATCAAGGCCGAAAAAATGGCCTCCGCGAAAAAAGAAAAGGGCAAGAAAGAGAAAGATCCGGAAAAAGAGCCCGATACGAGCAAACGCCAGCAGAAAAAAATGAAGAAAAAAGAAAGCAAGGATGAAGGTTAAGGCCTTTATGCCATTGAAGTCAAAAACAGAACCTGAGGAATGATAAGATGGACAAATCACAATTAATTGAAATTATTAAAAACCGGCTGGGTCTTCAGGAGCAGGAATTTAAGGTCATCCGGGATAACCCCAGGTTTCAGCGAATGTTCGAAAATGCCCTGACAGCCTCCCGTTACAGGCTTGTGGCTGAGGTGGTTGAGTCCAAAGGGTGCCATTCTGGACACGTGGTAGGCCAGAAGCTCTTTTTCGACTCGTCAGGGAATCTTCTGACAAAAGAATGCCCTGAAAGGGTTTGCGCCTTCCTGATGCCCAACCTAACAGTCCTGATCAATGCGTTTTTTGAAAATCTCATGAACGGCAGAGACCCAAATGAGGTCATTTTCAACCGGACCGGCTGTTTTGATGTTGGCCCCACATTAGGCGGCTGGGGCCATGTAGTGGTTGAGATGAGGGCTGAAAGGAAGCCGTAAGGCACAAGACTCAGGGCATAAGGTAAGAGAAATGGGTTTTGCTTTATGCCTTAGGCCTTGAGCCTTGCAGTGTCAAGCGTGCCAGAATAAATACGTATCATGTGCCTAATACTCTTAGCGCTCAGATCTCATCCTGCATACAAGCTAATAATTACAGCGAACCGGGATGAATATTATGAACGGCCCACGGCTGCCGCCGCTTTCCGGGCCGAAATACCTGATGTGCTTGCAGGAAAGGATCTACGTGCCGGCGGGACGTGGCTGGGTATCACCAGAAAAGGAAGAATAGCGGCCATTACCAATTACAGGGACCCGGCCTCAGTAAAAAGCGGTTCCCCTTCCCGCGGAAAACTGGTGAGCGACTACCTGTCAGGCCGGGAAAGCCCGGTCAATTTTCTTGATGTGCTGGGGAAAAATGCCGGCCAATATAATGGGTTCAATCTTATTGTCGGCGAAAGAGATGATCTGTACTGGTATTCAAACCGGGGTGAAGGGACGCACAATCTTGCACCCGGCATCTACGGTCTGAGCAACCACCTGCTGGACACCCCGTGGCCCAAGGTGATCCGCGGAAAAGAAGCGCTTGAAAGATTGCTTTATAACGAAAAAGACCCCGCTCCGGATGCGTTTTTTCGTATACTCGCTGATCGAACAATTCCGCATGATGAGCATCTTCCCGATACAGGGGTCGGGCTTGAATGGGAAAGAATACTCTCACCCATCTTTATCACCAGCCCAACCTATGGCACCCGGTCTTCCACCCTTATTATGATTGACATGAACGACCGCGTAACCTTTATTGAGAGAACCTTTAATTCAGACCCTGATCATGCCACAACCGTCAAATATGAATTCCAGATCGAAAATACTTAGCAAACCCCTTTCGCACAGTTTCCTGCAGGGTTAATGACCGAAATAATACAGTTAAAAAAATTCCATTCGTTTGGTGTCTTTTTTCAGCTTGATTGAGAAACCCTTAAAAGCACTATTCCGGCCTGGTCATCCTGCTGACCCCGAGCAGGATCAATGCTGAAAGGATAATTGGCAAAATGCTCAGGTATTTAGTGCCCAGGGCCATTTCCAGGAATGCCTGTCCGTGACCGGTCAGCAGGGTCTTCATAACCAGGCCCCCCTGGATCTTTCCAAGTATGGCGGTCCCGCCTCCCACAATAACGGCCCAGAGAGCCCCGCTTGCCGTGATCTTCAGGGCTTTCTGCAAAAACGTCCCAAGGGTCGGAATCACCACCCCCCCCACAAAGACAGTGTACCCCATAAGTAGTGACGAAATAATCCCCTGCTGCTGGCTGGCAATAAACCAGGAAACAACACCCATTATGAGAACCGTCGCCCTGGTGATGCTGAGGTTTTTTTCTTCTGCAGTACCAAAAAATGGACGGATCACATTAAGTGTCAGAATAGTGGAAGCGGAAATAAGGCAGGTATCTGCCGATGACATAATGGCCCCTAAAAATCCTGCCACAATCAAACCCTTTAATCCTACCGGTATGAGCATAATCAAGGTCTTTGGCAGAGCAGCCTCGGCCGGAATACCCGGGAACTGGGCCCTTGCCATAAGCCCGAAAAAGGCAAGCAAAAAGGAGAGCGGTATAACGAACCCGGAAGCCATCAGGGCGGCCCTCCGCGCCACCCGGTTGTCCCTGGCGCACAGTACCCGTGAATAAATATCAGGACCGACCATGTAAGGCAGCCCCACGATCAGGGGATAAAAGACCAGTACCTCGTACCACCCGAATGCACCGGAGACAGGAAAATTCCAATGCGCCGGAGGAATATTTTCCCACAGGGCAGGTGTTGAGCACTGTGATGAAATGAGAAAGGATAATGTAACTAAAAGTCCTCCAACAAAAAGGAACAACTGCCAGAAATCGGTCCTGATGACAGAGAGCTGCCCTCCCCAGAATGTATATAGGGTAAAGACAACAGAAACCAACAACAGTGCAACGCTAAAATCAATTGCAAAAAGGCCTGATACGATACGCCCCCCTGCAATAAGCTGGGCCGCAATCACCCCGCACCAGGCCACTGCAATCATGATCCCGGCGGGTACGGCCACGGTCTCACCGTATGCCCGCTTTAATATGTCAGGAAGCGTGTAGACATTCAGGGCGCGAACGCGGGAAGCTAATAACAGGGCAAAGGGGATAAGGGCTAACCCGCCGATCAATGCCCACCAGGCGCCTGTCAGCCCGCGGGAATAGCCGAGGCCGATGATCCCCATGGTGGAAGACGCGCCAAAAATGGTGGCAACAAGAGACATGGTGATACGACCGGTGGAATATCTCCGTTCAGCCACCCAGTAGGACTCTGCGGATTGATGCCTGCTCCTCCAGCCAACAAAAAGCATAACGAGAAAATATGCGATGATGATTATTAGATCAATCATTTGAACCGACTACCCCTTAATCAATATGAACGATTCCAGAAAATCTGAAATGCCCCTGTAAAGCCGGTTAAAGGCCAAAATAGGTACGCACCTCTTTCAGGGAAACCCTTTTCGTCTCTTTAAGAAACCTGGCCTTGGTCTTCTTGATCCGATCCAGGGACTCCCGGAGTCTTTGAAACGGGATTTCTCCCCGGATCAATTTCCCCTTCAATATATCTATGCTTTCCAGGACCCTATCTTGATCCCCGCATATCAGAAGGATATCCGCACCAGCCTCAAATGAAGCCACGGCCCCTTTAGCCACCCCCCACTTCTTTTCAATGGCCCCCATTTCCAGGTCATCGGTCATGATCAGGCCACTGAAGTTCAGCAAATCCCTTAACAATCCTTTAAGAATCCTGTGTGAAAGCGTGGCTGGAATCCCCGGATCCAGCGCCGGGTATATGGCGTGTGAGGTCATAACCGCGGAAACCCGGGCTGTTATGGCCGACTCAAACGGCGGGATATTGATCTCTTCCATCTCTCCGGTATCCGCCTCTATGGTTGGGAGATGATGATGCGGGTCCACGGACGTCTTCCCCAATCCCGGAAAATGCTTGGCCACCGCCATAACACCATTTTCCTGAAGCACCTCAATGACCTTACGGCCAAGCAGGGCAACCTCTTCAGGATTATCGCTGAACATCCGGCCCTTTAAATGCTTTTCAGGCTCTCCCCTGCGCACATCCATAACCGGAGCCAGATCCATATTCAGGCCCACAAGACTCATCTCCCTTGCCGCAACCCTGGCAAACTCCTTCGCCTTATCCACCGGCTTTGGATCCTCTCCTATGGCCCTGTTTCCCGGAAAACAGGTAAAGGGTTCCTTCAACCTGGCCACAGATCCCCCTTCCTGATCAATTGACAGGAAAAGGGGCATTCCGTGATATTTCATGGCCCTGTCCTGCAAATCATTACAGAGCGTGGCTAACTGAATGGGATTTTCAATGTTCCTGCCAAACAGGATCACACCGCCCAGGCCGTAATCCCGGATAAGCGCTTCAGTACCATCATCCAGTTGCGTCCCCGGCATTCCGGCCATAAAAAGCCGTCCTATTTTGGCATCAAGTTCTGAAAGATCGAGTGTGGAATTCACTACTTCAGCCTCCTGTACTGTCAACGATACTCTGTCATTTCGAAGGAGTCTTCACGACTGAGAAATCTTAGATTTCTCCCGGAGCCTGCCCTGAGCGTAAATAGTCAGATTCCTCGCGGAGTTTATCCCCGCCTTAAGGGGCGGGGGCTCGGAATGACAAAAGTGAAGAGGTCGAAATAACATTTCTTGATTGACACGACACTCCCCTGCTTGTTTGCATTTATAAATCCATCAGGCTAACCCTTAACCATATCCCCTCTCCCTTCCGGGAGGGCTCGAAAGAGTATGAATGGATTTTAATAATGTTGAAAATTTTTTTTGGGAAGAAGTGTAATCAGTAACCATAGTCTTCGCCGGATGGTTAGGCAGAATCAATAAGCAAACAGTTTCTGAAGCACAGAAATAACCTCTGCTTGAATTTGAGGCTTAATACTTCCAAGTTTGTTTACAAGTCGGGATTTATCAATCGTTCGTATCTGATCTAAGACGATCTGTCCTTTTTTCCCTTTAAACCTACAGGAAACCCGTGTTGGATAATCCTTTCCTGCAGTTGTCATCGGTGCGATGATAACCGTCCTAATATGCCGATTCATTTCATCAGGCGAAATAATCAGACATGGTCGGGTTTTTTGAATTTCAGATCCCATAGTGGGATCAAGATTTACCAGGTATACATCAAATCGCTTAACTACCACTGCCATTCTCTTGTATCCCAAGAGTGTGAAATATTTTCAGCACCATCTATTAACAAATCATCCTTATTTTCAGACATGGTTCGAAATGCATCTTCCCAGCCTGATCTCGCACTGGATATTGGACGAATGACAAGCTGATTTTTCGCAGCTTCAAGTTCTACATCTTCAGTGATTCCTGTTTGCTCCAACAATGGCTTCGGAATCCTTATGCCTTGGGAATTGCCAATTTTTACAATACGCGCTCTCATATTCGACCCCCTTAATTCCAACATTGTAATGCCATCGTAATTACATTGGCAGGGAAAGTCAAGGAATATATTAAACTGATGAGGTTGGTAAAAATTTGCTGCTCAATGCTACGGCTAAGAAGAGAGGGAGTAAGGATAACTCTATTACGGCCTGAAGGCTTTTAATTTCAAGTCCTTTATTTCCTTGAAATATTTTGTATTGCTCGAAACAAGGGTCATATTATTTTCTACGGCTGTAGCGGCAATTATAGCATCTCCGGATCTTAAACTTGAAGACAAGGTATATTCCTCTATATAAATTGAGGCTCTATGTCCAATATTCTCTGTAAATGGAAGAACCATAAAATCATACGAGGCAATAAAATCTTTCACATATTTGTGCTGTGTTTTGTTCTTGGCACTCTGTAAAAGCTCCATGTAAGTCTGAATGGATAAATATCTGTTCTCAGACTTATCAATAAGTCTTGCGGCTTTTCCATTCCCCATTTGTACCCAGATGAAAATATCAGTATCAAATATCATTGTATCTTGGCTTTCTTAAATCATTGAGTTTATCCAACACTGATTTTTTGGTGTCTTTTGACGACATACCAAAAAAAGGATGGTCTTTAATTTTTTTATGCTCTTTGCCTTTTGCCGGCACAATAATCCCCTTTACCTTTCCATGATAAAGCACGGTTACATTTTCTTTTCTGTCGAGTGCTCTAAGCACGTCATTCATCTTGTATCTTAAATCAACAACAGTGGCTTTCATGGTGACCTCCATTATAATGTATAATTATAGTATGCATTTTTTGTGGAAGGTTGTCAAGAATATTATGATAATTTAACTCGAAACTTGCTTTAACCAGTCAGATACAAACTCCGCTATTTTTTCCCACCCTGGTTCACCGATAACCCAGTGGGCATTATTTTCAAATTCCTTGTATGTTGAAACAGCTTCATATTTGTCTGCAACTTTTCGAACTACCGAGGCTGGTGTGATTCTATCTTCAGCTCCGGAAACGACCAAAACCGGACATGTAATCTTTGATTCATCAACTTTTGATGCTCCATTGGAGTCAAATAACCAGAATCCTATTTCTGCGGCGGCACGCCCGGATTCGTATACGAATCTTTCATAAGCTGCTTTTTGATCTTCCTCAGGGAGTAAGTGCATCATTGAATATACCGATGCTTTAAAAGATAAGCGGTGTGGATTTCGCCAAAATCCCCACTTTGTGAAAACGCTCATAAAGCTCTTAATGGCCGAATATTTTAATGCATTTATTCCGCTTGGAGATGCGGGAGTTAGCAAAACAAGGCCCTTGCTTAATCCTCGAGCGCCTAAAATCTGAGCAAGGAGACCGCCCATGGAATGACCCATTAGAAATGGTTTTTCATCCAAATTGCGGATATATTCTTCAAGATCTTCAGCGTAATCTATCAGGCTGGTAGTACCCAAAGCAGGATCTGGCTTGTCTTTGGGATCTATATCATGGTGGCGCAATACAGGGGTAAAACATTTATAGTCCATTTCTTCAAAGAAGTTCTTAAAATTTTCCCAATACCAGCTGCCTCCCCACATACCGTGAATCATTACTATTGTTTCAGTCATGGTTTCCCTCCAATAGGTTAAGGGCGACGTCCCTGATTAATGATTTTTATAATGATAGCCGGTTTTGCAAAGCTGCATAAACCTTTTCATGTTTGGGCACGGATAATCCAAACTTCTTTGCCTTATTGACTATGAATCCTGTGAACGTCTCTAACTCCGCCTTCTTTCCTTTTTCAAAATCCATCTGCATTGATGTTTTTGTCTCATAAGGAAAAGCAGAGGCTTTCTTAATAGTTGTCTCTCTAATATTCTCCGGCAATTCTACACCTTGCCCCTTAGCAATGCTTAAAACTTCCTCAAGAAGGTCTTCCAGGAGTTCTTTCCCTTCAGTACTATCCAGGATCTCTCGCATTGTTTTGTTCATAAATGTGGTTGCGCTCGCAAACGGAGAAACAAATACGTACTTTTCCCATACAATATTTGTAATGTCTTTTCTGTATTCTGCGTCTATACTTGCCTCTCTAAAAATATTTTCTATGCTTTCTCCGTCAATCGGCTCATTCGATTCACTTCCGAAAAATATCTTGCATAAGCCACCTGCCTGTTGACAAACGCCAGGCCGGACGATATGTGCCCCGATATATACACAACCATTCAATATCTTCCCATTATGTAGAATGGAATTCAGCCTCCCTGTATTATCCACTCCATTAAGTAAAGAAATAATTAGCGTATTCCCGTCTATATGAGGAGAAAGCAACTTTGTGCTTTCCTCAAGATCATATCCTTTTACACAAAAAAGAACTAAATCAAATGTGCCGCAACCTGATGGATTATCAGTTGCCAAATCGGGACTGACAATAAACTTTCCTTTTTCGGTTATCAGTTGCAGTCCATTAGCCTTTATTTCTTCAAGATGCTTCCCTCGCGCAATGAATACGATCTCAACATCTTTATCATCAGAATAACGTTTTGACAGCAAACCGCCGAAGTAACCACCTACACCACCTATTCCAACTATTGCTATTTTCATCACAAAGTTCTCCCGGGAACACCTAACCTTCGCTTACCTCTACCCGCTCCATCCTGTCGCCCTGCCGAATTGCATCCACGACCTCCAGCCCCTTTACTACCTTCCCGAACACTGTATGCTTCCCATTCAAGTGCGACTGCGCCGAATGCGTGATGAAGAACTGGCTCCCATTCGTGTTCGGCCCGGAGTTCGCCATCGAGATCACTCCCCTCTCGTGTGTCAATGGATTCCCCTCTACCTCATTCTCAAACATGTAGCCAGGACCACCTCTACCCGTACCAGTCGGATCTCCCCCCTGGATCATGAAATCGTTGATCACCCGGTGGAACGATACGCCATCGTAGAACCCCTCTCGGGCCAAGAACACGAAGTTGTTAACCGTTTTCGCTGCGTGTAGCGGGTAGAGTTCCAGTTCAATAATGCCCTTGTCAGTCTCAATCATTGCACTATACGTCTTGCTTAGATCAATCTGCATCTCAGGTGGACTATCCCATTGCTTTTTAGTCATAGATCATTCCTCCTTAATATGGGTTCTCATTGACTTCGACAAACGTTCAACAACTGTTAATGAACTACCCCGCAGCAAGCTACGGGGTATCGCGCATCTGATTTTCACAATCTAAACGAAGCAAGCTTCGGGGAATTTAACCCAATAACTCACGAAAATCTGTTAAATCTGCGTAATCTGTGGATTAAATTCGGAGCACCCTAACACTAGGCATGAGTGGTTGGGGAAAGTGCCAGCTTTAACCAATCCACCTCCATGCCATTGCTCGGTGTTCTGCTGTAATATTCATATGTTAGGGATCATATTTATTTTTTTATGTCATCTAACTCAAAAAATATTTGACATAGCATCTTAAAATATGTACAAGGTTGAATAATGTAACGATGTGTAATGTTTTATAACCTTTATCGCCTTAGGATATAATTATGGAAAATTACTTAAACATTAGTCAAGCAGCAAAATTTCTCGGTGTAAGCACAGGAACTTTGAGAAGATGGGATAAAGCAGGAAAATTTCCTTCTCAAAGGCACCCGATTAATAATTACCGCATTTATAAAGAAGATCAAGTCAAATTTGTTGTCAAAGAAATGGGACAAGTATACTTAACCGACTACATTAATTCTTTACAATATCAAATTGATCCCATTTTTGAGACAAGCCTCGGTAAACTATATAATCAAGATGTTATCAAATTTCTTAAAAGTCTTGAAACTTCGTCTGCTCAACTTATATTTGCCGATCCTCCATATAATATTAAAAAGGCTGAGTGGGACACTTTTGAATCCCAAAAAAAATACGTTGAATGGAGTATGGAATGGATTAAGGAGGCACAACGAGTTCTTGAACCACGGGGAAGTTTATATATTTGTGGATTTTCTGAGATACTAGCTGATATTAAATGGGCCGCAAGCAGCCTTTTCAAAGGGTGTAAGTGGTTGGTTTGGTATTATCGTAACAAAGCCAATTTAGCCAATGATTGGGGACGATCACATGAAAGTTTGTTGCATTTTAGAAAAAGCAAGAAAATTATTTTTAATGTTGATGATGTTAGAGTTTCATATAATCTTCATACTTTAAAATATCCTAAACATCCCCAGGCAAAGACATCGCAATATGGGAATGGAAAAACATATGTTTGGACCCCTCATCCCAAAGGCGCTAAACCGAAGGATGTTTTTGAAATTCCCACCTTATCAAATAGCTCTTGGGAAAGAGAAAATCACCCTACCCAAAAACCTGTCGAACTGGTAAAAAAATGTGTTCTTGCCTCTTCAAATATAGGTGGAATGGTCATCGATCCTTTCGGCGGTTCCGGCACGACATATGCCGTTTCCGAAGCTTTTAACCGAAAATGGTTAGGCAGTGAGACAAATACTGAATATTGCAACATCATAAGAAGAAGGTTGTTAAATAGAAAACATATTGCAAGAATTGCTGATAACAGCGAAGAAGCAGAGATTATTGAGAGAAGGAAAAAATTAAGAGGCTAATAACTTCAAAATATCATCGGCAATAAATTTTGAAAAGGGAGAAATGTGTTCATTGTAAGGAACGCCTTTGGTGATTGGGGGAGGATCAACAAAATAAACACCTTCAAGCCGAGTTAAAAATTTTGTGTATACCATAAACAAGCCGGAGACAAAAGTATAACTGATTTTTTCTGTTTCTTTCCTCTGAACATCATTCAGAAATATTCCAACGACTTTTACAGGATGCTCAGCGAATTTCTGCATAAGAAGTTTATCAAGAAAGATTTTTCCCATCCTGTCCTTTGATGTTGTTTTCAAAGAGATTACAATTTCATCCTCGTTTATTGTTTTTATATTCGATTTTACTTTTTCATGAGGAGACAAAATTATATCTGTTTCGCAGGAATAGATTTTTTCACCTTCCTCTGACGGATAAGGAATTTTGAACACAACTTTATCATTTGTAATTCCTGCTTGAGAAACAATATTACGAATTAATTCTTCAAACCTATTTCCAACGTGTTTCCTGGCGCTGTTGGGATTGCAAAGAAAATCCATACCAACCCCTATGGATTGTTGAATGGTATATACTACAGCATCTATCGTGGAATAATCTTCTCTTTTTATCTTTTTTCCATTCTTGATTTGCTTGAGAGCCTCAAGAAATAATTTGTAACTTTTCTTAAATTCTTCGATATTATTTATGAACAAATTGTTATTAACCGGCCTAGCGAATTTTGTTGTACCAGCTACTACGGAAGACAATATCGTGTAATCTCTTGTTTCAACTCTTTTTGAAACAATATTTGGCAGATAGTCCAAAACTCCCTTGGTAACATCTGCAAATTCATCTAAGTTTTGCTTGGGTGTCTGGAGATCTTCCTGTAAAGATTTCATTCTGAATTGTCTTTTTAATCATTAAATTTATAATTTTAAGCATCCTAAGCAAATTTCAGGAAAATAGCAACAAGCCTTTTTTTACTTCTGGTTTTAGAAACCGAACGCTTCGGTTAAGAGGTTGGCAAAGGAGCGCAGCGGATTTGCCAATCCTTCTTCAACCGATTGTTAAGCATCTTTTTCTTTGTCTATTACTCTTAGTCTTTGTTTAATGACATCAATCACCTCAGGTGTGATATCCTCGATATCCTGTAAGCCGTTTATCGAATTACTTCTCCAAAAATGCTCGGCAATTTTCCATGCTATGTCCTGTTCGACTCCAAGTACTTCTTCAAAGAAGGGGCCTGGTTGGCCTATTGGATTTAGCTTTTCAAGAGTAAAATCACCTTTCATAATATTTGCAATGCTTTTTAAAGTAGTCGCTGAGAGATTAAGGCCCGTAAGTCCAATTGCTTTTTCAAGCTTTTCAAGATGTCGGTTAAGGTTCCTTATTTCGCCAGTCATGTCTCTGCTTGATTTTTCTATTTTTTTAGACAATTCATCAATTTCTGAATAGCTTGGCCAAGTACCTAAATAATCTTTTAAATTAATGTGAAACGTCTCGGATACGCGTCCTTTACGCAGAGGATGGCTGTACGAGACGAACACTGTGAATTCTTTGCATTTTCCAGCGCCATCTTTCAACAGATCCATAGTCCTCCCATAAAACATAGTATATCGTTTCCCAGGAGGGAAATACTCAATACCATTGTTAATAATTGGAGGTGGTTCTTCATCCTTATACCAAGTGAGCTTCTCAGAAAATTCGAAAGAAACGTCTTCCGCTGGAATAGAACCGGGATTCTCAATTTTAAACATAAATAAGGTTCCGTGCCTGATTTCAACATCAAAACTTACCAGTTGTTCAATTGTAGCTGAGCGTGCTCGAACATCACCAACTTCATAATCTTCCATCGGGTTAGCCGAAAAATTATGTCTCTTATAATACCTTTTAGAATGCCGATCCTGATGGGGAGCCCGATAACTCTTTGGAATTGATATACAGTATGCTGAGTTAGCAGAATCGATAGGTATTTGTTTTATTTCAATCCCTTCAATCCTTGGTGCGATATTGCTGTTTATTACTTGCTCAACCCATTCCCTAGATACTTGGTTATTTGGAACTCCAGAATCTATTGCTACTGGAACATTATCTTTTTCAACAATACCATATACGATTAAGCCACCATCTGAATTAGCGAAGGAGGAGACATCTTTCGAGAGCTCGGAATGAGCCCGCTTATTAATAAGAGCATCACTATGCTTGTACTCAAGATGAATGCTCTCTCGGACTTCAGCAGATACAAGCTTTTTTAAATCATCAATGCATGTAGGAACTTACATAACTATCCTTCCTTGCAATAAGATGCTTAAACACCCAAGAACTGAGGGGCCGTCTGTCCGGGAAGAGGTTGATTTTTACATTTAATTCATTATTCATGATGTGACGCCCCTTTCTCCGAATGGTTCAGCCCAAATTAATCTTTGATAGTAATTTTAGAGTCAATTAGTTTCAATTGTTTTGACATATCTGATAAAGACAATTCGTGTTCACCAACAACAAGAGATAAATTATCAAAAGATTTCCTGCTATCTTTCAATTTTTCAGCCCAAAATTTAGAGATCCATTCGTTAAGTTCTTTGTTCCATAGGATAGAATATCTCAAATCTGCAGCTTCTTTTTCACTTAAAAACTCGTAAATCATATTATTTTCAAATGCTTTTAAGAGTAAGTTAAATTGAAATAGATTCTTATAATTTTTCACGACGCTTCCGCCGGATTTACCGTCTTTAACCCCGATATTGAGTTTATAATTGTATTCATCTAACTTTTTCAAATCTT
This sequence comes from Deltaproteobacteria bacterium, assembly GCA_019308785.1. Classification (GTDB taxonomy): domain Bacteria; phylum Desulfobacterota; class DSM-4660; order Desulfatiglandales; family Desulfatiglandaceae; genus JAFDHL01. The sequence continues at coordinate 16,852 of JAFDHL010000036.1, forward strand.
TATAATACCTAATCAAATCATCAGTTGAACAGAACCGCTTCGCGGAAGTGTTTCCCACACCCGCCTCTTCTTTCTCTTTAGGCTTTTCTTAAGCCATAATCCAGTAAACTTTTTTATAATGCCTCCTGGCCAGACA
>JAFDHL010000293.1 GCA_019308785.1 Deltaproteobacteria bacterium
TTTGGATGTCTTTACTGATAATCCTACAAAGGATTTCTTTGTGGTCTGGGGAGTTATGGTAGCTGTCTATTTTATCCTTACTCTCTATGCGCAATCCAAGCATGGTATCATACTCAAGGCCATCCGTGCCGACGAGGATGCTACCCAGTCAGCCGGTATCAATACGGCCTATTATAAAACCGAGGCGTTCGCCATTAGCGGCTTTATGGCCGGGATTGGTGGCGGTGTATTTGCCCATTCTCAGATGCATATCGGCCCTACAATGCTATCAGGGTATATTTCGATCATTGTCGTACTTTTAGCTATAATTGGTGGGATGGGGACCATCGTGGGGCCCTTATTGGGGGCCATTTGTCTTACTATCATTAATGAATATCTACGGGTCGTGGAAGAATATCGGATAGTTATTTATACAGGCACACTGATTTTACTGATTTATTTGATCCCCGAAGGACTACTTAACCTGAAATTCGTGAAAAAGTCAAAAATACTATCTTTTATTTTCTTAGGGGACAGGAAACCGACATGAATCCTTTAGAAGTCGTTAACTTATCTAAGACCTTTGGTGGACTCCAGGCTCTAAGCGGGATTAGTTTCAGCGTTCTGCAGGGTGATATTCTGGGGATTATTGGGCCAAATGGCGCTGGAAAGACGACCTTATTTAATTGCATTACCAGATTTCTGCCATTTGATTCTGGATCCGTTATCCTTTTCGGCCGCAATATCGAGGGTCGCAAGCCCCACCAAGTAGTCAATCTTGGCTTAACTCGAACATGGCAGTTGGTGAAGCCTTTTTTTGGCATGCGGGTCATGGAGGCCATCATGGTTCCGTCCTTCTGCAGTCGTGCCCGGGCGAAGCATCATTCAAAGAAAGCAAGGCAAGAAAATGTTGTCAAGATTCTCAAGGACATAGGACTGTATGGGAAAATCTGGCAGGAGGTTGATAACCTTAACCAGGGAGAATTGAGGGTCCTCGATATCGCACGTGCTCTGGTCACCTTCCCGAAGATTCTTCTATTGGATGAGCCTTTTTCAGGATTATCCCATAAGGAGATAGAGATTATTTCGGATGTAGTCCGAAAGTTGAACATTCAGGGGCTAACCGTTGTGATAATTGAACATCGGTTGAGAGAACTTATGAAGCTGGTTCAAAAAGTGGTTGTAATCAATTTCGGGCGAAAAATTGCTGAAGGTTCCCCCGAAGTGATAGTACGAGATCCCAATGTGATAGAGGCCTATCTCGGGCAAAGGAGACCGAAAATTGCCTTGGCTTGAAATCAAAAACCTCATGGCATTTTATCATGGAATCCCTGTCATCCACGGCGTAAGTCTCCAGGTGGGGAGGGGTGATTTTGTTTCGGTTATTGGAAGCAATGGTGCCGGCAAGACTACACTGTTGAGATCTATTTCTCGATTGGTAACTGTGAAGGGGTATATCGGGTTCGATGGCAAGGATCTTACCCGTCTAAAGCCTACAGATGTTATAAAGAGGAGGATTATTCATTGCCCGGAGGGGAGGCTCCTTTTTCCAAACATGACTGTTTACCAAAACCTCATGATGGGTGCCTACTTGCTGCATGACAAGGAGAAAATCAATTCAGGTTTAGAGCGGGTTTTTGAATATTTACCTATTTTGTCAAAGAGGCAGACACAACTGGCCGGGACGCTTTCAGGGGGGGAACAGCAGATGTTGGTAGTTGGTCGGGCAATAATGGGGCGACCAAAGTTATTGACTTTGGACGAGCCCTCTTTTGGGCTGGCACCATTGATGATTGATGCCATTATTGACGTGATCCAGAAATTGAATGAGGAAGGATTGACAGTCTTGTTAGTAGAACAAAATGCCGCGTTGGCTCTGGAGTTCTCGAATTTCACCTATGTCCTGGAAGAAGGACAAATCATTAGTCAGGGTAGCAGTCGAGAATTAGCTGAAGATCCTGCCGTAGCAAAAGCATACCTGGGCATGACCTAACTGAAATAATGAAAAGGAAAGGGGGTGAAAATAGTCTTCTATCTGGTTGGGATTTGTAAACAATACTCATCTTTCAATTTAAGGAGGAAAAAATGAAAAATATTTACTGGAAGATATTTGTTATCCTTATTAGTTTCCTTTTTGTCCTGAATGTGGGTACTGCGATTGCCGGTGACACCATCAAAATCGGCGTAATTGCTCCCTTTAAGACTTCTTCTGGAGAAAGTCTCTTGAATGCCGCAAAAATGGCTGCAGAAGATATCAATGCTAAAGGCGGCATTATGGGCAAGAAGATCGAACTGGTCCTGGCCAATACAGAGTACAAACCTGAAAAGGGGTCCATGGGATACAAAAAACTGGTCTTGCAGGACAAGTGCGATGTGGTTTTTGGTACTTGTTCGTCAGGAGTGGCAAAGTCGGTAATGGACCAGATGGCCCGTTACAAGAGACTGTTCATTTCAACAGGAGCTGCTTCAGAGGCATTAGCAGCCCAATACAATTCAGACAGAGAGAAATATCAATACTGGTTTAGAGTCATGCATCAGTCGGGCGACCTTTCGCTGGCTATTCATGATTTTATCTATAACTTGCCCGTCAAAAAGATGGGTGCCAAGCGCATGGCGATTATGGCTGAAAATGCGCTCTGGACAAGAGGAATGGTAAAAGCAGCTGAAAAGTTCTTTAAAGACCATGGGCTAGAGGTTGTATATTCTGAATTCTTTGATACAGAGACAAAGGATTTCACGCCCATCTTCACAAAAATCATCAAAAACAAAGCCGATTTTATATACGAGATTTCAGCTCATGTTGATGGGGCCATTTACATAAAACAATGGTATGACTTGAAAGGCGCCATGATTGGCGGTGTATCCGGCACCGGTGCCTCGGACCGTTATTGGAAAGACTGTGGTAGCAAGGCTGTGGGCGAAACCCTGATCGCAATGGGCTCTTTCCGCGTGGCCCTCACGCCTAAATCCATAGACTTTTATGATCGCTACGTAGCCAAATTCAAAGAGGCTCCGGGATATCCTACAGGTTATACCTATGATGCATTTCATATTTACAAAGCGGCTGTTGAAAAGACCAAGACAACGGATTCTAAGGCTCTCGTTCCCATTATAGAAAAAACCGACTATACCGGTGTCGTTGGGCGCTGGGTCTTTACGGACCTTCACAATACCAGGTATGGTGAGGGCTATCGCCAGCTTCCTATGGTTCAGTGGAGAAAAGACGGAAGTCGAAAGGTGGTATGGCCCAAGAATCTGGCAACAGGTGAGTTTTTGCTCCCTCCCTGGAAATAACCGGACTGAGCGACGTGATTAGAAAAGAGATCGGGTGATTTGAGTGGGGCTGTTTTGGTTTCGAACCTCCAGTTAGGTAGGCAAGGGACCACAGCCCCATTTCAGATTTTGTTCTCCCCGATGCTGCAAAAGAGTTCGGTGCTTGCTAAACCCTCCTAACGCTGCAAACCCATACCAGCAAAAACCCTATGGGCTTGCGGCTGACAAAAGAGGCCATTAATATGAATAGGCCATTAATATGAATTTGGATGCAGTTGGTCTGGAACAGGCCTTGAACATGGAGGACCGGAATCAGACCTTGCTTGTGGCACGCGGGATGTTAGGGAAAGGGGAGAAGGCAAGCAGGTATTTTTAGCTTTTAATTAAATAATTAAAGTTTCACCGTTTTTAGAGTTTTCGGAACCGGGCCAAAGAATTTTTTCTCATTCAAGACACAAATCACAAGTAGTTGGCATGTAATTTGAGTTTCAATTATTATGCCAATTATTTCAACGTGTTATGTAACTTTAGGGCTTGCAATCCACTCCTTTTCATGGTATAGGATACACAGATAATTTATTGATATCCAACCAGAAAGGAGCAAATTGACATGTTTATTCTACGCGATATCCTTAGACCGCTTCAGAACGATTTCTCGTCGACCTCCTTGGGCAGGCAACGCAGTCGGTGGTTCGTTTATATCCTGTTGGCTTTCATCGTTCCTTTTACCAGTTCCATTTCTTCCAACATTCTTCGCTGCATCAAAACTCTTTTCGGGATTCATGTGAACCGACGTCGATTCTATACCTTCATGGGATCAAGCAAGCTCCCATGGGCCAAACTGTGGCCCAGATTGTGGAGTATGATTCCGGACCCCGAAACGGATGGCCGTTTGTTGGTCGCCCTGGACGATTTCATCAATCCCAAGACAGGCAGAAAGATCTTCGGCTGTTCACATATCTTCGATCATGCCGCAAAGGCCAACCAGTCCAAATACCCTTGGGCACAGAATGTAGTTCTTGTTGGCTTGCTTAAGCGCATCAAAGGTCGATGGGCATGTCTACCCCTTGCCCATCGATTCTATCTGCCAAAAAAAGCCATTGCGTCGAAATCAGATAATATGAGTATACCCGGCGAAGCCACCTCTTTTCACACAAAACTGGAACAGGCCGCCCAGATGCTGCTGCAATTGGCCCACCACTTTGTCAGTGTGCCTATGACGGTCGTTTGCGATAGCTGGTTCGGAAACGACGGTTTGTTCAAACCCGTACGCAAACATCTCGGAGCTTCATTTCATTTGCTCTCCCGCTTACGCTCCAATACCATCCTTTACTCCATGGCACCGACGAAGCGCATAAAGGGAAAACGCGGCAGACCATGCAAATATGGAAACCGACTGGGTACATGTACTGAAATAGCAGCCAGAACCAAAACACAGGCTTCAAGCCATCGCGTGTTTCTCTATGGACATTACCGCGACGTGCTGGTTACCACAAAGCTGGTCATGCTCAAAACCCTCAAATGTCCTGTCAGGGTGGTCTGGATCTTTCGTAAAACACAGTGGATTGCCCTCTTCTCTACCGACCTCGATTTGACCACTGAACAAATCATCGAGTACTATGGCGCAAGGTGGAAAATCGAATCCGGTTTCAAAGAGATCAAGCAGGACATTGGCAGTAGCAAAAGCCAAACCCGTAATGCCCATGCCGTGATCAATCACATCAACTTTTCTATGATGGCAGCCACCATTACCTGGATCTATGGAGAACGGCTTCTCAATATCCCCGAACGTCGGCACAAAGTCAGAGGCCGCAACAGTTTCGCATTCTCGGATTTGAGACATATCATTGCCAAGGTCGCCCTGACAGATGATTTTGATGCCGTTTGCCGTACACACGATAAACTCCCGCGAAAATCTTTCGTGGATACTTTGTTGCGCATGGTTGCGTGATTCTATAGGACACAATTTTGGTAAAACTTCAGTTAAATAATAAAAAGGCTTGACATGTTGTTTTTCATTTGGTAATTAGTATTGCAAAACATAATTCTACCCACCTAATACTGACGGACCCGTAAAAAGTCCGTCAATCCCGCACAGCGGGAGGGTGAGGGTGGTCCCGCGGTACGCGGGATTGAATTTATTTCAAATGGCGGGGGAG
>JAFDHL010000294.1 GCA_019308785.1 Deltaproteobacteria bacterium
GATTCCGCACCTGCCAGTTTCAGGGAAAAATCGGTTTCATAATCGCAATTCAGCCCGTAGCCGGTGAGAACAAGTGCCTTAATAGGTTTCATCATTACTCCATGAGGTATTGTTGTTAGAAAGCTGTCAGCCTTTAGGTATTAGCTAATAGCTAACTGCTCCCTAATTGTGCTTTGGCACAATTAGGGCTAAATCAACTCCCCAAACGGTCTCTTCCAGACAGCCTTTAGTTCTGTTATGTCTTCATCAATAATCGCCTCTTCCGTGATATCCCTGATTACAAATCCGGGCGATTCCGTGATAACGCCGACCCGGCCTAACTTCATGCCGGAGAAGATCTTTTCAAGGCTTTCCTTTTTTTCTTGCGCCACCGTAATAATAAACCGGCCGCAGGATTCGGAATAGAGAATCTGTGTCGCAGTAAGCCCGGAGGCGGCGGGAATAGGTTTTAAGTGGGTTTCCATTCCAAGCTCTCCCGCCATTGCCACCATAGCCAGATGGGTTGCCAGCCCGCCTCTGGTTACTGTGTGGCAGGAAGAGATCAGCCCTTTGTTAATGGCCTCATGCAATGTTAGGTATTGGGGCCAGAGTTCTTCAATGTCAACTTTAGGTACATTCAGACCCACGGAACCCATCATCTGGTAGTATTCGCTTCCACCTGATTCGTCTTTGGTCTCACCTAAGACATAGACAATATCACCCGGAAACTTGGCATCCATGGTAATACACTTAGTAATATCATCGATTACACTGGATACCGTGAACATCAGGGTGGGTAGACCGGACAGCTTGCGCCTTTCCCCGAACGGTCCTTCCAGGTTCCCATCAATGTACATACTGTCCTTTCCGGACAATAGCGGTATGCCGAATCCAAGGCAATAGTTCCTCAAGGCCCAGTTGGCCCTGACTAACTGTGCTGCCTTGTACCTGCCGTCCGGGTTTTTTTGGGGATGATACTCGATGGTCGGCCAGCAGAAGTTATCCAGTCCGCCCAGATGCCGGGGGTTTCCCCCCACGGCGAGTGTCCTTCGTACCGCCTCATCAATTGTGGCGGCTGTCATATGATAAGTATCGATGTGTGAAAAAGAGGGATTCAGGGCCTGGCAAACGGCAATGCCCCTTTTTAATCCTAATATGGGCCTGACAACCGTCGCGTCAGTGGAAATGTCCCGGTTTTTCCCCACCAGGGGCTTGATCACGCTTCCCCCCTGGACCTCATGATCATACTGCCTTGCGATCCAGTTGCGGGCACATATGTTGGGACGGGAAAGAATGGCCTTGAGAAGATGGCCGTGGTTTTCGGGCTCACTTAAGACTGGCTCTGTCAGGCCCCTCATCTCGGGAGTGATCCACTCCGCATCAAATTCCCACTGGGGAAAGTCGGATTCTAAGAGATCCATCCTGACATAGGCGCAGGTTTTTCCTTTGTAAACCAAATGCAGGTAGCCTGAATCATTATATTCACCGATAACCGTGCTTTCGACCGCATGTTTGTCAGATAGCGCCATGAAGCGAGTTAGATGTTCCGGCTTTACGGCAATGGTCATCCTTTCCTGCGATTCAGAGACCCAGATTTCCCACTGATCCAGGCCGTCATATTTCAGCGGCACTTTATCCAGGTCCACACGACAGCCATTGCTGAACCGGGCGGATTCTCCAACAGAGGAAGATAATCCCCCGCCTCCATTGTCAGTGATGAAAGATATAAGCCCCTCATCCCTTGCCTCAAGCAGAAAATCGTGCATCTTTTTCTGGGTGTACGGGTCGCCGATCTGCACATGACCTGCCGGGGTATGTTCGCTATAGGTCTCGGAAGCAGCGGTTACCCCGTGTATTCCATCTTTGCCCACCCTTCCTCCTGACATTATAATCAGGTCTCCCGGGGCGGTCTTTTTTTTGTGAGAAGATTCATTACCGATCCTGGCCGGCATTATCCCAACAGCGGTTACAAAGACGAGGCATTTTCCCAGATAGCTTTCGTCAAAAAAGAGTAGCCCGAAAGGCGTGGGTATGCCGCTCTTGTTCCCTCCGTCTTTCACTCCTTCAATGATTCCGTCAAGCAGGCGACGCGGATGGAGATGAGGCTTCAGGTCCCCGCTATAGTCCCGGTGCCCCACACAGTACCCGTACATTCCGAGGATCAGCTTTGAACCTTTTCCCGTTCCCATGGGATCACGGTATATGCCGACAATACCTGTGATTGCGCCTCCGTAGGCCTCCATATTGGACGGGCTGTTATGCGTTTCACCGGTAATCACGTAATAATGATCATCATCAAAGCGACCCACGCCGGCATTATCCCACAAAACCGATATGACCCAGTCCTTTTCTTCTTTAATCTTAAGGGTGGGGACCTCAATGCATGACTTAAAGAGGTTATCAACAATCTCTTTATGACCCGTGGCCGGATCATGGTATCTGAAAAGCCCCCTGAAGGTGTTGTGGTTGCAGTGATCGCTGCGAGCCTGGGAGATATATTCCAGCTCTACGTCAGTGGGCAGGTCCAGACCGACTTTTTTCCGGGCGTCACGGACGTCTTCTCTTAAGAAGTATTGTCGTATGACCGGAATGTCCCTGTCCTGGAGCGCGAGATTTCGCTCGAGAGAGATTTGACGTAATTCTTCGTCGCTTTGAATGGATATTGTACTTACACTTGGTTCGTGGTCGAGGATGACCTTTGGCACCGGAAACCCGATTCCTTCATCATCTTGCCAGTCGTTTTTCGAATATATTTTCCATTGCTGAATAATCTCGTTGGCCAATAGATCGCTTGCGATCCTGCGGACCTGTTGTTCGGAAAGATTCCCTCTGATTTCATAGAGTTTTGATGTATAAACGGCCTGATCGGGTTTGAATTTAATTCCCAAAAGGTCCTCAATCGCCTCAGACGCCGTGCTCCCTGCCGTATCCCTGACACCGGGCCGGAAACCGATCCATATCAACCAGTCAAAGTCAGCGGCAGTGGGGGCATAGGATGATTCTTCAGTAACCGGATTGGTGAATATCTCCGTGCGAATCTGCTCCAATTGTTCCTGGTTCAGTTCCGCATCAATGGTCAATACACGGATTACACGAATTTCCTTAACCTCGAACCCGAAGTACTCCCTTGATTTTCGGCGGATGCCTGCACCTTCAGCATCCATCAGTTCTTTTTTCAGTCTTATTTCCAGCCTTGAAACCATTTGTTATTACCCGTTATTAAGAGAAAGTATGAAGTGAACCGCAAAACTGTAAAAAATCAGCTCTTTAAGTAAATTATTCGGTTTCTTCTCCAATTTAGTTGGAGAAGAGGGGTCAAGGATTCCAGTGGTCAAGGATTCCAGTGGTTGTTTTCTAAAGACTTTATCAGTGTTTTTAACATTCTTTCGATTTCTCCCATGTCTTTGTTCAGTGTACCCAATTCACCTTTTTCAATTAAATCTAAATCCCCTGCTAATAATATCTGTGTTTCCAATTCGCAAACAGAACCATAAGATATGTAAAGCATCCTA
>JAFDHL010000295.1 GCA_019308785.1 Deltaproteobacteria bacterium
TTATTTTCGGGCGGGCATAATCGGGATAGGGAGGGGCCTCACGACGACGCCCCCCGCGAAAAGCTCGGAATCTTCGACTTGCCCTTTTTACTCGCCTCCGGCGAGCTCCTAATCTTCGGCTCCGCGAACACCTGGTACGAGAACTTCCTCGCCTCGCCGTAGCCTTTGGCGAAGGCGGGTCACCTCACTAGCTACGTGCCATGCCTGGCACACACGTGAGCCTTAAGCGGCGCGGCTTTAGACGCGTACGCTCCAAGGCATGGTTGGGCTCCGTCTTTTTACCATTGAATATTGATTCCTAAATCCTCTAATACAATGAAATGCCACTGGCATTTGACCATATGCATAACTGCGACACCACCAAGTATCCTGACGTCCCTTTGGAGCTTCTCAATATGCTTGTTCATGAAATAGTCCTCCCAGTTACGGGTGGGTACGACAACGGTAGTTTCTGATGGCTCAAGGATAAGCTCAGCAGTATTGATTCGCCACTCTCTCTCCCACGTGAAGTCGACTCCATTCTCGGGTTCATATCGAACGTGTCGATAGCGAATTGGATCGGGCAACACTTCGTATTCTTCATCACTCTGGTAGATGACCGGCCTACCTCCTTGGCGAAAAAGCCAAGCTTTGTCTACCATAATTCCAAAAGGGGCATAGCGCACACCAAGTATAGAGGGGTCGGAGAGGATGGTCGCCAACTTACTGACCGGGGCTTCGGTAAAACAGACACACTGGTGACCGCCTTTGATCATTGAAGTGCCCCCGCGCAGTCTGCCCTCCTGAAGGATGCTCAGGAAAGATTTTGCGGCGGCGTCCTTGGTCTCACCCTTAGTCATGTGTATAAGTTTATTACTGATGTCATCGCGAATCATATCTAATATGGACCCAACGTTGTGGGTGTGGGGCGCGAGGAACGAGCGTCCCAACCACCCGCTGGTTATGGTTTGCGTTTTAATTCATTGTATACTGCCTTACCATATTTAAAATGATCCTCAAAGAAAGCTGAAGCCTTTCTTGGCGCATCATTGAAGAAATCACCTTGGTCCTCATTAGCTCTTATATAGTCGTATAGATACGCAACACTTTTCTGTGCCAATGTCAGATTGCTTGGAATGTACATTGTTTTATCAGAGTCGAGATGAGCAACAAATTTGTTTCTATACCTTCGCATCTCATTTATTAGGGTGTCTAACTCTGACTCTTCAATATTCAGTTCGTGTAGCATGCCACTGTAGAAACTTGTTGGCTCCGTAATAATTTTTGCCCAGTAGTGCTTGCCACATAAATCACCAAAAAGTTTGCACCACTCAAGAACACAGATGTCAAGAAAATTACCGTTAACGTTAATCCAAAACTGATCTTTTAAAATAAGTTCATTTCTGTGCCATCCTGCCTTGTAAAAGGCTAAATTTCTAAGGCAATGACAACAGAGAATTGCTACCTGGCGTAGACGTTCTTTTCTTGTCATATCGCACCATAACGGCGCTCTTCAGGCGCAGCGATTAGCTGTCGGCTGCAAGAGCCTTGTTAGAGGTTTTTTATTTCAAGTTCTCTGAATGCAAGTGTTTTTAGAAGCGCCTCTTCGGATTCCATAAGACTGAAATGATTAATATGTTTCCGATCAAGAAATTTAAGAACTTTTATGCGCTCTGATGATGGAATAACATACTTTATTAGGATATCTTGACGGGGCTCCTCTTTTGTGAATACATCCTCGTGACAGACAAATTCATGGTCCTTATCCTTTGGTATGGTTGAAACTGTGTAATAACATTTTTGAAGATGGTGTCTTTTGTGTGCGTCATTGGGAGGCATTATTGCAGTGATTTGCGGCTCGCCAGCCCATACACTTTTGGTGCCTTCAGGTACCTCAATATAAGCAATGACGGCTACGCTCTCATTTTCTACACGTTTAGAAAATGCGAAAAAAGCTGCGATATCGGGTGAACTACTCCAATCTAAAAGAGGAGAAGGAAACTCGTGGTGACGAAGATAAACTAGTAATTCAAACAATCGACTTGGAATCTTGATTAAATATTCATGAAAAATCTCATTTAATTCTTTTTCGGTTTCGGTGATAGTAGGAATATTGAACGATTTCTCTGTTAAAGACTCGATTTGTGGCGCACAACTGATAGCAAGCTTGCTATATTCTCTGATGGTCCAATGACTTTTCGAAAACCTTTCAAGCGTCGAGCGTAGCTTCCAACAGCTATTTGATTGCCCACGAAACAGAATAAGGCGGCCAGCATGTTGTCTCTGTAGTTCGGCAATTTCAGTATGGTATTTTTCCCAAGAGTCAAGTGGTATTATTTTCATTTACCCTTCTAACGCTTGTAACAGCGGCAAATTGGAGCGCAGTAGAAATTTGTCCACCTGCTTGCATTTGTTATGCATTATGCGCTTCTGATATAGAATCACCTAACATCATAAAGTAGTTTTTGTAGATTCCGACAACATGCGACAAAAATCCTTTTCTGATTATTACTTCTTTCTCACCTTCTAGGGAATCCATTTCATTTACATAATCTATTGCAGCCTTAATTGGATTTTCTTGATAGTCATATAATCTCCCATCTTGATGTACGATTACATTACGAATCTTCTGTATTTTCTTTATCTCATTCCATTCTTTAGATGTCTTATGAGTATCAATACCGGCAACCTTCTCAAGATAATTAGCAGAGCGATCTATCCCTTTTCCGCTGAGGTCAGTAAATGCTAATTTGAATGATTTTTCGGATCGATAGAGAATGCATAATTTATCCAATTCGTGTTCGAAATAGCCACACAGACTGTTAATAAAGCGGATCTCCGCTGTAGACTTGGAAAATACTCGCAAAATATTCCTTTCAAGTCCCAAGTCTCATCGTCCAAGCCTTGGTGGGTTTCTACAACACGCGCATAATTCTCTTCTGGAACTTCTTCAATAATCAGTGTTTGCTTCTGCCGCTCATAACGCGTTATTGATTCTTCAGCTTGGACTTCGATTCCTCCAATAAAACTCTCTATTAGCCCAATAGAAAAATTGACGTCGTATTGATACCAATTCAGTACAACTCTTCTAGGTGTATATAGAGGCATGAATCTACTTATCCTTGATGCCTAACGTTAAAGGTCAGTTGCCAGTGCCATTACACAGAATAGACAAAAGCAACTGACTTTTTAATTTTGAACTATTTTTTAATTGGCCCGCTATGGCCCTGATCAACTGCACCGCCTTGTTCGGGCAGGGCGTTGTTTATGGCTATTTGTTTCTTTTGCGGTGATTGATTCCAGGAGTAATGCCGAGAATATGCCTTTTCAATGTTTGGATCAGCTGATTTGGAAAACCTCAGTATTCGGTTTTTTCCTTTTCCCCATTGATGATAGACCGTCTGTCGAGACACCATATTGAGATCGTGAACATGGAAGCCTATAATGCGAAGAATTCGGTTGGCTTTTGAAAGACTGCCCTCAAATACTCGTTCAAGATAAGGAACTTGGATTGCCCATCTCGATAAGGATATCTGAGGGGGCAACAACGTCTGCGCGAGCCAAAAGTTCTCCTACCGCCCTCACTACGCGGGGGTAGTATTTATCCTTCCGGTAAGTACTGACTGTAATGTGTTTCATCTTCTTTACTGGGGGCCGAATAGGGAGAGGATATAAACTCAAATCAAAATGGCAATTCCCAGATCCGAACTCCGTTGAAAATGTCTGAATCTAAATCGGGCGAATCCAAGACTCCTTGATGCAGTTCCACTCTTGCGAACGGCTTGTCCAATTTACTCTCGCCCCACTGATGAGCAGTTTGCTTTGCAAATTTTTCGTCATCCGTTTCGACCATCAAATATCCCACCGGTTCATCAGATTCCGAGACAAATTTCAAAGATATCACTTTCGATTTCACCAATCATCTCCTTTCGTTTTATTGCCCGAACATAAAAACTCAGCCGCCGCCGTGAGAACGGTACGGGTAGCACTGACTATTGTAAAGGTAAAACCGTAACAAAAACCGACCGTGCTTCTTGCGGTCGGCTGCAGTGTCTTGGACGCCTTTTTCTTTAAAGTTCAATTGGTTGTGCGGTCGGCTGCAGTGTCTTGGACGCCTTTTTCTTTAAAGTTCAATTGGTTGATGCGCTTTTCTTTCTGCCTCTTCCTCCTCTGTAATAAGAAAATCTATAATTTTTCTTTTGTCTGTTTCGGGCTCAAATAGCTCCTGAAGAGCGTGTAATGCTTCGTAACCATCAGGATTTGTGGAATAATAAAAATCTTTGGCTAATTCTGAAAATGTATCAAGGTTCTCTTCGTCAACACATGCTTGAGTGTAATAAGTTATGAGAATACTGAGAATATTTTCGGAGTGTAATAAGTTATGAGAATACTGAGAATATTTTCGAACTCATGGAAGAATGACAAGTCAGAGAGGAGGTCAATTCTGCCGGGATAATTGTCCAAGCCATATAGAAGGAGGGATTTAAGGTTTTTATTGGCTTCTTTGTAGTATTTCCTGATCAGCTGATAGTTGGGACTCTCTGCAGCCTTTTCCTCAGAGTAACTTTCAAATATCTTTTTTGATAATTTCTTTTTGTTTTCTAAATAGGCGATGAGATCTCTCTGTCGTTGGTTTTCTGGTCTGGCATTTCTTTCTTCTATTTCTTCATAATCATCATCGTCTTCAAAGTACACGAAGCCGAGTTCCTCCATTTTGGCAATATGGTCTTTGGGATGGTTGCGAAAAATTTCATTCACTTTGTCACGAATGATTTCGTTTTTTAATTTTGCGTAGTCATCAAGGACAGAATCTTTATCTTTTTTGCCCATTTGGGGATAGTTCTCTAATTTTAGTAGGGGTCAAGCAAGAAACTCAACGCTAGCTGGTTGAAAACTTCTGAACGTTCGGAGTTAGGCACATGACCGGCATCATCGATTATCTCAAGGCGAGATCCTTCCAATATCCGATGCATTTTCTCTCCTCGGTCCAATGGGATCCCCCTATCCTCTCTCCCCCAGACGATCATGATCGGAACATCCATTTACGCCTCATTTGTGCCTTTGATCTTATGGAACCTTGTTACATTTTCGAAGTAGCTTTGTGTTATGACTTCCTTGTTGTGAATGAAGATATCCCTCAAGTTCTTCCTCCTTATCGCGTCCGTATTGAGCGAAAGAAAGAATTCACCGACTCTAGGCAAGGCCAAAAACCGACCAACCAATGGCCTTGGATTAGGCATACCGCCTGCATCAACAAGCAGTAATTTATTAACCCTCTCTCTGTATTGAGCGCATAATTTAATAGCGGTACCACCTCCCATGGACTGGCCCACCAAAACAGCACGAGGAATGTCTAGGCTGTCCATAAACATCAGAACCTGGTTAGCATAGAGCTGATAACCATAACCCAACGGCTGCCGTGTACTATAGCCAAAACCCCAAAGATCTATAGCATAGACCTTGAAATGCTCCGCCAATGCATCAATGTTTCCTGACCACATGTATGAGTCATAAAAGAAACCGTGAATTAAGATGACTGGCTCTCCATCGCCCTTTTCGATGTAATGGGTCGATCGCCCTTCCAAATCGATGAACTTACCTTCTGCACGCTTGCTGGCCCAAAAATCTAATGGTTGGCTATTCCAAGGAATGAAATCAGGCATCTTTCTCCTCCTTTAGACATTCAAAAGCAGCATAACGTTTAAGATAAGTTGCCCGCCTAGCAGCTACCGATAGACTTTATTGATGGCTACCAGCTTGAAACTGCTGCAAAATTCGCCGACGTGTAGCGGGTCAACTTAATTGACTTGTTCGCAGATTTTGTGCTTGTAGCCTCTGGTCAACGGGGCAGCCATGAGGCAACCGACTACAGCAGCGACAATGATCCTATATTTAAGGGTTAACCTTGTTTTAAGTTTCAATGCCAACTTTTCTGTTTTGGTGTTCTTTCCAGCTTTCATATGCACCTCCCTGTCGATTTTAATGCCAACGGACATCTCTGAATCACTGCTCAGAGAGACAGCAGGTCGCTGCATGTAGCCGGAAGGCCCAGTAGGAATCGAACCTACCCCCGTCTCCCCCGAAGGCCAGAGACCACAAGCATTCTTTTGTTTATACAGTTTCTTTATTATTGTTTTTCTGCGAAATCTACCCTTCTCGTTCTACTTTAATCTATCAAAATTATTGGCGATATATTTCTCAAACTGAGGCTTGCAATGTTCAGTTTGATTTTTTGTATTCTTTCCATTGAACCAAATACTTCTTTTCCCTTTATTTTTCCCTGTTTTATTTTGTACAGATTCTTGGATAAATTCTTCAGATGTCATTATCCACATCGTATCCATGCGCTCAGAATAAAAAATAAACCAATAATTCTCTCTTTTCTCATGCGGAATAGCCGCAAATAAGGCTGCATCTCCAAAAACAACTTTTCTTGATCTGGCTTTGATCTGGACTGATATAAAAGAAGCATCTTTTCGTTTAATGACAGCATCAATTGCATCATCGTCAACCATTGGAACATATACATCAAGACCTTCTTTCAACATATTTCCAATAATCCAATATTCAATCCTCTTTCCAAAGCCAGCAGAATGCCTAAATGTATGCGCCATATTTATTCCTGCGAACGTATTGTATTAAGCAGAAAAAATTCTGTATATCAACGCTATATATCTTCTGTATAATATCGTATTATGTAATTCAATACAGTTTTAGGTTGAAGTTAGTATCGCACATAAGAGGTTGCGTGCAAAGGAGTAATTCCTTCCAAAATTCTGGTTCATTGGATTGCTCGCTGTTTTTCATATATGGGAATAAAGTTGCTGCGTGGAAAGCGGCTTAACTCTTTGCCAGTCCTTTGATATATGCTCAGCCTGCCATAAATCATAATTTTTCTGTAAATTCATCCACAAGTCAGGTTTAGTATCAAGGGCCCTCGCCAGACGGAGAGACATATCCGGGGTTGGGTACGAAAACCAATTGATTAGGCTGTTATTCGCAACGCTTCTTGCGCTTCGTGAGGTAGCTGAATGAGAATAAAATAGGATTCGGGATAGAGATAATCTTCACCTGATTCGTCAATGACTCTCAGGTATCCCTCCTGTTTCGCATCATCATCAGGAAGAACCTGATAAATTTTCCGCTTCTCTAAATCCTCGCAATCCTTATTCTCCCGGCAAAGCGCATATCTTGGATTGTCATTTCTTTTT
>JAFDHL010000037.1 GCA_019308785.1 Deltaproteobacteria bacterium
TCACCCGAACCCTTGAATCCTTGACCCCTTGTACCCTCTGGTATAACGCCTGGTCAATTGGAGATAACCCATTTATTTTGCCTTAATTAATACAACTAATCGGGAGATGATCCAAAATTAATTGAAATAAGAGTACGAGTCAATACCATATGCCGGGAATATAAGGGTTGAAATCCCAGAAATCAATGAATATACTTATAATTGACGATTGGAACATAAAGGATGTATCCACTCAGGGGGATAGACTGAAGCCTGCCCGCCGGACGGCAGGCGGGACTGAAGGGGAAAGAGAACCGTTTTTTGAACATCGAATGATGAAATCGCTTCGCTCCGCCAGTTTATAAATTGGCAGAATACCTTATTCAAAATTCGATCACGCTTTTAGCGTAGAAAGACAATTAGATGAAAAGGGTGATCGCGGGAAAATACCGAATCAGAAAGAACTCGAGAGGGAATTGAGTGACTATCTTTCCAAGAAATACGGTAACCGCGTAAAGATTATCTCGCCGCTTATTTTCCCAAAACCGGATCAAATATTGTCCGATAAAACAGGCAAGGAAGCGGATTCCGGGGCATTGCCTGCATTCGATATGCTTCCTGAGGAACTGGAATCTTATCTGGATAGTTTTGTTGTTAAGCAGGAACAGGCCAAGGTGGTTTTATCAACCAAGGTCTGCACCCACTTCAACAGGATTAAGCATGCCAATAAGTTCGCGGGGAAAAAGAAAACCGTAGGTGTCGGCATGATCAAGAATAATGTGCTGATGATCGGTCCAACCGGAGTAGGTAAAACCTATATCATCAAGCTTATCGCACAGAAACTGGGTGTTCCGTTTGTGAAGGGAGATGCCACCAAATTCAGTGAAACCGGTTATGTGGGTGGGGATGTGGAAGACCTGATCCGTGACCTGGTGTATGAAGCCAATGATGACATCAAGCTGGCTGAGAACGGGATTGTCTATATTGATGAAATTGACAAGATCGCTTCGTCTCAGAATCTTATCGGTCACGATGTTTCCCGGACCGGCGTCCAGAGGGCACTTTTAAAGCCTATGGAAGAGACACAGGTGGATTTGAAGGTCCCCCACGATCCCATATCCCAGATACAGGCCATTGAGCATTACAGGAGAACCGGGAAAAGAGAAAAAAGAGAGGTCAACACAAAAAATATCCTGTTTATTATGAGTGGGGCCTTTGGTGAACTGACAGAAATAGTAAAGAAAAGGCTTCAAAAACAGGGAATAGGATTTGAGGCTGATGTCAGACCCGCTGAGGTGCCATGGGAGATCCTGAAGGAGGTTACGGCAAAGGATCTCATAGATTTTGGTTTCGAGTCGGAATTTGTGGGTCGCCTGCCGGTTGTTGTTGTGTTTGATGAACTCTCAAAGGAGGATTTGGTAGAGATTCTGAAGAATCCCAATAATCCTATTATTATCAGCAAACGGCTTGATTTTATGGCTTACGGTATAGACATCAAGTTCGAAGAGGAAGCCCTGGTAAAGATCGCTGAAATGGCGGCCACAGAGAAGACCGGTGCCAGAGGGCTTGTGAGCGCTATTGAGAAGGTCCTGATTCCCTTTGAAAAGAAGTTTCCCTCTACGGAACGAAAGAGATTTTTGGTAACACCGGAAGTAGTCGAAGATCCGTATGGCCAACTTAAGCTGTTGTTAAAGAATCCTGATGATCTGGAGGATAACGACAGATTTGAGAGGGCCGTAAAGCAGGAGCTTGAAAACATAACGGAATATATTTCCAGTAGGGCGGACGACTATAACAAGAAAACAGGGCTTGAGATCTATGAAAGGAGAATGGATATCATTGCCGGATTGTATTTAAAAAACATCACAGATATCAATACTGCCTTCGAAGATTTCATGGAGATGTACAATGAGGTCAGGCTTGAAGAGGCGTCCCTGAATGATAAGGTGGAGGTAAATGTCTTTTTTGATGAGAGTGCAGTGGACGAGATCATAGATCAGGCGATCAAGACAGATGAGGATGCCGGTCCCCTGGCCCTTAAACTGGTAAAAAAGCTTGAATATGGTCTGAACCTTGTGAAGGATCGGTCCGGCATTGAGGGCTTTACCATCAATAGCGAAGCTGTTACGGATATGGAAAACTTCGTAAACAACCTCATCAAAAAGTTTTACGGTCAGAAATATCCGGCTGATGACTTTAATTAATAAATACTCGTATCTGCTCAGGTTATTTAGGCTGAAGGCTGAAGACTATTAGTAAAGGGCTGAACGTGGTACAAATGGGGCTCCTGTTATTGTATTACTGTAACTGCTTTGTCTCTGAAAAGAACTCTTTCGGTTCTCTTTCTCCTTCCCGTCCTCCGTCCACCCTCCATAGCATTGCGGAGGACGGGCAGTAGCTTTGCTACGGAGGGTGGACAGTCTTCAGTCTAAACGCCTTCAGCCTCGTTACCTCACTTATGTCACTTCAACCACTTTAGCCACTTTAGTCACTTTAGACACTTTAGTCACTTTAGTCACTTTACTTCACTTTAGCTCACTTAATTCCCATGATCGGTATATCCAAACTTTATTGCGGTACTGTGGAACCGTCGGACGCCCTTCGATACGGGAGGCGATCCAGCGACTTGCCTTCACATCTTCTCCAGTTCGTTCACTGCTATGCAAGGGCCGTTGATCGCACACATGAAAAGGAGCTCGCGCACGAGCAAGGCCTGGCCGTGATTGATGACCTGGATGCCTTTGGTGTCCCGGTCATCCTTTTTTCAGGTGGTGAACCGCTCATGCGGCCCGACCTTGTAGAACTTGCTAAACATGCCGTTTCTAAAGGTATGAGGGCCGTTATTTCCACGAACGGGACCTTGATTACGCCGAAAAAGGCAAAAGAGTTAAAGAACATTGGCCTCTCCTATGTTGGGGTCAGCCTGGATGGAATGGAGGCCGTCAACGATCGTTTCCGTGGCAAAAAGGGTGCTTTTCAGGATGCTCTGGCAGGAATAAGGAACTGCCAGGAAGCGGGGCTTAAGGTGGGGCTCAGGTTTACCATCAACCGCATGAACGTGAGTGAGATCCCTCATATCTTTGATCTTCTGGAGGAATATGATATCCCCAGGGTGTGCTTTTACCACCTGGTTTATGCAGGACGGGGTTCGGATCTCGTGGAACAGGATCTGGATCACGGGGAGACTCGAAAAGTCGTAGATCTCATCATTGACAGGACCAGGGACTTACATGATCGCGGGATCCCCAAAGAAGTATTGACCGTGGATAATCATGCGGACGGGCCCTATCTTTACCTTCGAATGAAAAGGGAAAAAAATCCAAGGGCGGAGGAGGTCCTCCGGCTTCTCAATATGAACGAGGGAAACAATTCCGGCCGGGGCTTCGGGTGCATTAGTTGGGATGGTTCTGTACATGCTGATCAGTTCTGGAGGTATGACAGCTTCGGCAATGTCCTTGAAAGACCGTTCGGTGAAATCTGGTCGGATCTTACCAACCCTTTGATGGCAAAATTGAAGGACAAGAAAAAATATGTTAAAGGCCGTTGTGCAAAATGCAAATGGCTTGATATCTGTGCAGGCAATTTCAGGGTCAGGGCAGAGGCCGTGACCGGCGATGTCTGGGCCGCTGATCCTGCCTGTTATCTGACAGACGAGGAGATTTTGTGAAGGCGGAACGCGACTTTTTACGAGGTTATCAAAGTTCAACACATTAATGACAAAGGACAAATGACCAATGACTGAGAACGAATCTATAATAATACGACCGCGCAGGCTCAGAAGGACCCCTGCAATAAGGGATATGGTGAGGGAGACAACTCTTTCTGTAAAAGATTTTATTGCTCCCCTTTTTGTGAAACCCGGTAAGGGTAAAAAAGACCCCATTTCCTCAATGCCCGGACAATATCAATTTTCCGTGGATACACTCGTGAAAGAGGCGGGGGAGTTATGGGAACTCGGAATTCCTTCGGTTATTCTTTTCGGGTTGCCTGATCAGAAAGATGCGACAGGAAGCAGGTCCTGGGCAGAAGACGGAATCGTGCAGCAGGCGGTATCCGCCATTAAGGACCGGTTGCCTGAGATGGTGGTTATCACCGATGTCTGTCTCTGTGAATATACGGATCACGGGCACTGTGGCGTAATTGTAAATGGCGAGGTGGATAATAATGCCACCCTGGAATTGCTTGCCCGACAGGCAGTATCCTATGCCAGGGCAGGCACCGATTTTGTTGCGCCTTCTGATATGATGGATGGCCGTGTTGCCGTCATCAGGAAGGCCCTTGATGCAGAGAAGTATTTCAATACAGGTATCCTTTCATACGCAATAAAGTATGACTCTGCATTTTACGGCCCTTTTCGGGAGGCCGCCGACTCGGCACCGCAGTTTGGGGATCGGGCCGGATACCAGATGGATCCTGCCAATGCCATCGAAGCCTTGAAAGAGGCGGAACTGGACTTGGAGGAGGGTGCAGACATAATCATGGTAAAGCCGGCTATACCTTATCTGGACATAATAGCGCGGGTGCGTGAAGTCAGCCTGGTTCCGCTGGCCGCCTATAATGTGAGCGGCGAATATGCCATGGTAAAGGCGGCGGAGATGAACGGATGGATCGACGGGAAAAGGGCCATGATGGAGATGCTCATCTCTATTAAAAGGGCAGGGGCAGATCTGATTCTAACATACTTTGCCAAAGAAGCAGCCGGTCATTTAAATCCGTAAATATTATATTGGACGCAGATGGACGCAGATTATCAGGATTATAAACATAGAGAACTAACTGAAAAGATAATCAAAATTT
This sequence comes from Deltaproteobacteria bacterium, assembly GCA_019308785.1. Classification (GTDB taxonomy): domain Bacteria; phylum Desulfobacterota; class DSM-4660; order Desulfatiglandales; family Desulfatiglandaceae; genus JAFDHL01. The sequence continues at coordinate 4,777 of JAFDHL010000037.1, forward strand.
TCTACAGGGTATATAATAGACTTGGTTATGGTTTCCTGGAAAAAGTTTATGAGAATGCAATGATGATAGAATTTAGAAAAGAGGGGATTCCTGCTGTTTCTCAATTTGCAATAAGGGTGTTTTATGAAGATGAGATGATTGGGGAATACTATGCTGATATACTTGTTGATAATAAGGTAATAGTTGAGATAAAGGCAGCAAGGCGTTTAGCAAAAGAAAATGAAGCCCAATTATTGAATTACCTAAAGGCAACCGATATTGAAGTTGGACTTTTACTCAATTTTGGCCCTAAACCGGAACTTAAACGTAAGGCATTCGATAATTTGAGAAAATAGTTTTCTGCGGAAATCTGCGAAAATCTGCGTCCCAATTAATTCAAATTTATTGGAATCTTCATCTACACATAAAAGCATGCTAAGGCTCGTAGCATGGGAGATCACGAGGAAATGCAATCTGAACTGTATCCATTGCAGGGCCGGATCCGAAAGGGGCCCTTATCCGGATGAACTGGATACGGCCAAGTGCCTGGAGATCCTTGAGCAGATAAGCCGTGTGGGGAAACCGATTATCATCCTGACAGGCGGTGAACCCCTTTTAAGAGAGGATGTTTTTAATCTGGCCGGGCACGGCACAGAGATTGGCCTTCGCATGGTGATGGCCACAAACGGGACCCTTTTGACCCCGGGCATTGTCGAAAAAATAAAAGCCTCGGGAATAAAAAGGGTGAGTATTTCTGTTGACGGGGCTGATGAAGGTCAGCATGATCAGTTCAGAAAGGTCCCCGGGGCCTTCAGGCAGGCCATGGAAGGGATTCAGCTGCTAAAAAAGGGCGGTGTGGAGTTTCAGATAAATACCACCGTAACCCGGCACAATACCAATGAGATCAAAGATATACTAAACATGGCTGTTCGCCTCGGAGCTGCTGCACACCACATTTTTTTATTAGTTCCCACTGGCCGCGCAAAAGAAATGGTGAATCAGGAGATTGATGCGCAGGAATACGAAAAACTTTTGCACTGGTTCTACCACATGAGAGACAAAGTCCCCTTGAATCTGAAGGCAACGTGTGCCCCTCATTATTACAGGATATTGCGTCAGGAGGCCCATGCCAAAGGCGAGAAAGTTGATTATGAGACTTATGGTCTTGATGCTGTGACACGCGGCTGTCTGGGTGGAACGGCATTCTGTTTTATTTCTTATAAAGGCATTGTCCAGCCCTGCGGCTATCTTGAAGTCGAGTGCGGGGATCTGAGGAATTCCCATTTCGAATCAGTATGGGAGGATTCGGAGGTCTTTAATAAGCTACGGAATTTTTCAGCTTACAGGGGAAAATGCGGCCGGTGTGAGTATCTCAGGTTTTGCGGGGGATGCAGGGCCAGGGCCTATGAGGCCACAGGCGATTATCTGGAGGAAGAGCCGCTGTGTGCCTATCAACCTAAGTCAGCTCATAGCTGAAAGCTCACTTTAGCCACTTTAGTCACTTTAGTTCACTTTAGTCACTTTAGTTCACTTTAGTCACTTTTTTGCACTTCCATGGACAATACAGATAAAAAAATTCTTAATGAGATTCAGTCTCATTTTCCCATTTCCTCTCGTCCATTTCATGAACTGGGAAAGCGCCTTGCTTTGCCGGAATCCGATGTTCTTGAAAGGATAAGAAGGCTAAAAGAGGATGGCATTATCAGGCGAATCGGCGGCAATTTTCACTCCAACCAGCTCAATTTTACGAGTACGCTTTGTGCCGCCAGGGTGCCGAAGGAGAAGATAGAGCATTTCGTAAAAACCGTAAATCATTACCCGGGTGTGACGCATAACTACCTGAGAAACCATGCATACAATATATGGTTTACATTTATTGCTCAGGATATGGCTTATATAGATGATGCCCTGGAAGAAATATCTGAGAAAACGGGGATAAGAGAGATCCTGAACCTTCCCGCAGTCAAGACGTTCAAGATAAAGGTTGATTTTGAAGTTTAATAGTCCTCCTCTTCGTATTCTTCGAGAAGACGTTCCTTTTCCTTCTCGGTCATCCTGCCCATTTCAACCAGCAGGTCTGCTATTCCGGCTTCCCGCAGCGCATCAATATCGAGAATAGTTTTATTGCTTTTCAACATTTCTTCTTTGGGAATGCTGAACACGGTGTAACTGAGGGTGAATTTTGTTTTTTTGAGTATCTTGGGCAATCTCCCGAAGAAGATGAAGTGATAACCCAGGATACCATAACAAATAGCTATCAGGCTGGCCCAGAAAAGGACTCTCTTTAGAAATACCATGCGAAATACCTCACAGTCACTACTCACGTAGTTAGGCTGAAGCTGTTTAGACCGAAGGCTGAAGGGGTCCGAAAAGCACAATTGATGCACTTTGGTGGAGAGAGCAGATTCTCGCAACAAACATGGCTTCAAAATTAGCCGTATTCCCGTTTTTCCTAACAGTCTTCAGCCTTCAGCCTTCAGCCTACACACCTGAGTACATTAATTCTAACTCACTAATAACTGTTCTGTCAATATGCAGGATGCTGAACCTTTGCGCCTTGACAGCCGAGACCCTTCATCCGTATAATCCAAACCCTGGTAACCCTGGTTCCGTCGCTCTAACCCTGGTTCCGTCGCTCTGCGGCGGGACCTGACAAACCCTGGTTCCGTATAATCCAAACCCTGGTTCCGTCGCTCTGCGCCGGAACAATATCAACAAGGAAAGGGGGACCCAATGGGCACCGATAACGTGATTTTTTTAGAGGTAATCGAGTGGTTTGACGAAACAGGAAAGGAACTCGTGCACAGGATTCCCGAACAGGGATCGGGTGAAATCAAATTTGGGGCTCAACTTATTGTTAGAGAAAGCCAGGCGGGCGTATTGTTTTATAAAGGCAAAGCGGGTGATGCCTTCGGTCCTGGTCGCCATACCCTTAAAACAGCCAATATCCCTGTCCTGACAAAAATCCTGGCCATACCCTGGGCCATGACCAGCCCTCTTCGTGCAGAGGTGTACATAGCTAACATGAAAATCTTCCCCAACCTCAAATGGGGAACGAGGGATCCTGTGGCCTTTAAGGACTCGGAACTGGGACTTATCCGGCTCCGTGCCCATGGCGTATTCAATATCCAGGTGGTCCAGCCGGTGCTATTCATCAACAGACTGGTTGGCACAATGGGAAAATACAACACGGAAGAGATAGAAGAATACTTAAAACGCGTCATTATCTCGCGCTTTAATGACCATTTGGGAGAGAATCTGGACAGTATTTTTAGTCTTCCCGGACAGTATGAAGAATTGTCCATGGGTCTTCAGAAGCGGCTTCAGGATGATTTCAGCCACTTCGGCCTCGGCCTGGATAATCTCTACATCACTTCCATTACCCCGCCGGCCGATGTGCAAAAGGCCATTGACGACAAGAGTCGATTGGGCGTAATTCAGGATCTGGACAGGCTGGTCAAGATGAAGGCTGCCATGGCAATGGAAAAGGCAGCTGAATCGACTGGAGAAGCCGGTTCGGGCATTGGTATGGGCATGGGATTGATGATGCCCGCCATGTTTGCCGAGGCATTCAGACCAAAAGAGGGGGGAGATACAGGGGGTTCCCCCGGTCCTGTCCCCCAGGAGAACAATTGTCCGGACTGCGGGCACTCAATTCCCAGGGACTCAAAGTTCTGTCCCCATTGCGGGCACCAGCAACTCGTTTTCGATCAATGTGTTAACTGCGGCAAGAACCTGCCGCCCAACGCCAAATTTTGCTCCAAGTGCGGTCATCCGGCAGACGAAAAGCCTCTTTCCATGATCTGTTCGAATTGCAAGACCGAGAATCTGCCCGGCGCCTCTTTCTGTAATCAGTGCGGCGAAAAATTAGGGTAATATCTTTGACAGGATAACCCTCCAGGCGGGCAAGCAGGACTCTGTTTTTGACATGTCTCTCGCAGAGCTCGCAGAGTCACAGAGTCTTTTCCTTCCGCCGGAGGCGGATTCAATCGTAAATCGACAATCAACAATCCTATTGGTCCTGTCTAACTGGCCACTGCGTGGCGGCTGACAGCTGACAGCTAACAGCTTTCAGCTAAAAGACTAAAGACAGTGACGAGTGATGGCATTTCATGCAAGCTAACACCTAACACCTAACGGCTAACAGCTAAAAAATTATAATGGGCTTTATTGTCGAGCAAGAGTGTCCGCAGTGCGGCGCGACTATCGAACTGGATGAAACCGACCATTTACTGCTTTGTCCCTATTGCAACGTAAAAAACTTCCTTTTTGCCACTGATTATTTCCGTTTTGTCCTGCCAAACAGGGCCCCTGACAAGGAGTTGATCTACGCCCCTTATCTTCGCTTTAGAGGCAATGTATTCTATTGCCAGGGTCGGACTGTCGGCCATCGCGTTGTGGACATCACGCATGTGGGGCTGCCGTTTAAGGGCATTCCTTCATCTCTCGGGCTCAGACCCCAGGCAATGAAAATGAGATTCCTCGAAACGGGTACAGGAGGCTCGTTTCTGAAGTTCTCCCTTAAGGCGGCCGACATCTTGGCGAAAGCCGGGAGGATTCCCTCTTCCTCATCCGGTGAGGTTTTTCACCGTGCTTACATCGGGGAGACGTTAAGCATTATCTATCTCCCGCTGTTTGTGGAGGGAAACAGGATTTTTGATGCAGTATTGAACCGGCCCATTGCGAAAATTCCAGAGGGCGAGGACATCCTAACGCCGGCCACAATGAAAAACCCCCGGTGGAAACTCCATTTTATTGCCACCCTCTGCCCGCAGTGCGGCTGGAATCTGGAAGGTGAAAGGGACAGCGTGGTCCTTACCTGTAGTAACTGCCAGACGGCCTGGGCCGCGTCAAAAGGCAGGTTTACACAGGTGAACTTCCGGCTTGTCCCTGGACAGGAAAAAGACGCTGTTTATTTGCCCTTCTGGAGAACATCGGCCGTCGCGGATGGGATAGAAATCAGTTCTTTTGCCGATTTCATCCGGTTCACCAATCAGCCAAGAGTAGTCGGAAAGGAATGGGAAGGCGAACCAATGAGTTTCTGGAGTCCGGCCTTTAAAATCCGGCCCAAGGTCTTTTTGCACCTTTCAAGACAGTTTACAATCACCCAAAAACTCTTTCAGGGGGAAAAGGAAATCCAAAACAAGAAACTCTATCCCGTGACCCTGCCCCATACCGAAGCAACCCAGGCCATGAAGATGATCCTCGCCAGTTCGACCTTTAACAAAAAGGATGTTTTGCCCCTCCTGCCGCGCGTCAGCTTCAAGATATTAGATTCAACCCTTGTCTATCTCCCCTTTACGGATACCGGCCATGAGATGTTCCAGCAACAGATGCGCATCAGTATCAACAAAAACACCTTGGATTTCGGCCGCCGGCTGTAACCTTTCGGTATCCGTCACATCGTTAGCTCTTAGCCGTCAGGTATTAGGTATTGGGTATTGATCATTGAATATTGAAGATTCACTACTCACTATTCACTTTCTTTAATCTTTTATTTTTTAAACTCAGTGTCTCTGTGAGAGGTAGTCTTTTTTTCAACGGCGGAGATGTTCATCCACATAATGGGCCAGAATCTCGGCTGTGGCCCTTGGAGGACGAATCAGGAGATAATGATCGATAATGGCGTGGGCTATCTCGTGTGCCAACATACCCTCGTGAACATCATTGACGTTGATATATACCGTATTCGATTCATATATATACCAGGCCCGGATACGACAACTTCTCTTGGTAATCCTGTAATAGGCTTGATCCAGTTGATATTCGTTCGAATATAAATTGATAATTACCTTTTTCATTTTTCCGCGCATCTCCAGTATCTCCTGGACCCTTTCATATAAGGCGTCTATTTTGTTGGAGAGGGCGTTTCTTGAACCACTCGAACCGGAAGACCCGAAAATCCTGCCAAGACTTGATACACCCGGCGAATAATCGATTTGACGATCGAATTTTTTAAGGTCACTCAAAGTCTTGTATTGGATGATGGTGCGCCTGGTTTCAAGGCGTCGCCACAGCCCTTCCCCTCTTGCCTGGGTAGCCGGACTCAGCAGAAAAAGGTCTATCGCCACCATGAAGAGCAAAAAGGTTATTAAATGTCTTCTTAAGATCATGAAACGAAATACCGGGCCTAAATCTTGAAGTTCTTGTGGATGTTTATGTGTAGGTTATCCAGCTCTTCGATTAATCCTTCCGGGGCGTTCTGTTTTGAAGCGGATTCAAGGACCTGTGTCACCCCGGTTTGAATTGCAAGAACCCTGTCACGGAGATTTGACGTCATACTGTTCAGACTCTCCGCCATATCCGTGATCTGGTCCTTTTTTCTGAGTCTGATAACTTTTGTGAGATCTCCTTCTCCGATCTCCTTCAGTTCTTTTTCAAAACGGAACAGGGGGCCTGCTATCTTGTGAGAGATAAATAGGACGACCACTATGGTGGCCAGGGAGATTATAAGGATGGTGATGATGTTAGTAAGGATCACGGCCGGCAGGATGGCAGTAGCTGTGTTTGTTACAACTAACTTCGAATGTTCAAATGAAGATGTTAAAGTTCCTCGAGAAAAGAGCAAAACCAGTCCGGTGGATATAATAGATCCCACCAGAATAATGAGACAGAACTTTAATATGAATTTGAATTGATACTCCTTCTTGACAAAAAAATGTCTTCTCTTATATGTACGTTTTTGAGACATTGTTATCTCCTTTTGTTTTAATACCGCTTTTTTTCTTTATTTTTATTGCCTATGAGCTATGAGCTCCCCGCCTTCGCGGGGACAAGCATGAGCCGGCACGCAGTGCCATGCTTTTATCTTTTGCTTTTAACCCTTAGCGTCTTTGCGCCTTTGCGTGAGACTGTTTTTGCTTTTGTTTTTTGTATTTAACCCTCTGCGTCTCTGCGAGCTCTGCGTGAGCCAGTCTTTGTTTTGGTCTTTTTCCCTATCAGCTTTGAGCTGTGAGCTGTGAGCTGGCATGAAATGCCATCACTATTTACTATTTAGCAGTTTGTCATCAATCTCAATCCTGGCATTTTTTCTCAAGTCATTGATCCATTCCATCAACCTCTTACGTTTCTTCTGTTCCTTTATTTCTTCGGCAATTTTTGACTGTATCTCTTCAAGGGGGGAAAGCTCCTCTTCTGACTTTTGCATCTCTTTATAGCGGGCCTCGATTTCCTCCTGAGAAACGTAGACCCTCTCGACGATCTCTTTCCCCTTCAACTCCATCAAGTTCCTGATAAGTGTAGATTCCCAGTAGCGTTCGATCGTCCTGATGAAATTTTCCTTTCTGTCCAGGTTTAGTTTCTTGGCCTCCTGGATAAGGAGTTCTTTTTTTATGAGCTGTTCAAGAAACCCTTTCTTTGCTTCATTTGTCACCTTAAAGTCTTCATCCAGACTCAGGTCTGCGACTAATTGGCCTTCAAATTCTTTTAGTGTCAGCTCATAATCGTTTATTTTTGCCAGAATTTCTTTTTTATCAGCCTGCTCTTGACCGCAGCAAAAAAGGGATAATGATAAAGCGAAAATAAATGGGAAAAAGAGTCGTTTTTTCATGGCAACCCTGGCCTCCTGACTTATTAAATATGTCTGATCTACCGATACTACTATTGGCATGTTTTTGCTTTTGTCTTTTCTGCCTGCCAGCTTTGAGCTATGAGCTATGAGCCGGCACAAAGTGCCATTGCTTTGAGCTATCAGCTATGAGCTGCCACGCAGTGGCCTGTGAGATAGGTTTTTATTTTTATCTTTTCCTATGAGCTATCAGCTATGAGCCATGTTTTGTTTTTGTCTTTATCTTTTCAATCATCAATCGCAAATCGCAAATCCCATAATGCTCATTACTGTCCTTAACGTCTGCGTATGTCCGCGTGTGTCTGCGGCAAATACTTTCTTTTATCCGGTTCCTGAAAATTTGCTTTGACAAATATGTTTTTACAATTATAATATATATCGATTAAGTTGCCAAACGTTTTATTAAGATAAGTTTAATACAATTTATCTTAGTTAGATAAAAAGGAGATAGGTGATGGAAAAGTCTATGAATGTCTCAAAATGCGCAAGAATTTCCATTTTCGTTTTTTTTGCTGTTACATTTTTTGTTTCCACCCTTGCGGCCGGAGAATTGTCTCCCGGGCCGGACAAGCTCCTAAATTCCGGAAACTCGTACATCCGTTTAGCAAAAGCAGCAACCGATAAACCTCAAAAGCCCGGGAAAAGTACATACGATCAGACCCCGGAAGTAGCCATGGAGGAGGTATTACAAACCCTTGATGCTATCCAGAAAGATGCGAGTCTGAGCCCTGAAGAGAAAAAGAAAAAATGTATGGAATTTGTAAAAAACTATCGATATGGCCCTGAGAAAAAACATTATTTCTGGATAAATGACCTTCAGGGTACGATGCTGATGGATCCCGTTAATGAGCAATTGAACGGGCATGTTGTTACGAATATCAGGGATGCTACCGGCAAACTGATCTTCGTTGATTTCATCAATATCTGTCTTGAAAGCGGCGGGGGCTATGTTAACTATCTCTGGCCCGAGCCAGGCATGGAAAAACCGGTTGCAAAGATATCGCTTGTAAAACTGTTCAAAAAGTACGGCTGGGTTGTTGGAACGGGATTGTATCTGAAAACAATCGAAGCCTATGACATGCCCGTAGGCTTTGCCGGTTTGCCGCCTATTGGTGACACGTATTCTGGCAGCGGAACGTAGCAGAGAATATTTCCCTTATAAACAGGGACTTAGCCGGGTGTTTCAGGGCGAGATGCTTCTATTGTGAGGCCCATAAGCTCCTCCCTTGCAAAAGGAGAGGAGCATTGATTTTTATGGGAAGAACTAAATCTTATGAAGACCGGATATTGCACTGATTTGAATAATGCTCGCAAAAACTTGTTGATCTTTTTTGCGGTTTTCATCTTGACCCCGTTTTTTCCCGGGGCGGGATTGGCTGATGGACCAAAGATAAAGATAAAGCCCATGGTCACGCTCAGCAGCCGGGTTGAAAGCAATTTTTTCTTGACGGAAAATAATGAAAGGGACGTATACACATTACTCTTCCAACCCGGAATTCAGATAGGGATAGAAACGCCCAAGACCAAAGTGCTTTTTCATTACACCCTGGAGGCATATCACTACGACGATGTGAATGATGTCCCTGCCGGTCAACGGCCGGCGGATGATAATGATTATGTCGGTCATTTAGCGGCCCTGGATCTCAAGCACCATCCAACCGAGCGACTGACAGTGGGTCTGGATGACGGATTTTATCTGACCCGATATCCGACCTATTATGACAGGCTCAGTGACAATATTGAATGGAGAAAATACTATATCAATCGCCTGACCCCCCTGATTTTTTATGATTTTGAGAACAAGTTTTCCGCGGGGCTGCGTTACCGCTGGACTCATAAAGATTATATTGATACCGGAAGTGGTGATTTTGATGAACACAGGGTGATCCTTAACCTGCTCTACGGGCCTACACGCACAACAACATTTGACCTTGAATGCCAGCACTGGATAATGAATTATGAGCAGGGAGGTTCCGACTATACCTCTAACCAGGTAAAACTGTTATTCGAAAAGCGCTACAAGTATTATGCCTTTGATGCCGGGCTCGCGTACCATAATCGCAATTTTGATGACCCTCTCCTGGCAGACAAGGGCATCCTTGGCTATAAAATATCTATACTCGGAGAGAACCCGCCGCCCCCCGAGTCGAGGCGCCGTCTCGGGAAGCGATATATAAGGGCAAAGACCCATCTTTATATTGCTGTCGAAAGAAACTTCAACAATGTAGGTAGCCTTTACACGGCCCATCGCTTCACCCTGGATGCCGGGCATGTGTTTGCGGATAAGATTAATGCCAGGGTCAAGGGGTATTACCAGTTAAGCGACTATGAGACATACAGGGGGCTCACCCCTACAGGGAATAATGACCTAAGAGATGATCGCACATACAGGGTCTCGGCCAGTCTCGGGTATCTGCTTACGCGACGGTTAGAGCTCTCAATTATGGGAGGTATTGAGGAGCGGGACTCGAATCTGTCCGGGTTTAGTTATGACAATAGATTTGCTGTCCTGAAATTCGATTTCAATTTTGATCTCGCAAGCAGGGGAGGGTACACCGAGGAAAGCCTGTATTACTGATAATGAATATCAATATTGACGGACTCGTAAAAAGTCCGTCAATCCCGCACAGCGGGAGAGTGAGGGTGGTCCCGCGGTACGCGGGATTGAATTTATTTCAAATGGCGGAGGAGTTAACCCTGGTTCCGTCGCTCTGCGGCGGGACCTGATTGATGCTGACGCATTTCCCCGCCTAATAAAAAGGCGCAACGCGACTTTTTGCGAGGTTATCAATATTTGTGTAACAGCTATGAAACCGGGATATGTCCTTCCGTTATTATTCCAGATAGTCCTCCTTATATTCCCCGCCATATCAGGTTCACAGGGCAAGGCCTACCGAATCGGCCCGAATGACGTGCTCACACTCACAATCCATGCGGGTGGAGAAAAGCAGCATGAGGGGAATCTGACTGTCTCGGCCGATGGCACGATTAATGCCCCGTTCATCGGCGCCATCAAGGCCGAGGGGTTGACTCCAAGTCAACTGGAAAAACAGATCACCGAACCCTTGGCCACGGACTATTTTGTAAATCCCAAGGTAAATATCTATATAAAAGAGTACCACAGCCTGCATTACTACATCACCGGTGCGGTGGAGAAGCCCGGCCTTTATGAGATGACCACGGAAGCCAGCCTGTTGGAGTTGATAGCCAAAGCCGAAGGGGTTTCGCTCGAACGCGGCAATGTGGCCTATATCATGAGGAGTTCTGCTGATGAAGTAATATCCGGGGAAAAGGTAGAGGACCTTGCATCCCGTAAGGAACCAATAAAAGTGGATCTCCAGAGACTCCTGGACAGGGGTGACATGAGCGTAAACCTGATCCTCGAGCCCGGCGATGTGGTTTATATCCCGCTCAAGAAGGCGCTTGATCTGGCCGTGTCAAAGATATATGTCGAAGGTGAGGTAAAAAAACCCGGTCTTTATGACTACCAGCCGGGCATGACCGCCATGAATGCCTGTATTATGGCCGGAGGTTTTGACAGGTTTGCCGCCCCGAATCGAACGCGAATCATCCGTAAAAAGGGAAAAGGGGTAGAAATCATCAAGATAAACCTCAACCGTGTGAAGGAGGGGAAAATCCCGGATATTGAACTGAAGCCCGGTGACCGCCTGCATGTCCCCGAAACGTGGCTGTAAAAAAGTGACGATTGACGACTCGTCACTGCTTTTACCTGTGAGCTTTGAGCCGTGAGCTTTGAGCTGTGAGCTTTGAGCCGTGAGCCATCAGCTTTGAGCTGTGAGCTATCAGCTATGAGCCGTGAGCTGCCACGCAGTGGCCTGTGAGACTGTTTTTTGCTTTTGTCTTTATCTTTTCATCGCTATCAGCTGTGAGCTATCAGCTATGAGCTATCAGCTATGAGCTGTGAGCTGTGAGCTATCTTTTAAATGGAAGAAGAACAAACAATACATCTCACTGATTACTATCATGTCCTTCTCACGAACAAGTGGACTGTTATAGTCTCGCTGATTATTATGGTCAGCCTGGTCCTGTTGCACAATTCCCAGCTGATTCCCATATATCGTGCCACCGCCACCCTGATTATCGACAAGGAAAGGACCCAATCCCCCCTTACCGGACAGAGGATGGACTATGAGACCTATCTGTCGGAATCCCTGACATTTAATACCCATTTCGAACTCATCACCTCCCGTCCGGTTATTGAAAGGGTAATAAGGGGCATGAAGTTGGACCAGATGAACAGGCCCGGGGATAAAGAAAAATTGGAGGAGATCAGTTTCTTAAAACAGTTCATATCGCGGTTCAAAAAAAATGTGCGCCTCCTGCTGGGAAAGAAAAAAGAGGAATTACCTTCCCCTGAGGAGAAACTGGCCGCACTGGTCAAGGTGCTGCAAAGCATGGTGGAAATAGAAAATATCGAGGATACCCGCCTCTTAAACGTGCATGTCCTGAACTTTGATCCTGTTATGGCGAAGGACATTGCCAACGCATTGTCCCAGGCCTATATAGATTTCAATATTGATAACCGGCTCAAATCCTCCCAGAGTACTTTAGGCTGGCTCACGGATCATTTGTACGGGATGAAGAAAAAGCTGGAAGACGCCGAAGAGGAGTTTCTGGCATATAAGCAGAGCGCAAAACTTATCTCCATGGAAGAGAGTCAAAGGCTTATAGCACAGAAGATAACCGAGTTTAATGATGCCTATATCAAGGCCAGGAACAGGCGACTTGAGTTGGACGCCAAATTAGCGCAATTGGGGCGAGTCACGAAATCAGGTAAGGACATCCCGCATCTTCGTTCCCTGATAGAAAATGAACTCATCAATGATCTTTACGGACAACTGGTCAATGCAGAGGTCGAATTTTCCCGCATCAGCAAGACATACAAATCCAAACACCCCAAGGTGATCCAGGTCAAGACGAGCATAGACAACATCGGGCATAAACTGCGTCGGGAGATAAAAAAGGAGCTGGATAGTCTGAAGGCCGAGCGGGAGGTCCTGCTGACCAGGGAAAGGGTCCTTCAAAATACAATGGCCGACTTTGAAAAAGAGGGTATAGAGATCAACAGAAAGGAATTAAAATATACAATCCTGAAGCGGAACGTGGAAATGAACCAGAACCTGTATGATACCCTCCTTTCCAGGCTAAAGGAGACAGACATTACGGGAAATATCGATGTGTCTAACATAAGGGTTACAGAAAAGGCGAACTTGCCGAGATTTCCTGTCAGCCCAAACAAGAAAAGAAATCTCATACTGGGCATAATCTTCGGGCTCATGATCGGAATCGGCCTCAGTTTTCTGCGGGAATATCTCGACAGGACCCTGCGTACCGAAGATGATATACAGAAATATCTCGATCTGCCGGTCTTATCCGTGATTCCGTTAGCTGATCAGGCAGCGGATAAGTCGTCCCGGGCAAAGCCTGTCCCCGCGAAGGCGGGGAAGTAACAAGTGATGGCATTTCATGCCAGCTCATAGCTCATAGCTGATAGGAATGGAACTTCGTTCCAGCATCCAGTAACCAGTAACCAGTATCAAGCATCCAGTAACCAGTAACCAGTAACCAGTAACCAGTAACTGATGATGAAAATAAGAAAAAAAACCCGCAGGCCCGGAACCGATATATTGGCAAAGCTGTTTCTGGACAAATACACCACCCACTCCCGGTTTGCTGAAAGCTACCGGACCCTGCGCACTAATATCCACTTTTCTTTCATGGAAAAGGATTTTCGGGCACTTCTGGTCACAAGCGCCGGTGAGAAGGAGGCAAAGTCAACCACCGTGGCCAATCTGTCCTATACCATTGCACAGGCCGGAAAATCGGTCCTGATGGTGGATGCCGACTTGCGGAAACCGGTGCTTAACCAAATAATCTCCTCTCACGATTCTCCGGGCCTTACCGGTCTTCTCTCCAATACCTTTGCTACTGATGTACGGTCCGGTTCCCTTTCACAGTTCGGTGTGAGTGACCTTTTCTGGTTGCTCTCATTTCGAAAAAAGACCGGGGTTTTGCACCTTACCGAGGAAAAAGAGCAGATAGATACTTATTTCCTGAACGGCGAACTCGTGGATGTCCAGTGGCTTACAAGACCGAAGGACAGGAAGCTGGCCACGCTTCTGGTAAAAGACAACGTGATCACTAAGGATCAGGCAAAGCAGGCCCTTGTCCGGAAAAGGAATACCGGCCAGAAACTGGGCTTCATACTGATCAACATGGGCCTTGTGAACGAGGAAGGCCTGGCAGGCTTCATCACCCTCCATATGATTGAGGGTCTGAGGACCGCCCTCCAATTTAGATCGGGCGAGTTTTCATTTGAGAAATTCCCGGAGTCTCATTTCGACCGGCCTTCATTTGATCCCGCTGATTTGAAGAAAATCTACAAGCAGGTGGTAATAGGGGAAGAGGAATTCCCGTACCTGCAGAAAATGATCAGTGCAGCCATCGTGAAAACCGGCGTAAAAAACCTCTTTATCCTGCCAAGCGGCCCTCGTCCGCCCAAGCCTGCCGAACTCCTGGACTCTAACAGGATGTCTTTTTTGTTATCCTATCTTAAAAGGCGGTTCGATGCCCTGATAATCGATACGCCACCTGTTCTGCCCACAAGCGATGCGCTTATCCTGGCTCCCCAAACAGACGGGGTTCTACTCATGGTTAAAGCCGGCCAGGTGAACCGGGAACTTGTCAAGAAAACCGTTGAGCAGATCCGGAGTTCCCAGGCCAGACTGGTCGGTGTTGTTCTCAGCCAGGTGGATGTCAAGAGAGAGGGTTATTATAAGTACTACCACAAATATTACGCAGAATATTACGGTGAGAAGACGTAAAGCCTGTCGTATCTACTCAGATGGATAGACTGAAGGTGGAAGGCTGTAAAGACTGAAGACTGAAGGTCGAAGGTAGAAAGTAGAAGGGAACAGATCATGCGTGATCACACAAAACTTCGTGCATTTGAGTTGGCTGACGATTTAGCAGTATTGGTTTATCGGGTGACCGCAAGGTTTCCGAGAGAAGAGTTGTATGGTTTGATTTCT
>JAFDHL010000296.1 GCA_019308785.1 Deltaproteobacteria bacterium
AAGTGGGGAATCATTGTTAATGGATGAGGTGAACTTTTCATATCCTCACGATACGGATCCGGACATCTTCCGGGAGGCTTTGTCATATTCGGAAGCCGTTACGGGGTTTACGGCAAGCCTGATCGAAAAGGACTACTATTGCTCATTGATTCTGCATCACTTTTTTGAGCGGAATACACCGCTTGTTTTTAAAGGAGGGACCTGTCTGAGCAAGGTTTACGCGGATTTCTACAGACTCAGCGAAGATCTGGATTTGGTCATTCCGGTTGCAGTGGATACTCCTCGAAATCAGAGACGCTCTGAGATGGACCCCATTAAGGGTATTTTTAGTGAACTGTCCGCTATCATTCCCAGAGTTGCCGTTTCAAAAGCTTTCATAGGGCATAATGAATCGCGACAATATATCGGGTATCTTGAATACGATTCGAATGTGATGGATAAGCAGGAGAGAATCAAGATTGAAATCGGCATCCGTGAACCCCTCCTTCGTCCATCGCTAACAGGTGAGACCCGCACAATCGTTGTGAATCCCTTTAGTGGCCAGCCCCTTCTTCCCGTTTTTACAGTCCATGCCATGGACATGAAGGAGGCATATGCAGAAAAAGTCCGTGCAGCTCTAACCAGGACAGAACCTGCCATCCGGGATTTATTCGACCTGTTCTATGCCGTCCGCAAAACGAAGCTGGGTATCGATGATCATGATTTCCTCATTATGGTGAAACAAAAGCTCGATGTACCGGGCAACACCCCGGTTGACATCTCTTTGGAATATAAGCAGGAGCTTGATCGGCAGCTGGAAGGTCAATTAAGGCCCGTGCTTCGACCTGCGGATTTCGATAGTTTCAACATGGATGAGGCCTTTGAACTGATAGGCAGGATCGCCGAGGCCGTATCCGGCTGAATGAGATATTGCTGTGGGCTGTGGGCTGAGGTCGCCATGCTAAGTATCTGATTTAATAACGAAATCATTTGAAAAAAGTCCTATTTCAAGGCTTAGACCCTCCATTTTGGTACTGAAAAGGGCCCTTTAAGGGTAGAGTTGAGATAACGGCATGTATCAACTTAGGAGAGCCAGCAGCATTGCTTTACGAAGTTCATCTTCGAGTCGTTTCAATTTATAGACGACTTCATTTTCATTCATTATGCCCTCATTTCTTTATTTCAATGTCAGAACAAGTTCGGCAACGTCTTGCTCGTAACGCTCTGTGTCTGCCATAAGTAAAATCTGCCCGTTTTCTACCTTGGCATCTTGCCTGAATTGTTCGCTACCGTCTTTCAGCACCAATTTCAGATCAAATGTTTTTAGGCCAACATCATCTGTTATTACTTTAAAAACAAGATTGTCCGTTGCAAAATCATGAGATAACTGTCCAACAAATTTCTCTCCTTCAGAAATAAGATAGATTCCCTCCTCTGCTTCAACCGAGTGCGCAGCAAGCTTGTAAGTTCTAAAAGGCTCTTCAACAAAATGGCCGGCACCAATTTTTCCTGGGCGCAAAATAAGAATCTTAGCCTTGGAAGGATGCATTGCACTTGCCTCTTCACGTTTGACTCCAAATTCAGTATCTTTCGATAGGCTTTTGTTAGTTCTCGAGTTATCAATGAGAGATCTTTTCCCGATTTCGTGTTTAAGGTATTGGCTAATACTCCGATCATGTTTCTTTGCTTCTTTCTCCAGGTCTTCATAATACTGTAAGCCAAGTAGACTCCGAACATCTTCACTGGTCAATGAACGCAGGATTGGATAAAGCTGATCAGAAACCAGCAAGGAGATTTGTGCCTTTGCCGGTGCTCCCTCCTTCTTGGGAAAATAGATAGACATTACTTTCCTCTGGTTTACTTTTTCGGCATATTTCTTTTCATAAGCGGCTAGTCCCTCCCTTACTACCGCCGAGAAGGTATGACTGTCCACCTTTGCCCCGAGGCGCTCCAGCCTGCCTTCAAACTCTTTCAGGCTTTCTTCTGGTATTTCGGAAATTTTGCAGTCAGCACAATAGACAATTTTAGCTTTCTTAAAAGAAATCGTGTCTTCAAGGACCGGAAGGTCGATCATACGTTTGCGAAGGCGAGAGGACCCGCAGTGGTGGCAATTAACATCCGGCCTGGCTATTTCAAATTTAACTCTTTCCGCTGTCTCAAAGACTTTGGTGCTGTCGTGCGTATCCCAGTAATTCGGGCTTCCTTCGTCCTGCAATTTTTCTCGTTCTATATTTCTATTAAGTTTGAGCTCTTTCACGTTAGCCCTCCTTTTGGGGTTCGAATGATTAATTAAAACAAAAAGTGGTCGGTTAGTATGTTTTTTCCGGCTTTTTCAATAATGCTTTTTTATGCGTCGTTTTTTGAAGGATTGTTTCTCTTTTACTGACATATCTCGGGCTGTTATAGGGACATAGATCCCCTTACTCTCTTGTTCCAAAACGATAAAAAGATAACGGCCGGCTGCGGTTTGACCCTGAATGAGATACCTATCCTGGCCATGCCTCACCACCTCAGGTTCATCTTCCAGGATTACCTCTTCAACCTCTTCCGGGCATACTCCATGCCTTTCAATGATTTTATCTACGATATGATTTTTCCAATATAAATAAGGACTTTCACCAATCACCCACTTTCCTCCATAAAAAATCTTGTATGCTAAATTGTAGGATACTGCATTGTAGGATAAATGTCAAGCATTTTTTAACCGTTCATTGAACTGCGAAATGGAACGAGTATTGGCAACGTCAAGAAGTCTATAAAGGGGGATGTTTGTGCAGAAATTTAGTTAAGAAAACAATATGATTTACTACTCTTCATCAAGATAGCTCATCTTGTGATGTCTGATAGTATCTTATTTTTTGAAGTTTGTTCAGAATTTTTGATATCAAACAAGAAGAATCGAACTGTCAAGCGATGTATTGACTCGCCTCCAGATCCTGTGGAAAGGGGGCACAACTTGCTCATTTATCAAATATGAAAAAACGTCTTATGATCGCAAATCAAGCCTGATACAGAAAATGAAAAAACATTAAAATGGATTATTTAAATAGATCCAGTTGCTTGTGTGCCTTACCTTTGCGTTTCCATTCCCTTCGATCCAAAGGAATACATAAGTCTCCGGGTATGTCGTCAAGGAACGGTGAGGGCTTCATTGGGAGGACACGTCCATTAATTGTCCGTCGGCCGACATGGGACAGGATAAGCCGTGAATGGGCCCGGGTCATTCCCACATAAAAAAGCCGCCTTTCTTCTTCGTCGTCTCTTGTCCCGAATAGGGAACAAGGTAACAGCCGATCCTCACAGCCTGTAATAAAGACCACCGGCCATTCAAGGCCCTTGGCCGCGTGGAGAGACATCAGGGCTACGCGATCACCTGCAAGTACCGCATGGTCGATGCCCCTTTCCAGAGAAAGCATATCCAGAAATGTTTTCATATCTTCAAAACCTGCTGCCAGTCGCCTGAGGTGGCGAATTGCCTCCTCGGATTCCCGTGGGGGCCTGAAACCCTTCAATGGCCGCTTTTGTCCCTAATCCGGTAACGGCTAAAACGGCCTGATAACGCTGCGAATAGTAAGGGTTATCAGGGGATTGAAGGGTCTGGAAAAAACGCCAGAGAATATTGACCGGATATCGGTTGATGAGAGGCGCTTGACCGGATCGAACAAACGGGATTCCGGACCTGTCCAGGGCCTCTTCCAGGGCTTCCCCCTGGGCATTTAACCGGAAAAGGACCCCAATATCACCGAACCCCAGGGACAGCTCGCCCTCGTGGGACGCCACACGGCCGCTGTCAAGGGAAAAATAGGTAGTACCGCCTATAAGTCTTTCCACCTGCTCCACGATCATCTCTGCCTCTTCAGGTTCTGTCCGGCAGTGCGCAAGGGAGACGGGCTTTCCCGGGGATTCACATTGAAGGGGTTTCTCCTTTCCCATGATAGCGGCGGAGGCTTCGAGTATGATTTTACTGGAGCGGTAATTCCTCGTAAGTGCAATTTCCCTTGTCCCGGGAAAATCGTCCTTGAATCTGTGGAAATTTTTAACGTCAGCACCGCGAAACCCGTAGATGGCCTGATCCGGATCTCCAATCGCGCATATTATTCCCGAATCAGCGTGAACAAGCGTTTTTAGAAGTTCTACCTGAACATGATTTGTATCCTGGTACTCATCCACAAAGACCCATGGAAACCTTTTGCTGTATGTCAGGGAGACTTCGGGATAATTCAGTAAGAGCCTCAAGGTTTCAACTTCCAGATCGTCAAGGTCCAGCATGCCTAAACCTCTCAACCTGCGCTGGTATTTTTCAAACAAAGGATGGAAATCATGATCGAAAACCTCTTCGCGAGGGCCCAGCCTGATCCGGAAAGTATTTCTTTTGCAATATTGCCTGCATCCACCTCCGAGCAAAGCATAAAATCAGTGGGAAGGTCCGTTTTGTCTTTTTCGTTTCTAAGGATGTCCAGGCAAAAGCCGTGAAAGGTCGCAACTCGGACTTCCTTGATTCCTAAATCCCCGAGTAGTGTGGAGATCCTTTGTTCCATTTCTTTTGCAGCTTTTCTTGTAAATGTGAGGGCGAGGATCTGTTCCGGTGCTGCAAGGCCCGAGCGGATCAGGTAAGCAATTTTATGGGTCAGGGTCATGGTTTTGCCGGTACCGGGGCCGGCAACAATCAGCAGATGCCCGCCCTGGTGGAGCACGGCCACTTCCTGTTCCGGGTTCAGGGGGCCGAGGATCGGGTCTGTCTGTGAAACAGGGTCTTTAACAAGCAGTGCTTGCGTTTCTGCCGCAGCCTTTTTTCTGACAGACGGCAATATTTTTCGCCCTGAGCGTTTTTCCCGGGCAGGGGCAAAAAGCGCCATCTGCCCGGCGATGGCCTGTTTTTCCGCTTCAGCAAACAAACGTATAGTTCCGTACTCTCCGTCATAGCCTTCCTCCCGGATCACTATGGCCTCGGCAAGGACAGGCCCGCCTGCCTGCTCAATATCGCCGGCAGCGGTATCCATCAGGATCTGTAGCTCCGGCCCGAGCTCAATAAGCAGCTGTTCGTAGTGTGACATGACCTTTTTTGTTAAGGGGCCGCAGCTTAAGAGTTCGGAGAGGACTTCTTGCAATGGAATCAGGCTGAAAAAATCCTTTGTCAGCAAGGGAGTGTCGCGGTCTGCAAGATCGTAGATCCTGTGGAGTACCCCGACGGTCAAAGGTTTTCCACATACTGGGCAAATTCCTTGAAGGTCCCTGGTTTCCGCCGGTTGAAGTCTGGTCTCGCATTTACGATGACCGTCAAGGTGATATTTTCCCTCTTCCGGATAGAATTCCACGGTTCCCAGAAAGCCTTTGCCTCCGGTCATGGCCCGGATCATGTCGTCATAATCGAGATTCGTGTCAAAGATATTGGCCTCACGCCCCAGTTTGCCGGGGGAATGTGCATCTGAATTTGAAATCAGGATATAATTGTCAAGGGCCGAAATGAGCCGGTTCATGGGCGGATCGGAAGAGAGCCCTGTTTCTAATGCATGGATGTGATCCGTAAGGTCTTCAAAGCATTCTTCAAGTGTGTCAAAGCCCGACTTGGATCCAAACACTGAAAACCAAGGTGTCCAGACATGGGCCGGGATAAAAAAGGCCCTGTCACTGGTCTCAAGCGTGATTTCCATCAAGTCTCTCGAGTCCAGGCCCAGGATCGGCCTGCCGTCAGAGGTGATATTACCGATTCGATCCAGTCGCTCATTCAGTTTGATAACAGATGACATGTCCGGCATAAGGATAAGGTTGTGGACCTTTCGTGTCTT
>JAFDHL010000297.1 GCA_019308785.1 Deltaproteobacteria bacterium
AAAGGGGGACAGGGCAAAAATAAATACTCAATAGTGTCAGATCTACACAGTTTACATCTATCGCATGTAGGCCTGACACCCATTGAATTGTAGCTGATCAGGTGCATTGTGATGTCATCCATCCTTTGATATTAATTCCCCCTCGATGTATCGGTGAATCATAGCTGAGATTAGAGTTTGATATGGGATACCCATTTCCAATGCTTTTTTTTGAATCCCTTTATAATCATGGTCGTAAAGTCTTATTGTGATTCTTTTGTCCTTTTTAAAAGTACTTTTGGCTATAGCTTTAATATTTTCCAACTCCTTTTTCGATGGTGTAGAAAGTTTCATTTTTCCACTTTCATAAGCATCTATGATGTCTTTTTCTTCTTTATCGTATTTCATTTTTGTCCTCCCTGTTCTTTTTGATATGCCTTTGTAGCTTTTCTACTCGGGATAATTGTTTTTAAAAATACGTATCCTTCCTGGATAACATGCGGGACCATGCAAATATAATCTTCAATGATAACAAAGTAGATTTTTTGACCTGGATATTTTTGTTGATCCGGATGGTCTGCGATTTTCCACACATCACCTTGTGATAAATGAAAAACTACCTGTTCAAAAGATAGTTTTCTTTCCTTTTTTAGCCATTCATTTTTTTCTGGATTCCAGTCGTATTTCATGTTTGCAGTGTACATCTTTTGCATGTACAAGTCAAGGGTCTATTATTTCTTAGGCAGGGTAATTTTTTTCTATCAGTAAAAATCAAAAAAATCGAAGCGGTAGAATAAAAACTGATATCTTGGTTGATAAAAAGTAATCAAAAGACAGTTTTTAGTCATTCCGGCGGAAGCCGGAAGCCGGTCGGTTCAATTGGTTAGCGAGAAACTGGGCTCCGGCTTTCGTTGTAGTTGCCGGCAGTAAGACGGAGTTCATGCGGGGTTTTGTTGCTGAGGGTAGGATGGTATCCTTTATTTTTTTCCAGTAACCGCCTTTAGCTGGACCAATGCGCTCTAATATCCTCTCCTTTTTCATTTTATATAATTGATATTTGACACCATCTTCCGTAATATCACCAAGAATTAGAGCTATCTCTTTTCTACTGGCCGACGGGTTTTCTTTAAGGATAGATAGAATTTTCTGGGTAGTTTTCTCCCTAGTTTTTTGGGTAGTTTTCCCCGACACTTCTTCGCCCTTTGCCCTAAACTCGACCATGAGGCCCGAAAAATCACAGTTGAATGTCGGCAGAGCAACGCTGATAAAAAAATACGTTTTCGGACACAAATAAGGAAGAAACGGGGATAGGGGACATTGTTGATCCCGCTTAAATATCAAAACCAGAATCATTTGATTGCAGGACACCCAAAATAGACATTTGCCGGCTTTATTCAGGAGCTTCCAATTCCTCTGCGGTGATTTTTACCCACTGAAGAAGACGCTCTCGTAGCTGCTCTTTCACATTTAGTGAGCTTATTCTTTCTGTAAGGATTTTTACATCAATCATTTTCTCGGTGTCCTTTGAAACATCACAGGCTGCCCGGATTGCGTGTTCAAGTTGATCACGTGTCATTTATTTCCTCCAAGTCATCGACCAGTTGAGCCCTTTCATCGGAGTTTAAGATGGCAAAAAAGGGGTTGCTCTGGCGTAAGCGATTGGCCCGTTCGCTGGATGAGGTGAAAAATCGGGACAGACGTTGAATGGAATACATATCGAGGATGTTACGCCACTCCCTTAAATCTCTAATAGCCGTTCCTTGATCTTCCTTTAACAAACGATCAAGATGCTCTTTTGCGCGCCGTAAGAGAGAAGTATCCTGTTCGATGGCTTTGGCCAACTTGCGAGATAGTACGTGCAACCGTCGATCCTTTTCCCTGTGTGTCAACGGGTTCTTTATTTGGTGCCGTGTAGGGCTCTCCGGTGATGGCATGACCCCGTAAAGAGGGGTAAAGTCATCAAACTTTAGATCGGAAATATCCGCTTTTGTATAGCCTTCAAGTTCAATCGTAAGATCAAAGTCATTTTCCACCTGATTGAGTTTTGTCCGCAATTGGCGAACGCAATTCGTAAGATGGCGGGTTTCATGCAATAACCCTAATGTAAGCGGCTCTCCGATTTCCTTCGGCAACGCTTGAATCCATACTGCGTGTGGATGCGGTGTAAGGTTTTTAATTTCCTTTTTGATCGCGGTGACCAGTTGTTCATATCGATCCTTTTCCGCCTGAAACAACTCTAATGTGATCTGCATGAGCCTGTCCGAACAACGAATTTCATACTGGTGTTTTCGACCGCCTCCCACACGGGAGATGAAACCCGACCTAAAGAGTCTTCCTAATGCTTTTTGAGCTCCAGGTACAGTCAGCCCGGCACGTTTGGCAACATCCGAAGCGGTAAGAGGGCCGTCAACCTCATTCGCCATGACCCTGAGCAGTCTCACATGGGCTCGGGTGCCGAGGAGTTCATTCAATGGATAGCGTAAAGGATCCTGTTCAGAAACAATTGGCCGCATAACAAATTCTCCATCTTTTCAGTTTTTACCCGCATAGATAATAAAACTATAGTTTTGTTTTGTCAACTATTGTTTTTATTTTTAAACTACAGTTTGATTAGCGGATAGTAGGGGACATGGTTGATCCCGGTTAAATATCAGAACCAAAATCAACTAATTGTGCCCCAGGATCCTCCTGAGGCGGGTAAATCTACTTTAGGCAGTTACAGGCCATGATGAATAACTCGCGATATCGGAGGATGAAAACATCCTTAAATTACTCAATATGACCAGCAACATTGTGGCCAGCAAGGGGACGCTGCCAAGAGGTTGTAAATACGCCCCCTGGTGTGGGGTTATCAGCACAAAGGGGAAAAGTCCTTTTACTTTCATAAGGGGACAGGGCTTTGAAGAATTATTTGCTCTTTCTCGCCTGCCAATTGCCGTAGTCACCTAACATGGGGTATTCATACTTTCCGGAAAGCTCTGATTCACTCGTAATATTTCCCTTGAAAGTAATCACGCCGGCCACGTCGCCGAAAGTTATTTTATTACCGGAAATAGATCCTTTCAGGGGCATATTAGTTTTCTCTAATATGTCAGGAACGGCCAGGGTGCCGGTCAGCGTTGACCCCTTCTGGATAATTTTTGCAATAAAGGTCCCTTCCGCTTCGGCGGTGGTCTCGCTTGTCCAGTTCCCATCCCATGTCCCTGAGTAGTTGGCAACTTTATCTTCACCCAAAGCGACTGAGGTTGCGAGAAAGATAACAGAAGCCAATAAAAAAACAGATGGTGTATTCTTAATCTGCATTTTCATTTTATCTCCTTTATGTTGGTTTTGGAAAACATGAGATTTCGCCCATGCTTGAAAAAAGGTCAGTTTTAGTATTCTACCCGATAGTCGAAAAAATTTCAGCAGTTTTCAAAGATTGTTTTGGTTCGTACAAGTTTTTAAACTTTCAGTAATAGAGTGATAATGGCAGTTAA
>JAFDHL010000298.1 GCA_019308785.1 Deltaproteobacteria bacterium
ATTCAGATCCGGATGAAATATTGGAATTCGTAGAAAAGCAGAGACAGGCCTTTGAGTTTGAACATGATGAGGCCCCCGAAAAGCATATTGCCTTTCGCCGGTATCATGTGGCGGAGACGATTGCCAAATCGTGTATCAGGCCCAAACCCAATTCATCAACACCCCTCTCCGACAAGGCTGACAGGTTTATCTGCAACCGGTTTTTGGGGCCTGTTATCCTGGTGGGCGTCATTTATCTCCTCTATTATCTTTCCATCGTCCAGGGATACAACCTAACGAATTATACCTGGCCCGTGCTGGCCAAGCTCAGGAGCCTTATTGAATCTATCATGCCGAACCCGGGATTCATAGCTGAGCCTCTCATCCGTTCTTTTTCCCTGTGGTTCGTGGACAGCATCAATGCCCTGTTAAACTATATCCCCATTTTTTTCATCCTGTTCGGTCTCATCGCTATATTGGAAGACAGCGGATACATGCCGAGGATGGCCTTTATTCTTGACAGGCTTTTTCAAAGATTCGGACTCCACGGACAGTCAACTCTGTCCATGGTCTTAGGTGGCATTTATGTGGGCGGATGCGCCGTGCCCGGTGTGATGGCCACCAAGGGTATTCCGGATGAAAGGTCGAGACTGGCGACTATCCTGATCATTCCATTGTTGAATTGCCTGGCAAAGGTACCCCTGTATGTCTTACTCATCAATATATACTTTGTTGGGCATAAAGGTCTGGCCATGTTTTTCATCGCCACCATAAGTCTCTTGATGGCCTTGCCCGTGGCAAAGCTTTTAACGCTTACCCTTCTCAAAAACAAAGAGACGGCACCATTTATTATGGAAATGCCTCCCTACCATATTCCCACGATTCGTGGTGTTCTCGGCCGTGCAGTGGAAAGGGTCTGGCTCTTTATCCGTAAGATAATAACCATTGTGGCGGCCATTGCGATTATCATCTTTGTGCTTTTGCAGTTCCCCGGTCTAAGCGATGAGAGAAAGGACTTTTACAGCACTGAAAAAGAAAAGGCCATTGCAACCTTTCATAAAAAGATAAAGGGCAACCCATATGCCGGGCATGTCCAGGGAGAGGACCTTATGGCCCTGGTCCTTTACTGGGATGAATATAAAACAGCAAAGATGATGACCAAGGGCGAAGAAGCAATGAAGTCATTGAATCAGAAGTTCGAGGATGAAAACCCGGTTTTTTTCAAGATCGTACAGCCCAAAAAAGACAAGGCAGCAAAAAAAGCAAATAGGGCCTTCAAAAAACTCTTCAAGGCAAGGAAGAAGCTCCTGAGAGAGATAAAAAAGGAGAAAATAGATAACAGTTTCTTAGGACGACTTGGCCGTTCCATGGAACCCTTGACTAAATGGGCGGGATTCAACTGGCGAGTCAATGTGGCTTTGCTCAGCGCGTTCGCAGCCAAGGAAAGCAGCGTTGCCACCTTAGGGGCCCTTTATCAGCAAGAAGAAGAAGGAGAAACATTGGAGGTGAGAATGGAAAGGGGTGAAAAGGGTTTCACGCCCCTTCATGCCTTAGCCCTGATGCTATTCATGGTCCTGTATCCCCCCTGCATTGCCACCACTATTATGGTCAAGATCCAATCCGGGTCATATCGATGGATGCTTTTTTCCATGATTTATCCGATTGTTTTAGGCCTGATGGTAGCAACCCTGGTTTTTACCGGGGGGAGTGCCCTTGGATTGAGCGGCTTGCAGGCCATGTTCGTGTTTTATGGGCTGGCCCTGGCAATAACTTTCGCAATGGGCTTTATCAGGAATAAGTCAGAAGCAACATAGAGAAAGTGAGGTGAAAATTATGCGAAAAAAAATGTTCACAGTCGGATTATTGGCCTTTTGTCTTTTCTTAGCCGGGCAGGCTTTTGCTCATACACCACTTTGCTCGTGTTACGACAACGGCGATGGAACCATCACCTGCGAAGGGGGATTTTCTGATGGTTCCTCTGCAGCCGGTATAGAGATAAGGATATTAGACAGAGGGGCCTTACAAGGTGCACTTTGATGCGGGGCCGGGGCATCTGGTGGAGGTTGATGGTAAGGATATTACTGAATAGGGATTGAGGGATTTGTAGATTCAGAAATTGAAGAACTGAGGAAAATATAAATAACAAATAACGAAGGAGGATAAATTATGAAGAGATTGTTATATTTATTATCTTTGGTCATGGTCTTTGCATTGAGCGCTCCGACCCATGCCCATTTTCAGATGATCTATTCGCCGGACAGTGTTCCGAAGTCAAAAAAGCTTAACCTAAAACTGGTATTTACCCACCCCTTTGAAGCCGGGCATACCATGGATATCGGGAAGGATGAAAGCGGAAAAATCCATCCTCCCATCGCTTTTGGTGAAATACACAAAGGAAAGAAAAAGGATCTGCTTGACAAGCTTAAGCCGATCACCTTTACCAGCTTGACCAACAGCGGAAGGGCATATGAGGCCAATGTAAGGCTTAAGGGAATGGGGGATCATATCTTCTATTTTATCCCTGCGCCATATTATGAAGGTTCGGAAGATATCTACATCCAGCATTGCACCAAGGTGATATTCAATGTGGCCGGTGCACCAACAGACTGGGATAAGCCGGTAGGTGATCCTCTCCCTGTTGAGATTGTCCCCCTGGACAAACCTTATGCCCTATGGGTCGGAAATGCCTTCAGGGGCATTGTCACATGCAAGGGGAAACCCGTCTCTTTTGCCGAGGTAGAGGTAGAATATCTGAATCATGATGTCGCAGGTAATGCCTTTGTCAAGGAGGCCAAGGTAGAGGCACCCCACGATGCTATGGTTACCATGACTATAAAAGCAGATGTAAACGGCGTGTTTGTCTTTGGTATCCCTAAGGCAGGCTGGTGGGGCTTTGCAGCCCTTGGTGCAGGTGGAGATATTAAACACAATGGCAAAGAACTCTCCCAGGATGCGGTTATCTGGGTCCAGGCCCTGGAGATGAAATAACTAAGGAGAAAAAGGTAATGAGGGGAATAAAGAAAGTTTTAATATTAACGATTGTCACCTTCTGTGTGACCTTGTCCATAAACACAAACGCTGCTTTCAGTGCGATGTCTAACTACGAACTCATGAAGGAACTGAAGGCAATAAAGGAAAGGGTCAATAGGCTTGAGGAGGCACTGAAATTGAAAGATCAGGAGATAAAAGAGCTCAAGGCAGAAACGAAGAAGGTTGAAAAATTGGCTTCTCAAAAGGCAGAAGCACCGGAGAGCTGGACCGACAAGGTTACTCTTTCTGGTGCCATTGAGCTCGACTACAGCGGTGCGGATGATAGCAATATCGGGGATAACACAGTCAACGATTCCACTTCTGAACTGGATATTGGCACCGCAGAATTAGGTGTTGAGGTGGCCTTTCATGAATATGTGACCGGTAACTTTGTCTTGAAAGGAGAAAACCTGGGTTCGGATGATGACCGGGTATTCTGGGATGAGGCCAGCATTACGCTGCAGAAGGACGGGTTTCCTTTCTACTTTGTAGGCGGTCATAGAGGCCAGCCTTTCGGTTTATTCGAAAGCCATCTGATCAATGATCCGCTCACCCAGGACCTGTATGAGATTGTTAGGCCCGGTGCGACGTTAGGGATTGCGCCTGGATTCCTTGGCCTGGATATTTCCGGGACCGTCTACAAAGGCGAGGAGCTCATGGCCCACATGCTGGATGGGGCCTATGGACTAACCAGGCAGTATAATGGCGATCTTGCTCCTCCTGCACTTCCCGGGTGGCGTCCCGGGGGCATGAGTGCCGGGTATGCTGAGACCGACGATGTGTCTTCATTTATAGGCAACATAACCATCTCGCCCATTGATGCTGTGACAGTGGCCGGATTCTGGGATTCTGAACCCGGGGATCGTCACAGAAACGAGACAGCAGGGGGGGCGGTTCATATCGAGTTTTGGAGACTCAGCCTTGATGGGGAATATATTTGTGCCGTCAACAGAGAATCGGATTCAGCCGATAACAGCGAGCATGAGGAATCGGCATGGTTTGCGGCCCTTGCATTTCGGGTGATAGACCCTCTGGAAATCGCGGTACGCTATGAGGCGTTTGATGACGACATAGCAGGCAAACAGGATGGTAATCTGGAGAACAGGTACAGCCTGGGCTTTACATTTACCCTTTTTGAGAAAAATGATTTTGCGTGCAATTTAATGGGTGAATTTCGCAGGAGCAACTATGAGGTTGAGGTTGGAAACCCCAATGGGGTGGATGAAAGTTTGAATGAGTGGTTCGCAAGACTGGGCATAGAATTTTAGAAATCAGTCTTCCTTTGTTTTTTAGTTACCTTGGAAGGTCTTTTTTCCATTCTTAAACCTGCCTTCGTATCTGGCTCCTGAACTGGAAATTAGAATCCCGTTTCCATGAGGTAGTCCGTCTTTAAACTGGCCCACGTATCTGGTACCCGAATGGGAAATGAAAACGCCATCTCCATGGTATAAACCTTCTTTGAATTCACCCTCGTACCTTGTTCCCGAATGTGAAACAAAGACTCCTTTTCCGTGGTATAGGCCGTTTTTGAATTCCCCTTCATAGGTGGTTCCTGTCCGCGAAATAAAAACGCCTTTTCCATGGTACAATCCGTCCTTGAAATCACCCTTGTACCTGGTCCCGTTTTGATCAGTAAAGACCCCCTTACCGTTTTTCAGTCCATCTTTAAATTCGCCTGAATATATGCTTCCGGTTCGATGTGTAAGGATGCCCTTACCGTTCATTAGCCCGTCCTTGAATTCCCCTTCA
Source organism: Deltaproteobacteria bacterium (assembly GCA_019308785.1). GTDB lineage: Bacteria > Desulfobacterota > DSM-4660 > Desulfatiglandales > Desulfatiglandaceae > JAFDHL01. The sequence continues at coordinate 4,759 of JAFDHL010000298.1, forward strand.
TATCTACTACCATCCCTCCAGACCAATATACCATGACCGTTAAACAGGCCTCCCTTGAAATAACCTTCATAGATAGAACTGTCAGGTAATGTTGCTTTGAAATATCCATCTTCTATTTGTTCTCCATTGCAGGGAGAAATAGCCGAAAAAATAATCAGAACTATTATTACAGCTAAGGTCTTTCTCATTTGTCCTCCTTTTGTGAAAAACCATCAGGATACCCGCTAATTATGGTGGGAATGAATGTGATGCGGGGATATAAGGGGGATGATGGATAAAACACTGTTAGACTGAACCGCGTTTATTGAATCTTTGAAAACCATGTCCTTCCCCGCATAGCGGGATCTTCGATGGGCGTGTCGAAGATCCCGCTATGCGGGAGTCAGAATCCTTTGACTATGCCTGGATAAACCCCAAAGAGTGCCTAAAATGAGCTAAAGTTTGAAGTGCCTAAAGTTGTGGTGTCGCTTCGCTCCATCTAATTTGTAGAATTCCTTAACTTTAGTCACTTTAGATCACTTTAGTCCTATCAATGTTTGTAGATATTGTAAAGGATGGTTTTTTGTTTGAAAGATGCTCAATTGTGAGCAGGTCCCTTTATAATATGCGTGACTATCCGCTTTATTGATGGTAAACAGACTTTTTGTGCCAGCGAGTCTTTTTATTTCTAAATGCCGAGTCATATAGGGAAAGAGTGATGAATATCAAAGGTGTCTTATTTGATTTTGACGGGACCTTAACCGAACCAGGTGCCCTTGACTTTCCGGCAATCAAGGAAGAACTGGGTTGCCCCGCGGATGAAACGATCCTGGAATATCTTGAGACCCAGACTGTTGCCCGCCGGGCTGAACTTATGAAAATTTTAGAGCAGAAAGAAGAAGAAGCGGCTGAGGCCGCTCGTCCCAATGAAGGTGCTGAAAAATGTGTACTGGCGCTTAAGGAGAGGGGCGTTCTTTTAGGGATTCTGACCAGGAACAGCCTGGTTTCTGTGAAAAAGTCCCTCGAAAAATTTTGTGGTGTTTCTATAAACGATTTTGCCGCTATTATCACCCGCGATACTTCTCAGCCCAAGCCACACCCGGACGGTGTTCTTCAGGCCGCAACCGAAATGGGGCTGCCGCCATCTCACTTGCTGGTGGTGGGAGATTATCGTTTCGATATAATTGCCGGAAAGGAGGCAGGGGCCGGTACGGTTCTTCTGGCTACAAAGGGGAGATCTGTAATGGAGCAGGGTGATCCTGAGCCTGATTATACTGTAAAGCATCTTGAAGAAATCCTTGATATTTTGTAAAAAATTTTTCATCAATTGCTGATACACATAGATTTCCGAATTTAATCCACAGATTACGCAGATTTCACAGATTTTCGTGAGTTATTGGGTTAAATTCCCCGAAGCTTGCTTCGTTTAGATTGTGAAAATCAGATGCGCGATACCCCGTAGCTTGAGATCCTGCCTAAGCGGGGCTGCGGGGCAGTTCATTTAACCTCCCATAGTGTAAGGGATTAGAGCCTGATCCTTACTTGGTTTGTGGGAGGGGAGAAAAGGGGAAGGGGCCGTGTTTTAGGGCGGATAAGTTCACTCAATTTTCAGGAGGTAAAGATGGGAGAAAAAGGACAAACAGCTTTGGTGACCGGGGCAAGCAGCGGAATAGGGCGGGAAACCGCCATTAGACTTGCTGAAAAGGGCTTTCAGGTGATAGTAGCGGCAAGGCGGATAGACCGTCTTAATAAGCTTGCTGATCAGGTTCAGGGTATCACGCCAAAACAGGTGGACCTCTCGGAACCGGAAAACATTGAGAGCTTCTGCAAATACCTTTCAGACCTAAAAGACCCGGTAACGGTTCTCATAAATAATGCCGGGTACAGTGTGCGGGGAGCTGTCGAGGATGTCTCACTTAAGGATATCAGGCGATTATTCGAGGTAAATCTGTTCGCATTGATCCGGGTGACCCAGGCCTGTCTGCCTGGTATGCGCGGTCTTCGAAGTGGGACCATCATAAACCTCAGCTCTATTGTGGGAAAGTTCATCTTTCCCATGAGCGGGGTTTATGCCGCATCCAAGCATGCGGTTGAGGCCATCAGCGACGCACTGCGCATTGAGCTGCGCCCATTGGGGATAAGGGTGGTGACCATCCGGCCGGGCGTCATTGCAACAGAGTTTAACGAAGTGGGCATTCAAATGACCGGGGACCTAATGTCCAGGACAGATCCTGATTACAAGACGGTATATGAGACTGCAGGTGCGGGCGTGGGCAAGATGTTTGCAGGTATTTCTCTGCCTGGGCCTGATCTGATTGCTGACACTATCATAAAGGCCGTTTTTTCAGATGCCCCAAGAGCAGTATATTCCGCGGGGCCCATGAGCGACGAGTTCTTAGGTCAACGATTCAGTCTTGATGATGATGCATTTGACCGCTTCATGACCGATAAGGTCGGGTTGACCGGTCTTAAGGTCTGATAGGTAAGGCCAAAGGCTGAGGGTATAATAGGGCTAATAAGGGGCGTGTTTTACATATTAGTCAGCCTTAACAAGCAATACCTGACCGGGAAAGATTGTACTCCGGGGTGTCAGGCGATTGAGTCTGAGGAATTCCGAAAGGTTCATCTGGTGTCTCCGGGCAATCTTGAAAGGCGAATCCCCTTTCAGGACTTTATAATTCCTGGTATTCATCCCTGTGACAATCGTCGAGGCCCTGGGTATTTTAAGTGCCTGACCGATTCTCAGGTGCGTGTTTCTGAGCCGGTTTACGGACTGTATGGCCTTGGTCGTTGTCCCGAATCGCTTGGCTATCCTCCAGAGCGAGTCTCCTTTCCGGACCACGTATCGTTCGATGCTTTTTTGTGCCTGTGAACCGGAACTCGTCGAAGAGGACTGCCTGAGTGATGCGTAGGTTATTCTGGTCGGGATCTTTAAGCGCCAGCCCGCTTTTATGTAACGCCTGCTTTTCAGCCTGTTGAGCCTGACAATAGCGCTGACACTCGTCCTATATTTGCGAGCGATCACGGATAAGGACTCCCCCCTTCTTACCTTGTGCACCACATAGGTAGGAACGGGAGGATGCCAGACGGGTATGTCACTTAATTTCGAGAGGAGCAATTCTCCCTTTCCCTTGGGCACTTTAAAGGCATAAGGCCTGTTTGGTGTGGATTGGTGCCTCAATTCGGGGTTCAGGTCTTTCAATTCCGTGTAAGACAGCCCCAGATGTTTGCTCACTGTTTTCAGATGGACCGGCTTATCAATAGTAACCTGCTCAGTCTCGATCTCGGGGTCCACAGGAGGGAGAATAAAACCATGTGCTTCGGGATCATTTAAAATATGCAAGACAGCCAGAAATTTCGGAACGTAAAAGGCTGTTTCTGCGGGGAGTTTCGCGTAAAGGTCCCAGAAATTATCAAGGTAATTGATTTTTTGGGTCCGGATGTATCTTAATACCCTTCCTTCTCCGCAGTTATATCCGGCAAGAGCAGTTGTCCAGTCACCAAAGATTTGATGCAGTTCTTTGAGATAGGCAATAGCGGCCTTTGTAGATTTTTCAGGGTCCATTCTTTCGTCTGTCCATCTATCCCTTTTCAGACCGAATTTATACCCCGTAGAGGCGATAAACTGCCACATCCCGAGGGCTCTGGCCCTTGAAAGCGCCCTTACCTTGAATCCACTCTCGATAAGGGGCAGCCACGAAAGCTCTTCAGGCAGCCCCGCTTCCTTGAGTTCCTTCAGGATGGCTGGGCGGTACTTTCCCGAGCGTTTATAGGCACGAAGAAAAAACTCCCTTTCCTTTCCTTTGAATAGATTGAGGGCCCTTTTCACGTGGTTGTTCATTACGAGGGGGATAACCTTGTTAATTCCATTTGCCACTATAAACCTGGAGGAATAAACTTCTATGATCCGCTTAGATATTGTGAATCTCAGGTCGTCCCTTTGTTGTAAGATCTCAGCGTCATCTTCCGGAGCGATTTTCAGTATCAGTGAATAAGCCTGATCAAGGGCATCGATGGCATTGTCCAGGTCTCCCCGTTCCCAGAAGTCATTGGAGACCTGACAGAATTCCAGTGCAGAATCGAGTTTTTCCTGATCCGGGGTCTTGTGGTTTTTAGAAAAGGGGGCAGGCGGGGTCTCAATAGCAGGGGATTCAGAGGCGATGAAAGGCCTGGTTTTGTTAGGAATAGTCCGGGGTAAAGTTTTTTCACTTACGCCATCTTTTTCCGCCGGTGGTTGAGGTTGAGTCTGGACATAAGGAAAATGTTCGGCACAGCCGGTAAAAATTAGCAGCAGGAGGAGGATGAGGAGGCCCTTGACGCTGAATAACTCATGATGAATTTTCATTTTTCTCCGAAGTATTTGTAATTATATTACTAATCCAGTTTGAAGCGAACAATGCATCAGATGTGTAGGAACAGGGAGTAACGGGTCTCTGTTTTGGTCAAAGGAGTATAGATAAAGCATTAGGAATGGTCAAGTTAATCTCTGGGATTATTCCATTTTTATCTCCTCCAAAAGCCCTAAGAGCTTTTCTCGGGTATTCAGTTCGGGATGATCAGTGATTTTTTCCATCAGGTCCGCCAGGATTCTTCCTACCGCCGGTCCGGAAGGCATTTCGAGGATTTTCATTATCTCATGGCCGTCTATGGCAAGGTCTCGTGTGTTTGTTGCAACATGGCCTATAAGCTGCTCCTCTATTCTTTGCTCAAGTTCCTTGAGCAGATCCAAGTCCTGATTATTAATACCATGAGCGATGATATCAGCGCGGCGAAAGACAATAAGATCGCTGATGTCTTCAGGTCCAACGCGGCGAATCAGTCGCCTGACAGCGG
>JAFDHL010000038.1 GCA_019308785.1 Deltaproteobacteria bacterium
TAGCAAAATATGTAATGGCAGCCCAAGTTATAGAGTTGGGGAGGCTCCGCGAGCTCACCCTAAAGGGCTCACTCGCCTCCCCAACATCTATAACTTGGAAGTGTACCAGTTACTTCAGATCTTTTTAAAAGTTGTTGGTTATTATGCATGAGATGTCAATAGCCATGAGTATGATCGAGATTGTCAGGGAAGAGATGCGAAAATGTGATGCCAAGACCCTCAGGTCAGTGCGACTCAATATAGGTCAGATGTCGGCCGTTGTACCTGAAGCCCTCTCTTTCTGCTTTGAAGTAATCACCAAAGGGACTGAAATGGAAGGGGCCAGATTGATGATGGATGTTATCCCCCTCAAAGGATATTGCCATACGTGTGAAAAAGAGTTTGAAATCAAAGACTATGTATTCGCCTGCCCGTCCTGCGAGGGCACAAGTATCGAGATTATTTCCGGCCGGGATCTGGCCGTTGTGGAGATAGAAGTAGACTGAAACTAATTAAACACCTAAAGAATAAGGAGTTCCCCTATGAAAATCTCGGTTGTCAGAAACATATTAGAGGCCAATGATCGTATTGCCCAGCAAAATAGAGATCTGTTTACAGAAAACGGATTGTTAGTGATTAACCTCATGAGTTCACCCGGAGCCGGCAAGACCAGTCTTCTTGAAAAGACCATTGATGCACTCAAAGACGACGTTGGAATCGGAATCATTGAAGGAGATATCCAATCCACGCAGGATGCGGAAAGAATAGCCAGAAAAGGAGTGCCCGCTGTACAGATCAATACAGGGGGAGAATGTCACTTGGACGGTAATATGATAAGGGATGCATTTAAAGAATTTGACTTTGAGAACATGGATCTTCTTATTGTGGAGAATGTTGGGAACCTGGTTTGCCCTGCGGAGTTCAAGGTTGGCGAGGATTTTAAGGCCATGATACTTAGCGTCACGGAAGGTGATGATAAGCCATCCAAGTACCCGCTAATGTTCCGCGAATCAAAAGTACTGCTGATAAACAAAATCGACCTCTTGCCTTACGTGGATTGCAGTCTGGATAGGATAAAAGAGGATTCATTAAAAATTAATCCGGATCTGAGCATATTCGAGATATCATGCAAGACGGGTGAGGGTCTTGAAGAATGGTATGAGTGGCTTAGGGAAAGGATAAAGAACAGAGAGGTGATCTCATGAAAGAACGGATAAAGATAATAGAAGGTGATATCACTAAACAGGAGGTGGATGCGATTGTCAATGCCGCCAATACATCCCTTTTGGGAGGTGGCGGAGTGGACGGTGCAATACACAGAACGGCAGGTCCGGAGCTTCTGGAGGAGACCCGGAAGATCGGGGGCTGTCCCACCGGTGAGGCCAGGGTGAGTAAAGGCTATCTGTTGCCCGCCAAGTGGGTCATACATACTGTGGGACCTGTCTGGGCCGGGGGACATAAGAATGAAGAAAATTTATTGGCTGGCTGTTACAGAAACAGCCTCAAGGCCGCCGCAGAGCTGGGAGTAAAATCAATCGCCTTTCCATCCATCAGTACAGGGGCATACAGGTTTCCATTAAATCGGGCTACAGAGATCGCCATGACAGAGACCAGGAAATTCTTGGGAACAAATGAAAATCCAGAAAAGGTGATCTTTGTTTGCTTTGGAGAAAAGGTGCTCAAGACTTATCAACAGGTCTTCCAACGGATTTTTTGAGGGTGAATATGGAAAGGTTGGGACCTCAACATTTGACATCGTGCTGAATCAAAAATAACAATTTATTGAATGTTGAAACCTGGTACGCCTTCTTTGAAGGATTAACTATGCATCAATATTGCTTTCCGAGGTCATGTTATTCCTTCTCAATTCTTTTAAGGAACTTTCGTGCCCTTGCATTGGTTGGGTCGATTTCCAGGACCTTGCGAAGTTGCTCAGCGGTCTTTTGCAGTTCACCACAATCTGCATAAAGCAGGCTCAGCAATAGTCGAGCATCCACATGCCCAGGGTCAATTTCTATGGCCTTCAGAAACTCATGTTCTGCCAGTTTGTCGGCAGCACTCTTCTGATAGGCCATTGCCAGTCCAAAATGATTATCCGCATCGTCAGGATCGATCTCCAATGCTTTTCCGAAGGCACCAACAGACTTTTGTGTATCATTCAACTCCCCGTATGCCATGCCCAGATTGTAAAAGATACGGTCTTTTCTAAATCCCAGAGCGATAGCCTCCTCATAATAGGATACCTCTTTCAGGTGGTCTCCCGTCTGGCCGTGAGCATATCCAAGGTGGTACAAGGCGAACGCGTTTCCAGGTTCCTTTTCCAAAAACCGCTCATGAAGTAAAATGCCGGCCTTATAATCCTTCCGCTTCATAGCATCGTCGGCAGCTTTGTCGCAAGCCCATGTTTTTTTGACATCAGGACTTTTCCTCAAAAGATCCTTCGAACATCCTGCCCCTACACATACCACTGGCAGAGAGAATACGAGACTGCACAAGAAAATCCAAAGTCTAAACCCTTTCCTGTTTTTCATCTATTTGCCTCCCGGAGATAATATCATCCACAAACCGAGCAGGACGAATAGAGCCCCGGCCCCTACTTTAATATAATTTGCCGGAATTAACCTGCTCACGGCAGAGCCAAATACAACGGCCAGCAAAGAGGTCAATACGAGTGCACCCGCAGCACCGAGAAATACAGCTAATCGTGTTTTGCTTTCAGCGGCAAATGCAAAAGTCGCCAGTTGAGTTTTGTCGCCCAATTCAGCCAAAAATATCATCCCGAAAGTTGTGAGCATCACCTTGAGGTCCATGCCTTAACCCTCCATATGAACTTGTATTAACCCTGATGTTACGAAATTCATCGGCTCCTGCCAGAAATTCTCCTGTCTTTTCAGAAGGAACCCCGAGACTTGGATAGCTTTTAGTGTAATATCGGGGTGAATTTCCAACAGAATTTGTTTCTTATCCACAATCTGAGAAACTCGCAAGTTACAATATCACCTTCACAGCATATATGTAAACTGTCCATGGTGTTTGGGTTTAAAAGAATCAGCGGGAACCGCTCGATAGAGTCCCATGCCCTTGGGTTTGAAAATATGGGTATATATTTGTAAGCGCCCAGACTTAAGAATATATTTTCATAACTAATGAAATTCATTTGACAACGAAAAGACAAGGTCATATATTACCAAAACAGAATATGTAAAGGGGTGATATATGAAAGCTTTTATTAAAGTTATGAAGGCCCTTTCAGATCCTAATCGGGTAAGGATCATAAAGATGTTACAGCATAAGATGATGTGTGTCTGTGAGATACAGAAAGCACTGCAAGTGTCTCAGCCTGCTGTTTCAAAGCATCTTAAATTACTTGAGGATGCCGGTTTGGTCAGTTTCCGGAAAGACGGGCTTTGGGTGAATTATCACCTTACAGACGGAAACGAGAGTCCATATGTGGCCAGCCTTTTAGGAAATCTCAGACACTGGATGGAGGATGATCCACAGATAGCAGATCTTATTGAAAAACTTCCCACGATCCGGCGTGAAGATATTTGTAAGAGGTAATTTTTTTGCCCTTATTATATAACTACATAATTATATTGCTATCCAAATTGATTAAATATTACGCTTAAAATAGCACGGCCTTCATTAGGAGAAAGTGTTATGAAAGAACGAACCAAATTACTACTCATAGTACTGATCTTTGTAGGTTGCTACTATATCCCTTGGGGTAATACTACCATCCGTCAGTCAGGCCTTGAGGCATTCATGATGCTCCAGGAATATGCCCGGGAACATGTGCTGACCTGCCTGATCCCGGCCTTTTTCATTGCGGGCGCCATTGCGGTATTCGTCTCACAGGCATCCGTGCTCAAGTATTTCGGGGCCACGGCAAAAAAAATCCTTTCCTACTCTGTGGCCTCTGTCTCAGGAACCGTTTTAGCCGTGTGTTCCTGCACGGTTCTCCCTCTTTTTGCAGGTATTTATACCCGTGGGGCCGGTATTGGTCCTGCAACCGCATTTCTTTATTCCGGACCGGCCATTAATGTCCTGGCAATTGTCCTTACAGCGAGGATCTTAGGCTGGCAGCTGGGGCTGGCCAGGGCCATCGGTGCTGTCATCTTTGCGGTTCTCACCGGACTCCTCATGGCCTTCTTTTTCAGGAAAGATGATGACGCGCGCACTGCTGGGCAGATGTATCTTCCGGATGAGGAAGAAAAGGGGCGCACCCTTTTCCAGGATGCCCTTTTTATGCTGACCATGGTTCTGGTCCTGATTTTCGCGGCCTTCGCCAGGCCGGCGGCCGGTTCCACAGGCCTCTGGCCAGCCATATTTGCGGCTAAATGGTATATCACTGCCGGGCTTTTGGTTGTCCTGGTTCTGATGCTTAAGGGCTGGTTCGTAAAAGAGGAACGTACCGACTGGGTACAATCCACCTGGGGATTTATGAAGCAGATTTTTCCTCTTTTGGGTGCCGGTGTGCTGGTAGCCGGTTTTATGCTGGGTCGACCTGGCCATTCTGCACTGATCCCCGAGCATTATATCCAAAGCCTGGTGGGAGGCAATTCCCTGTGGGCTAATCTATTTGCCTCGGTCTCAGGAGCCCTCATGTATTTTGCAACCCTGACCGAGGTTCCCATCCTGCAGGGTCTAATCGGTGCCGGCATGGGCAAGGGACCTGCACTATCGCTGCTTCTGGCGGGTCCGGCCCTTTCGCTTCCCAACATGCTTGTTATCGGAGGCGTCATGGGAGTAAAAAAGACCGCCGCCTTTTCTGGGATTATCGTGATCCTGTCTACCATTGCCGGGATGAGCTATGGATGGATAGCAGGTTAGAGGACGTAGGACATGTCAAATGAAGATGTCGTTCAGATCAGGGTGAACAAACATTCAACTATTTAACCAAACCAAAAAGGAGAAAATGAATATGGAAATCAAAGTATTGGGTCCGGGATGTCCAAAGTGCCAGGCTACCGAAAAAAACGTCAAAGAGGCGGTTGCCGAAAGTGGCCTGGATGCTCAAGTGGATAAGGTGACCGATATCATGGAGATTGCCAGGTACGGGGTGTTTGGGACTCCGGCTGTGGTGATTGACGGCAAGGTCAAGTGTGTCGGCAAGATCCCTGAAAAGCAGGAGATCATGACCTGGATCGAGAAGTAAAGCAAATCAGAAGGAGGAAAAAATGTCTCAAGATTGTTGTACATCAAACGAAAACGTCATGATTTTGGCATGTTCCGGAGGGTCTAACGTAGGCCAGCTATCAAACCGGGCTGCGGTGGAACTTACACAGGAAGGTTTTGGAAAGATGTACTGCCTGGCTGGTATCGGAGGTCACCTGAGCGGGTTTGTCCAGTCAACCAAGGATGTTCCACAAATGGTGGCCATTGATGGATGCTCTGTGGGCTGCGCCAGGGCAATCCTGGATCATGCGGAGGTCCCTATCAAGAATTATCTGGTTGTGACCGATGTGGGGATCGAAAAAAAACACGAACTTAACCTTGAAGAAGAAGATGTCCAAAAGGTCAAAGAAGCCATCAAGGAGGTCTGCAACAAAGAACAACCTGTCATTCCAATAGCTGAAACAGGTCGAAGCATCTGCTGCGGTTAATGGTCTTGATGCATGTCTTGTGGAGAACCCAACTTACTACACGGAGGAAGGATGAAACGAAAAAACATTATCATTGGAGCAATTCTAATTGTTGTGCTCGCAGGAGCGTCCCTTTTTTACCTGTTCTATCCCGGGGGGACTGGAGGACAGGTCCTCGCTACGGTGAACGGGGAGAAGATCACGGTTGACCACTTTAATAAAGAAATAGCCAAAGTCAAAGAACCGAATAGAGGAATCATCAAGGAAAATCCGGGCAAATTTCTTGAGACAATGATCATGAGAACGCTCATCTTGCAGGAAGCTAAAAAACAGGGTCTGTTACCGGCCAGGGAAAAGGAAGGTCCGGAAGGCTTCGTATCTGAGGAAGCAGTGATTAAGGAGTTCCTGGAGAAAAGATTTTCTTCTGTCCCCCAAGTCAGCCGGAAAGAAGTTGAGTCGTTCTATGAAATCTACAAGGATCGAATGGAAGGAAGGCCACTGGAACAGGTGGCTCCGATGATCGAACAAATAATCCGGCAGGGAAAACAACAGGAACAGTTGGAGCAGTTCATTGGAGACCTTCGTAAAAGCGCCAGTGTTGAAATCAACCAGGATGGTTTACAAAAGATTGCGGCCAAACCGCCCGACTCTAATACAGAGGAAGATTTCTCAAAGGCCCTTAAAAGTGGCAGGCCTGTCCTGGTCGATTTTGGGTCGAATTCCTGTATACCTTGCCGCCAGATGAGGCCCATACTTCAGGAAGTCAAGAAGGAGCATTCAGAAAAGGCTGAGGTCCTTGTGATCGATGTTTACAAATATCAGAACCTTGCCAGGGAACACAAAATACGAATGATTCCCACTCTGACCTTCTTTGATTCAAATGGTAAAGAGGTTCACCGTCATCAAGGATTCATGAGCAAAAAGGCGATTATGGAACAGCTCAAGAAAATGGGTGTTAGTTAGTCCATGATGACCTAATTCGAAAGTGGAATGTACAGGAAAATCAAACAGAAGCTAACGAATAATACTAAAAGGAGATATGCGTGCTGGAAACGTTTTTCTTGACCGTTAATGAGTGGATCGCAAGCGGTACAACTATTGCGGCCTTAGGTTGTTTTTTGTGGGGCATGATCAGCGTGATCTTCAGCCCGTGCCATTTAGCCTCTATCCCTTTGATTGTGGCCTATGTGGGCGGTCAACAACAGGTCCTGAAGCCCAAAGAGGCCGTTTACTATTCTGCCTTTTTTACGATCGGCCTCTTTATCACAATAGCACTGATAGGTATTATTTGCGCCCTGTTGGGCCGCATGTTGGGCGACGTGGGGAACTACTGGCAGATTCTTGTAGGATTGGTCCTGGTCTGGGTGGCCCTTGGCATGTTCGGCGTTGAAAAATGCTCCATGTCCGGCAGCCTTTTATATCGCCTAAGGCTCACCGGTTTTTTTGGAGCTTTTATCCTCGGACTGGCTTATGGGGTTCTTTCCGGAGCATGTACTTTCGGTTTTATAGCCCCTATCCTTGCGATTATCACCATCCAACAGAAGGTGGCCACAGGGGTCCTTTTTATCCTGCTTTTTGCAATCGGCCACTGCATCCCCATCGTGGTAGCCGGAAGTTCCACGGCCGCCGTGAAAGGGGTTTTGGAAAACAGCCGCTGGCAAGGAGCTGGGAATTGGTTTCGAAAGGGGGCCGGCGCTGTGATCATAATGCTTGCAATTTATTTCATCATCAATCCATTTCTCCCAATGGTACAGTGAGCCAAAGCGGATTTCTCCTTCTTACTTAATCTTAGAAACCAGCGAGGGATCAAACATGTTACTCAATAGCCATACCAAAGAAATTATCAGGCCGAAATGCAATCCGAGCTTTCAATCCCTGCACTTTATTGCCCACCTGGATCAGGACATAAGGGAGGTAAATCATGGCAACTGAAGCGAGTGTAACAAAAGAGCTAAAAGGGCTCAGCCTTTTCGAAAAGTATCTTTCCGTCTGGGTAATCCTCTGTATTTTGGCGGGCATTGTGCTTGGAAAAGTGGCCCCGGGAGTTGCAAAATATCTGGATGGATTGGCCATCTACGTGGGGGAAGCGCCCGTGGTTTCGATCCCCATTGCCATCTGCCTCTTCTTCATGATGTATCCCATCATGGTGAAGATCGATTTCGGGGAAGTGCTCATGGCAGGAAAGAATGTGAAACCAGTGACCCTCACCCTTGTCATCAACTGGGCCATCAAACCGTTCACCATGTATGCTATTTCCATCTTCTTTCTGGGCACCGTGTTTCTGGCCTTTATTGGTCCTGAGGCAGTGGATTATGTGAGAATGCCCCTGGGTCTAGATCTCCCTGTGGGGGCCACCCACGGTGTAGGGGAGGTTGTTTTGGTCAATGGGATCAAGGTGTTGGAGGTGCCCCTCTGGCGGAGCTATCTTGCCGGTTGCATCCTCTTAGGCATAGCGCCCTGTACGGCCATGGTCCTTGTATGGGGATTTCTGGCTAAGGGAAATGACGGGCATACATTAATCATGGTGGCTATTAACTCTCTTGCCATGCTTTTTCTCTATGGCCCCTTAGGTGGATTTCTCTTAGGTGTTGGTCGGCTCCCTGTTCCCTGGCAGGCCCTGGTGCTTTCCATAGGCATATATGTGGCACTTCCTCTGGTGGCAGGATATATTTCCAGAAAAACGATTATTCAAGCCAAGGGTGAAGTGTGGTTCAAGGAGAAGTTTCTCCACATCCTGACCCCTATCACTATAATTGCATTACTAATCACACTGGTGCTTTTATTCTCCTTTAAGGGGGATGTCATTATCTCCAACCCCCTTACTATCCTCTGGATTGCTATCCCGCTCTTTATACAGACCAACCTGATCTTTTGGCTTGGGTATGGCCTGTCCAGATTGATCCGCCTTAATTATGAAGATGCGGCCCCATCAGCCATGATCGGGGCGTCCAATCACTTTGAAGTAGCCATCGCAACGTCCGTTATGCTTTTTGGGCTATCGTCCGGGGCAGCCCTGGCTACGGTTGTGGGAGTGCTCATTGAAGTTCCGGTGATGCTCATGCTTGTAAAGATATGTCTGAAGACCACCCACTGGTTTTCCCGCAAGGGACAGCAAAATCGACTCAAGTCCCACCTCGATACCCGGGGAGACCCGGTGGAAGGGTTTAGGAGGAATGAACCATGAGAAGATACTGGCTTGTTGGAATCGTCTGTATCGCTGTATTCTCCATTTTTGGCTATTCTGCCCCTGCTCAAGAGATCAAGGGACCAAAGATGGTGTTGAAGGAGCGGGAATTTGACTTTAAAGACGTCAAAGAAGGCAAAGCAATCAGGCATACATTCCATGTCCTCAACCAGGGTGATGAGACCCTCAGGATAATAAAGGTCAGACCGGGCTGAGGCTGTTCCGTGGCCTCTTTTGACAGGGCTATCCCCCCCGGCGGGGAGGGAAAGATTACTCTTTCGGTACGGACAAAGGGTTACGAGGGAGCAAAGCGATGGAGCGCCGTAGTGTACACAAATGCTCCTAACATGAAAACGGTCAATTTGAGGGTGAAGGCATTTGTGAAGGTCCCTATCCATCTATCTCCGCGTTATGTAAATTTGTACGGGAAGGAAGGGCAGAGCGTCACCAGGGTGATTGAAATCAGGGCCGGGCTGAACAAGCCCCTGACACTGACTCCAAGCCAATTTAATCTTGAGGGGAAATTGACATACGTGCTTGAGGAAATCGAGAAAGGGCGAAGATTCAAGATCCGTTTCACGAGTATTCCCGGCCCTCCACAGACCTATCACGGGTTTCTTAAACTCAAGACCAATTATCCTGAGAAGCCGGTTATCAACATTAGGATAAAAGGACGGATCATTAAGGCAAAAAAGGGGGCAGGATGATTATTTTTAGGCAATTGCGATATGTCCTATGCCTCGCGAAACGGATAATTAGAAACCTGTCAGGTTAGGCGAGAAACATGGATAAAATCAGGGAAACAGCAAGACTCAAAGGAATTGGGTCCCGGATGTTCCGGCAAGCGGGGGCGATTGCCCTCTTAGCGGTCACTATTGGGGTTCTGGTCAATCAAATGCGTTCCGACCGATTAACCCTGGTGGCCGACTGGTCTCCGGAAGCGCGATTGACCTTTAAGTCCGGGGCGAGCGTGGTGATCTCTCTTGAGGAAGCCAGGGAGAGCTTTTTCTCCCAAAAGGTGGTGTTCCTCGATGCCCGTCCTCCTGAGCTCTACCAGGAGGGCCACATTCAGAGTGCCCGCAACCTCCCGTGGGAGGCAGTGGAGGAGTATTTCGATGCAGTAATGACCGATATTCCGCAAGATTCCCTGATTATTACCTACTGTGACGGGGTAAACTGTGAACTAAGCAAGGATTTGGCCCTGGAGTTGTTTTATAGAGGATACGAGAAGGTCCGCGTCCTGGTAACCGGCTGGGGCCTTTGGAAGGAAAATCAACTCCCTATTATAACGGGACACAGCCCCGGTGCTTGAGGGTCTTGCTTCTTCTTTAATACATGCCCCCAGCTGTCTATCATCTCTCCTGCGGAGGAATGAGCGATGCTTGAGAACCCGACAACCAAAGCAAATGAAAAGAGAAAGGGATGGAATTGGGCTAAGTTCCCGCCCCTTGCGGTACGATTGATTCTGGGGAGCGTGTTTATCTACGCCAGTGCAGATAAGATCATCCACCCAGGGGCCTTTGCAGAGGCGGTTAACAATTACCATATCCTTCCCGAAACACTTATTAATCTCACAGCCGTCATTCTTCCGTGGCTGGAACTGATCTTAGGCATCTTCTTGGTCCTGGGCCTCTGGCTCCCGGGGGCAGTCTTGTTGAGCAATTTTCTTATAGCAACCTTTTTCGGATCCCTGGTATTTAACCTGGCACGCGGCCTGGACAGCCATTGTGGTTGCTTCAACACAAGCCAGGAAGCTACGTTAAATCTCTGTATGTGCTTGTATGTGATCCGAGATGGGATATTTCTTTTATTGGGACTTTACCTTTTCTTTTATGTTTTGTTCCGAAAAAACAACTGTCTCAAATTTCGAACCCCCTGAACAGGTAAAATACCTTAAAACAAAGTCCCTAATAATTTTCTCAGACCTTATGTAAGCGGATTTTGAAAATGGTAGCTTCTTGTTTCACGATTAAGAAAGAAGTACTTGACAGAGGAGGGTTTCGGCCTTAATATCGTATATCTACGATAAACGATTATGTGGAGTTAAGGTGGAATCATCAAAGGACAAAATCAAGTTAAGGAGTTCTTGATGAAAGAAGTAAAGCTTACGTGCGAAGGCAAACCAGTGGATCTTAATGAGATCGGGGGAATGTCCTTTGATGAGTGCAAAAAGAAATTGGCCGAACTCTCCAAAGGACTTGCCCATCCTGCGCGGGTAGAGATTGTTCGTATGCTCGAGAATAAACCCCTTGAAGAAAGGTGTGTTTGCGGTGACATTGTTAATGCCCTTCCTCTGGCCCAGTCAAGCGTATCTCAGCACCTGAAGGTCTTGAAGGAGGCGGGCTGGATACAGGGGGAGATTGATGGACCTTGCGTATGTTACTGCACGGTCCAAGGCATTATGGAATATTATCTGGCCCTCATGAAACGATCTCTTAAAGGAAAATAAGTAATAACCCTTGAAGATTCAAAAATCGAGAAGGAGGAAGATTACTATGAGTTCTAAATTATTGGTGATAATAGCTACTGGCGAAAATGAAAAGGCGTTAACAGGTCTGATGTATGCAAGTCGGACGCTTACTGAAGGTTGGATGGATGAGGTTAAAGTCATCTTTTTTGGTCCATCTGAGCGCCTCCTTGTTGAAGACGGGCAAATAGCCCAAACAGCGAAGAAAATTGGTGCTGTCGAGAAACCGATTGCTTGCAAGTTCATCTCTGACCGTGATGGCATCTCTGAAAAAATAGAGGACCTTGGGCTGAAGGTGGATTATGTGGGTACAATAATATCGGATCTTATCAAGGATGGATATGTTCCAATGGTTTTTTAAAATTCCTTCCCTCGCAACCGGTTGCTGACCCCGGGGAGAAAAGGCTCAGTTGGGTCTCCCCAGCCTTAACCAGCCATTTGTAGAGGGTTCTATTCAGACCCGGGTGGGACCTGTTCCCTGGATTTTTTCCACCTTGGCCCTGGCCGATCGCTGGGGGACCATTAAGGCCCGGTGGGGCGTGGGCCGCATGCGTTATATCATAGAACCCGGACTGTATGCCCTCGGGAATCCTGACGATCAGGCCCCGGTTCTTGTCACAGCCAATTATAAGATGAGTTTTGATCGGCTGCGTGAGGCCTTGCCAGGCCGTCACGCATGGATCCTGGTGCTGGACACCAAAGGTATAAATGTGTGGTGTGCAGCAGGGAAAGGGACATTCGGCACGGAGGAGCTGGTCCGGCGTATTGAGTCCAGTGGGCTTGAACATATTGTGGCCCACCGGCAATTGATTCTGCCGCAATTGTCAGGCCCGGGGGTTGCGGCCCACCAGGTAAAGAAACTCTCCGGGTTCAAGGTTATCTATGGTCCCATCATGGCAGCGGACCTGCCCGTTTTCTTAGATGCCGGGCTCAAGGCGACCCCCGATATGCGGCGCAAGACTTTTACCGTCAGGGAAAGGATTGTTCTTATCCCGGTGGAACTGGTCAACGCACTCAAATGGTCACTTATCATACTCCCAATCTTTTTCTTTCTTGGTGGCTTTGGTGGACAGAATGGGTACTGGTTCAATGCATTAAACTACGGTCTCTTTGCCATCGTTGCCTTGCTGGGTGCGGTGGCAGCAGGTACGGTTTTGACACCCATACTGTTGCCCTGGCTGCCGGGCCGAGCCTTTTCCGTGAAAGGGCTGGCCATGGGTATGATAACAGTTCTTTTACTTACGGCCTTCCGGACGGGAAATTTGAGTGATTGGGCGGGCCGCGCTGAAATCCTGGCGTGGTTTTTATTAATTCCTGCCATTACAGCTTACCTCGCCATGAATTTTACAGGCGCTTCCACTTATACCTCCCTTTCGGGGGTCAAAAAAGAGATGAAGTGGGCGGTGCCCTTAGAGATTGCTGCAGGTGCAGCAGGTTTATTCTTCTGGTTAGGATCGCGGTTTGTGGTTTAAGGAGTTTATGGAATGGGATCATTGATTTATCTCAAGGATGTGGTCAGCTTAGCACTCGACCGGGAGAAATGCGTTGGGTGCGGCATGTGTCTGGTAGTCTGCCCCCATGAGGTTTTCAGCATGAATAACGGGCATGTTAGCATTGGAAACCGGGATCTGTGCATGGAATGCGGGGCCTGCGCCCGGAACTGCCCGGCAGAGGCCGTGACCGTCCGGGCGGGCGTGGGCTGCGCAGCGGCCGTCATCAACACGGCCCTGGGCCGGGATGCGACTTCATGTTGCTGCGTGATAGAGCTGGATGGTAGTGCGGAAAGCAGGGGTGCCAAATCAGAAGTGTCCAATCGATCGAGCTGCTGTTAGAAATAAGGGAATCAGATGCTGGCTTTCTTGACGTACTGCTTTATTGATGTCCACGATCATGCGTCCAACTTATGTGATGGAGAACCGGTCCGTGCCGTATTTTCCAGTTTTAAAGGAGGCTTGGTGATTAAGCATGAAAAAGAAATGGGTTGTTTTGCTGATGGCAGCTTTTCTGCTGACGGGTGGAGTTTTCTGTGCTGCCTTGGCTGATCATGACGAACACAAACAAAAGAGGTGGTATCAAAAGATTTTCGATTGGGACGACGATGATGATCAGGACGATGATGATCATGAAAGTGGGGAAAAAAGGAAGCGGTATCAAAAAAGGTACCGGAATGACTCCAAGCATTATGGGAAACGCTATCTGAAACCTGTAAATAACCCAACGTACATCGAGGAATGCGGGGCTTGTCATTTTACATATCAGCCCGGGTTGTTACCATCGGGTTCATGGGATAAAATCCTTGCCGGATGTGAAGACCATTTCGGGGAGGCAATTGAGCTTGATCCAGCCTCAATGAAGGTTATTGGCGAATATCTCAGGGCAAACGCGGCAGAACATTCATCGGCAAAGCGGGCCGTTAAGATCATGAGAAGCCTGGGAAACCGAACGCCTCTCCGTATTACTGAGACTCTCTACATTCGTGAAAAACACCATGAAGTTCCTGCCAATGTCTTGAAGCGGGATTCCATCGGTTCGCTATCAAATTGTTCCGCATGCCATACGACAGCGGAAAAGGGAATATACGAAGATGACTATGTTGTCATCCCACCCTGACAGGATTGACGGAAATTAAATACAAAAACCACAAACAAGGTAATAAAGAAGTTGTCCCCATTGGAAAAACCTACGCCCGATTCAGAGACAATGTCAGCCAGGGCTGGCAGATCGGTTACGCTGGTTGGAGCCCTGGTTAATGTCTTATTGATTCTGCTAAAGTTCTTTGCAGGGATATTCGGCAATAGCCAGGCCCTCATAGCGGATGCGGTCCACTCCCTTTCCGATCTTTTCACTGACGCCATAGTATTGCTCGGTCTCAGGGTTGGCCGAAAAGCTCCCGATGCGGAACACCCTTTTGGTCATGGCCGGATCGAGACATTGGCATCTGCCATTGTGGGGATGGCCCTGATTGCCACGGCTTTATACTTGGGGATTGAGGCTGCCTTGAATATCTACCGTCATACTGAATACCATCCCACTAATCTGGCACTGATTGGAGCCGGCGTCTCTATCGCCTTAAAAGAGGCGCTGTATCATTACACGGTACATATCGGGCGGCGCATTAAAAGCCAGCTGATTATAGCCAATGCATGGCATCACCGATCGGATTCCCTTTCCTCTGTAGCTGTTTTTATGGGTGTCGCGGGGGCGCTGATCAACCCTTCTTTGTATATACTGGACTCCTTCGCCGCCATTTTGGTATCCTTCTTTATCGTAAAAGTCGGTCTGGAAATTCTTAGGGATAGCCTGCGTGAATTTACCGACACCGCCCCTCCACCAGAAATCCTGAATAAGATCAGCGACTGCACCCGGAGCGTGGAAGGGGTGCTGGATACGCATGATCTCAGGGTCCGAACCTCTGGGGGGATGTACCAAATGGAAACCCATATTGTAGTGGATGGCCAACTGACTGTTTCTGAGGGCCATAGAATCGCCAAGGCAGTGGAAAGTTGTCTGGCTGAAGAAATCGAAGATCTCGACCGGGTCATTGTTCATGTAGACCCGGCGATCGAGGAGAAAGAGCCTGAATGACCGGGTAACTTCGCTTTTATGGGACAAGACCACGGCTTTGTTTGAATCTGCTGTATCGAAGGTGGTTATATTGAACGAACTTCGGACTATTGAGAGATGGAATCAAAAAACCACACATATTAAGATCGAGATCTACGCGTTATATCTCGCTTATAGAGATCCCATAAATAAGGACGTTGGTTCCAAAACTATTTATGGGTAAATCGAGAAATCTAATTTGGAACAGCCCATCAATCTTGATAACTTCACACACTAATGATAAAACTTAAACTTGGAATGAAAAAATAACTGATGCTCAAGAGAGGAAGTTGCTTTGGAACCAACGGCCCCTCTTACAATTTATTGAAAAGATACATTTTTTGTTAACCGACCAAATACATTTAAAAGGAGGTAAAGAATGGCTTACGAAACCGTTATTGTGGATCAAGAAGATCATTTGGGAACCATAACCCTTAATCGTCCGGAGCAACTCAACACGTTCAACAACCTGCTTGCAATGGAACTGGGCCAGGCTCTCAAGGAATTGGATTCCGAACAGGATGTTAGGGTTGTCATCCTTAAGGGCGCGGGCAAGGTATTTTGTGCGGGCATCGATGTGAAGAATTTTTTCGGCAAGACCGCATTTGAGTATAGGGCCTGGGTGGAGCTCATGGAAAGTCCGCTGGTTGCAATCAGCAGGATGAGCAAGCCGGTCATAGCACAGGTACACGGCGTGGCGGCAGCAAACGGCGCGGGCCTTGTGGCAGCGGCGGATTTGGCCGTTGTCGCGGATGACGCTCGACTGGGACTGACTGCTATTAACGTGGGGCTTAATTGTATAGGGCCTGTTGTGCCGGTGACAAGGTCTGTGGGTAGAAAACGCGCCCTTGAGCTGCTTTTTTTTGGGGAACTCATACAGGCGGAGGATGCACTGGCTATGGGACTTGTGAACCGGGTTGTCCCTGCAGCAGACCTGGAAACAGAGACACGAAATTGGGCGGCAAAACTGGCCAAAAAGAGCCCTGTTGCCTTGCAGCTTAGCAAAAAGGCCTTTTACGCCGCGGCAGACCTGGATTATTACAAGTCATTCGAATATATGAATGAGGCATTTGGCCGACTCTGCACCGCGGAAGACGCCCAAGAGGGCATAAAGGCCTTCCTGGAGAGGCGAGACCCGGTGTGGAAAGAACGTTGACAAGATATAATTGTGTTGCAGGTTTGGCGAATTTTAATCAAAGGCGGACAAGCCAGCCAGAGGCAGGCAAGGGTTTAATTCCCCGCAGCTTGTCGGAGAGTAACGGAGATCCCGAGCGGGGCTGCGAGGTAGTTCATCCGTTCACGGGTTCAAAAGATGAAAAAAATAAATCTTTATGATGAAAACGAATTTAGTGACCTCCATATGAGCAGGTTTCTGGTCCATGACTCCCCTTACTTCAAGATCTTGAACTTCAATTTCAAGGACGGTCAGGAACTACCTATCCATTCACATGATGTGGAGGGCCAGCTAAGCATCGCAGTTCTTGAAGGAGAGGGTGAGTTCCTGGGAAAGGACGATACAACGCTTCCAGCCAGACCAGGTGATGTCCTGATTTGTGATATCAGCGAACCGCATGGGGTAAGGGCCAAGGGTGATTTACGCGTATTGGTTACTATAGCTCCGCCGATTTAGGTGAGAAACTGTTCAGGTCCATCTGAAAATAAAATGCCTATTCCGGGAAATTTAATTACAACGGCCATGGCCGTCATGCCGCATAAGAATGTGGACCGGGCACTTGAAATTGCCCTGTCCATGGATGTTCCTTTTTGGCCTCAGCTTCCCCACTACAATTACTATGAGGATATGTATGTCCAGGCATCGGAGCATTTCCCAGGCATTTTTCTCAATAATTGACAGGCACCGTGGGGTGACGGCGAAGTATTTGCATCTTATGCTGCTTCCATTAAAAGGTTCCTGGACCGTGGAGGTGTCATAGTATGGGGGATTGTGCCCACCAACTTTTCATAAGATCAGAGCTATCTGCTTAATATAAAAAACCAAAAATAGAGGGGTATGTTCGATGAAATCTATTGTGACATTGATAAGGAATCATTTTTTGCTGATAGCAATTTTGTTTCTTTCAATATCAGGTTTGCAGGCAAATCTGGTTGAGGGTTTACAGGAAGAAAATATTTTGGGGCCACAATCAAAACATGCCATAGGTGAACAGAACGTCCTTATACTTGCCGTTCGGTTTCCTGACGTAGAACCAAAGTTTCCTCTAAAGCGCATTCAAAGAAAAGCTGTCATAGGCCTTAACAAATATGTAAAAGAGCAATCGTATGGTCTGACATGGGTAAAGGCGGACTTTAGAGGGTGGGTAATGCTTCCCGACCCTATTCGAAAATATAAGGTTAGCCCTTATAATTTTAAAGTCGATCGAAC
>JAFDHL010000039.1 GCA_019308785.1 Deltaproteobacteria bacterium
TCAAAACATGATTGTCTAACGGTCTTTAGATTTAGGGAGAAAACCCATGGGTAAATTATTCGGAACAGACGGCATCAGGGGAGAAGCCAATCGCCATCCGATGGATGCTGCGATGGCTTTTTCCGTGGGTCAAGCGATCACATATTTGCTGAAAAGGGAAAAACACCGTACCCGGGTGATCATAGGAAAAGACACCAGAATCTCCGGGTACATGCTGGAAAGCTCACTTGAATCGGGCATTACCTCAATGGGGGGTAATCCCTATTTGGTGGGCGTGTTGCCTACTCCCGGAATCGCTTTTATCACCCAAAGCATGCGCGCAGACGCGGGCATAGTTATTTCCGCTTCCCATAACCCGTTCCAGGACAACGGTATCAAGATTTTTTCCGGTAGTGGTTATAAATTGTCAGACGAAGAGGAAGAGGTTATCGAAAAACTCATTTTAGAGGGTAAATTGCCTGAGATGGTCCCCCCTGCAAAGGAGATGGGCCGTGCAAAACGCATTGAAGATATCCTCGGTCGGTACATTGTTTTTCTGAAAAACACCTTTCCTCGCGATTTGTCAATGGAAGGCATGAAGATCGTCATCGATGCGGCCAACGGGGCCGCTTATAAGGTGGCCCCTGAGACGTTCATTGAACTGGGCGCCAATGTTGAGGTCATTCACAATGAACCGGACGGAATCAATATCAACGACAATTGTGGATCGCAGCATACTCAAGACCTCAAGAAACGCGTGGTGGAAAGCGGCGCTGCCATTGGGCTGGCCTTTGATGGCGATGCTGACCGTTTGATCGCAGTGGATGACAAGGGACATGAGGTTACCGGTGATCAGGTTCTGATCATCTGTGCTAATATGCTCAAAAACCAGGGCAAGTTGGAAAACGACCTGGTGGTCAGTACCGTGATGAGCAATCTCGGCCTGAGCATTGCCTTCAAGAAATATGGCTTTAATCACCACGCGTCCAAAGTGGGGGACCGATATGTTTTGGAGGATATGAAACGGTTGGGCGCTGTGATAGGCGGAGAAGACTCGGGGCATATAATTTTCCTCAATCTCCACACCACAGGTGACGGAATCCTCACTGCCATACAATTGATTTCCTCAATGATTATAGAGGATAAACCTTTGCACGAACTGGCGGCCATGATGGACATCTACCCGCAAGAGCTGATCAACGTGGCGGTCAAGAGCAAACCGGAGATCTCAGAAGTGCCTCAGGTGGTAGAGGTAATCGAGCAGGTGGAAATGGAACTGGGTGACCAGGGCCGCGTGCTGGTGCGATATTCAGGCACGCAAAATGTATGTCGCGTCATGGTCGAAGGGCCCAGCGATGATCTAACAAAGAAGTATTGCAGGCAGATTGCAGAGACGGTAAAAACCAGTCTTGGCTGATTTTGTGTTTTGCCAAAATAAAGCAAGATTTTTTAATAACCATAAGGGGTTTCCAATGCCAATCAAGATTGTTTTGACCCATGATTTTAGGCACATGAACAAAGTGGCGGCCGACATTGTCAAGAAGGATATCATTCAAACTTTGCGAAAACAAAAGGAATTCGTGCTGGGGCTGGCGACGGGAAGTTCACCCACAGGTCTTTACAGGCACCTTGCCAAGGCAGCCAATGCCGGTGAATTCGACAGCGGCCGGATCCGCAGTTTTAACCTGGACGAATATGTAGGTCTCCCCGGCGAAAATGCCCAGCAGCGCATGATGCACCCGGAGAGCTACTGTTATTTCATGATACAGGAATTTTTTGGCCTTCTCAAACGTAAGTTTATGGAGACGGATGTTCCTTATGGCGCACTGATCGATCAGAAGCGACTGATGCTTGAACTCAAAGCAAATCCCGGGGATTGGCGCGGAAGGGGTACCGATGCCGGGGAGTCGATTGTCATTGGACCCAAACCGGCTTCTGCCTATCTTGCCTGGGTCCGCAAGGAAATACTGGTGGGATATTCCAGGAAGATCAAAAAGGCGGGCGGCATTGATTTACAGATCATTGGTGTCGGTGGACGCGGTCACGTGGCCTTCCATGAATCGGGAATTCCTTTTAAAGGCAGCAAGGTGATGCTGGTGAAATTGGACGACAACACGGTAGTCAATGCCGTGGCTGACGGGCATTTTCCCTCTGAAAAGGAATGCCCACGTTACGCCATCAGTATGGGTGCCGAACTGGTCTATCAGGCAAAAAAGGTGGTGCTGTTGGCTTGCGGCAGGCGTAAGGTCAAGGCAGTCGCCGAATCGCTGCTGGGGGATCCATGCCCGGATGTCCCCATTTCTTACGGCCAGAGATACGCTGAAAAGGGTGGAAATCTGGTCTATGTGGTGGACAGGATCGTCGGCAAAGAACTCCTTGCCAACAAAAAAGTTCTCAAAGAAAAAGGTATTAGAATTGAAAACCTGTTTTCCGGAAAGGCCTGAGCGCATATAGATTTTGACGCCAATGGGAAGTGTTTTCAATCCATCAACGGTATCCCCAAAAGAAAAAATGAAGATTGCCGTACTGATTCGACGGTTCGTCCTTACTGGAGGTGCCGAGAGATATGCCGTGGAAGTAACACGCCGGCTGGCTCGTGAGAACGATGTTTCAGTTTTTGCGCAGGAATGGTCTTTTGAAGGAAAAGAGAAAATTAATTTTCATAGAATTCCGAGGTTTTTCATCAGGCCTAATTTTTTGAATCAGCTTCTTTTTTCCTTTTTTACCCGCCGGTCTTTAGACGATTCTTTCGACATTGTCCATACTCACGAACGTGTTTGTCAGTTTGATGTGTTGACTGTACATTGTCCCTGTTTCCGTTCGATCGTAACCCGTCACAAGAGTCCGCTGAAAAGGTTTTTCGTCTGGCTTTCAGTTGCCCTGAGCCCACGCAAGCTTGCATATCTCTGGCTTGAAAAAAGACAGTTTGCGTACAACAGAAAAAGATTGTGGATCGCCGTATCTGAGAATGTAAAGAAAAATATCCAGACCAATTATCCACTGCCTGATGAATGTTTTGGAATTGTTTATCCAGGTGTGGATAGCAATCTGACGACAGAGAAAGACATTGCTGAGAACCGAAAGAGGTTGAGGTCCAAACTGGGAATTGAGAAGGATGATCTGGTTGTCCTGTTTGTAGGGACCGAGTTTAAGAGAAAAGGTCTTGATGCGCTGCTTAAAGGGTTTGCGCTTTTACCTCGCTCAAACATGAAACTCGTCATCGCGGGTGAGGGACGGCCGGATCGCTATATGTTGACGGCAAAAGGGCTGGGGATCGAGAGGGATGTCATTTTTCTCGGACTGGTTGAGAATATAGAAGAAGCATATGCAATTTCGGATGTGTATATACTGCCTACCCTTTCCGATCCGGCGGGTATGGCGCCTTTGGAGGCAATGGTATGCGGTGTTGCAACGGTAATAAGTTGCGATAAATATGCCGGTATCGCAGAATGTATGAGGGATCAGGAAGCAATTATTCTAAAGGATCCCAATGATCCCGAAGAAATAGCAGGTTCGTTGCGCAGGCTGATGGACAAAGACTATCGAAGGGAGTTGGGCAATAAGGGACGCATTCTGGCAGAGAAAATGACCTGGGAAAAGACTACTGCCGATACGCTCTCTATCTATCATAAGGTGTTGGAATTAAAAGGGGGTGATTGATAATATTCAATAGAGAATTTTTGATGCGATTTTTGGAAAGGGACCCCCATGGCCTGCCCGCAGTACGGCAGTCGAGCCCTATAATATGGGATTAATTTTTAAAACGACAAAGCTTTACTTAAAAGGGATATCTGGAATTTGCAATGCAGATGTTTGAAAAAAGCCTTGTGAAGGAATTTCTGCTTTACTGGAAGAATTGCAGGGAAACGGAGGATCTTGACAAAATCGCTCAGGGCAAGACAACGGTTACAGAAGATGGAAACAGGGTTGAGCTTACATGGCAGATCAATTTCAGGTATGGCAGATTCCTGTTTGTTCTCGTGAAGATGTTTGAACCATCGACTATATTGGAAGTGGGGATGGCAAATGGCATCAGTTCAGCCTATTTGGCAAAAGCACAGAATACCTATTTAAAGGAGAAGAATGCACACGTAATCATCGACCCCTTTCAATCTTCACAATGGTTTAATGC
Organism: Deltaproteobacteria bacterium; assembly: GCA_019308785.1. Taxonomy (GTDB): domain Bacteria; phylum Desulfobacterota; class DSM-4660; order Desulfatiglandales; family Desulfatiglandaceae; genus JAFDHL01. The sequence goes on from JAFDHL010000039.1 coordinate 4,112, forward strand.
CGGAACAGCCCTTCTTAAAAGGTTAGATCTTTATGAAAATGTCAGGTTTGTTGAGGATTATTCTTTAAGTGCTATTCCCCAGCTCGAGAAAGATGGCCACAGATTCGATTTTGCCTTTATCGACGGGAGTCATTGTTTGGATCATACCTTGAGTGATCTTGTTACAGCAGATAGAGTTTTGAATATTGGAGGCCTGATTGTGTTTGATGATTCTGCTGATTTTGGAGTGAAATATGCAGTGAAATATATCGACAAATATAGATATAACCTGAGAAGAATCAGATTCGACAACAACTTGGTCCATGCCCTCAGGGAGATGACAAACAACAGGCGGCGTCTTACTGTCTATCAAAAAATCGCTATTGATGATCGTGGGGCAGATGGAATTTGATGCGGAACTGATCGGGGATTTGTTTATTCCTGTCCTAAAGACTGGCCATATGCTTTTGCTTCTCTGAGTTTGGCGTATTTCATGAAAGACCCTCCTCCGTTGAGGGCGGATATGATGAATCCGTCAAAGCCCTCAAGCACACCCAATTCGAGCAGGTATGTTCGAAGGAACATCCAGATGCCGTGGGAAAGGGGCGACAAGGCCCCGGCGCGCTTTCCGCCTTTCAGCATCTCTTGAGCAGCCAAGGTTGAATATGTTTCCAGCTTGTGTATCAAATCCGAGTAATTCCGGAAACTTCGATGTTCGATGGTTACGCCAAGCTTCTTGATGCTACCCTCGGAAATCCAGCTTTCGTGAACAAGGTGATCGCTGAAGCGACCTCGCCGGCGGTCCACCAGCCGCACGATGCGATCCGGCCACCAGCCGCAATGACGAATCCAACGATTGTGGAAGAAGTTCTTTCTCAAAAAACTGTATGCTGCAAAATCATGTTCAGAAGGCGATAACAGTTCCTTTATTTCCCGGGCTGTCTCCCAGGGAATCCGTTCGTCCGAATCCAGTATCAACACCCAATCATTTGAGCAATTGTCAACTGCAAATTGTTTCTGCTTGGCATAGCCTCGCCATGTTTCTGTAAGGACTCTACACCCAAAAGACCTGGCAATGCCAACCGTATTATCCCGACTCCCTGAGTCTACGACAACCACCTCATCTGCAAAAGATACACTTTTAAGACAATCGGGAAGTCGATCTTCTTCGTCCTGGGTAACGATGGCAACTGAGAATGACATATCCAAGTTTGATAACCTCGTAAAAAGTCGCGTTGCGCCTTTTTAGTCGGCGGGGAAGGGCTTCCCCTCCCCCGCCATTTGAAGTAAATTCAATCCCGCGTATCGCGGGACCACCCTCACCCCAGGCCGGGGCTTACTCCCGCCTTGCGGGACCTGTTGACGGACTTTTTACGAGTCCGTCAAGTTTAGTTAGTGCAAATTAAGGAGTTGACCTGTCTGACTATCAAAAACAGGCAGAGGACCACGGGCGTGAGCCCGTGGGTGAATGCCTTTAAATTTACGTAATCATGAGGCAGCGTGTCTTTAAGACCTTTTCTTTGGTTCCGAGTCTCTCCCGCCGGCGGGATCTTTTCTACGACTTATCCACGTCCCGCCTCCGGGCGGGACTCCGCATTCCCCTCGAAAAGCTCGGGGCTGCGGTTTCCCCCGCTGATAAGTCGTGAAAAGCACGGCGGCCTCCCGCCAGTCACCCAGAAAAGGTCTCAAAGCCACGCTTCATCTATTAGTGCCACGGGTGTAAGCCCGTGGGTATCTACAAGCATCAAATTTAATTAGCTTTTCTCAAATAGACCCGCATTTCATGTCCTTTGCCAAACCAGGCTGCGGGAGCATTAAGCAGGTCTGAAACAATCTTTATCAGGCGATAATATATGAATGGGACCTCCCCCTTTTCATAAAAGCAGACACGATGCGTTTTAATATCTGCCACCACGAAACCTGACCGTTCTGAGAGTTTTCGCATTGAGACCGGATTGAAGAAACTAATGTGTCCGCCATGCTCCCTGATACTGAAATACTTCCAACGGCCGTTCATGTATTGGACGGTCCAGCTATCTGTATTACCGGTACGGATAACCAGAAGACCACCTGTACACAAAATACGATGACATTCTTTAACCAGGCTTAACGGATCCCTTAAATGTTCCAAGACCTCGAACAGGGTAATCACATCAAATGATTCTTCAGGGAGATGTATATCCTTCAGATATCCCTGGTACACTTTGAGCCCGGATTGTATTGCGGTTCTGGCCGGGCCTGATGAAGGCTCTACACCTTCCGCTTCCACTCCGAAATCCCTGGCGGCGAGGATAAATGGGCCACTGGAGCATCCGACGTCGAGCAAACGGATCTCGCTCTTTTTCTTTCCTGAAAGAGCCTCAATATCGTTTAAAATTCTTTTTGTGTGCCGTGAAAGCCGGACAGCAGCTTTCCCTGTGGGCAGTGTTCCTTTGGGGTCATCGAATTCTTTCATGGAATTCCAATATAGCTCTTCACTACACTGGCTTACAAGTTGCCCGCAGTCGGTGCATCGTGTTAGCGGGCCTTCCGGAGGCACTATATCAGAATTGTGAAGACCGGACTGACACCCAATAGGACATGAATCAACATAACACTGGCCGGTGTTTGACATAATTAAGAACTACATTTTGTCATTCCCGCAAAGGGCCTGTCCCAGCGAAGGGAGGGGCGGGTATGACGGGAATAGATAAGAAAACAAAAAACAGTACCCAATCAAATGAAATATTCTTCAATCAATTAGTGTATAACAAATGGTAAAGGATAATTCAACCGGGGGGTTTTTGGAACCGGGATTGTTCCTTTTTCTGTGCCACGAGGGTAATATAGTCTGAAAGTGCGAGTTTTTGGGTTAAGGAAATCATAATGTTTGCGAAAAATCCTTTGGCGCCGTTTTTTAAAAGGTGCGACCAGAATTCAAAGAGGACTGGGTCAAATCTACAGGCCCGCATTAAAGATGAAAGGCTTTTTTTATTAAAAGAGTATATGTGCCACGGAAATCCGAAGTGTTTAAAGTCATCTTTCTTAAAGCCGGTGCGGCACAGAGAGGTCTTGAAGCGATTGGAGACGCCCTGGTAATGGGGAACATCAATAAACAGGTAACCACCTTCTTCCAGCAGGTAACCGCACCTGTTTACCAGATTAATCAGACCGTAAACGTGTTCGAAAACGGCCCAGACAACAATACCCTTATATTTATAACCAGGATCGAAATCTTCAAGCGGGCCGTGATGAAGCGGTATCTTGAATGTCTTACGTCCGATGTCGATGAGCATTTTACTCGGATCGATTCCCTCCACGTTCAGCCCCTGCTTGGAAGCTTCAAGGCAAAAAAGGCCGGTTCCGCAGCCGACATCAAGAATCCTGTCTTTTTCCGTTAAAAAACGTTTTATGAGCCGGATCTTAAGGTGTTGAGAAATGTAGGATCTGCCTTTATTTTCGCTTTTCCATTTTTCGTAAGACCACTGGTCATAAAATGATTGGTCTATGAAGGCGTCACTTTCATAGATCTGGGAAAGGGATTTTTCTGTGAAGCGTGGAGAGACATACATTATGGTGCATTTGGGACACAGCCATATACCGATCCCGCTGGATGACTTGAAGACCAATTTTGGGTCCGGGGGAAAATCGCAAATAGGACAGGATACATTCTCTATGTGGCCTGAGAATTTGCCACATGTGATATGTTTCGGGGAACCGTTATCCTCTGACATATTTTTCCAATCCGTTCTGAAGCCCGGTCGCGACAGCGAGTAGAAATGCCGGACCGGAATCCAGTATATGCGTATCCACTAATCCACTAACAAAAATAACCAGGGCGGTTGATAGAATAAAATAGCCCAAGGGCGTATGTCTTTCGCCCCAGGCATTTTTGATGATTTCCCAGAAAAACCACAAAAGGGCAAAAATCCCGATGACACCATAGCTTGCTGCCATGTGCAAAAAGTTATTGTGGGGATGGGCTATAAAAGGCCATTCCGGCTTCCCCCTTTCTTTAAGGGCAGTTGCATAACCACCTGTTCCAACACCAAAAAGAGGATTCTCCAAAAAGATATTTACAGCGCCATACCACATGTAAAACCTGTCCTGATGTTTTGTGTATTTTTTGCCCCAGGCAGAGCCGGGGTCTGCGGTTAAATGATGTTTTAGCTCGTCTATTGATAAGGAGACCCTCTCCCTGACAATCGGGGAAAGAAATGTGATCCCTAACAACAATATGTAGACCATGAAAATCTTGAAGACGTTAAATTCCTTGAAGAGGTTACGGACGATTAGAGGGGATAAGATAGCTAAAGTAAAATATCCTACCCTGCCAAGTAGAATAACCAGATGAAAGAGGTACCCAGCCATGAGTAAAAAAAAGAAAATCCGCGCCCCTTTTTTCGTTGATACTTTGAAATAGTAGGAGGCCACGAGCATACCCACTATCAGAAAGGCTGATTGTGTGCTGTATCCCAGGCCGAATCCGAGATACTGTTTACTGCCGTAAATATCAATTGCGGGTACTAATCCCACAAGCTGCAAAATGGCGACAAGGGAGTTAATGGCCAATCCGAAAAGAAAGGCCTTTATCAATTTTTGAGGCGAATGAATTCCGAAGGAGATGGATGCCACAGCCATGCAGTACATCCAGTAGTGTGTTTTCTTGGCAAATTTAAAGCCAAGACCAGTCAGGTCAGGTGTGTAAAGAAGCCCGATCCAGGGTAGAAAAATAAGAAGCAAAACCGGCCAAAACCAGCTTCGTCTCAAGCAGGTGTCCATTGTTTTAGTCGCCTTGCCTGAAAAAACCCAAATAACTGAGGCCAACACGCTGCATATAATTGGCGGCGACGTGCCAATGGGCATACTGAAGAAGGCGCCTACGAATAAATAGAATGTCAGATCATTGGAAATGATTCTCTTACTTTTGTACCAGTCCATTGGAACAGAAATGCTCCTTGGATTCTATTGCTTTATTTAGGAGTTGATCATTAGTGATTAGTTGTGTCCTGTCATGTTCCTCGTGCCATAGATGAAAACATATGGCCACGAAAAGGTGCTCCTTTCTTCTCAGCCCGTATCCGTATAGCCGGACAGCGAGTTCGGAATCCTCCCGGCCCCACCCTTCGAAATCCTGATTAAAGCCATTAACCGCTACGATATCCTTTTTGAAAAAACCCATGTTGCAGCTCTTTATCCCACTCAACCGCGTCGAGGAAGAGGCGGGAAATATAGGAAGCCTAACAAGATGATGCACATTGGAAATGTCACCTGACAATAAAAATCTGAGGAGTTTCAATATGGAGTTTGCGTCTTCATGAGAAAAGTCGGGAGAAAGCCTTTTGCTTACCAGCACCCTTTTCCCTTGAATGAAAAAGCCATCCTCAGCCAGGAAGAGATGGTCTTCAACAAAACGACGATGTGGAACACAGTCTCCATCAAGAAGAATGATGTATTCACCTGTTGCTTTTCTAATGGCCTTGTTTCTTATCCGTGCCGCCCTGAACCCGCAGTCTTCCTGCCAGACGTGGTGCATACGGTAAGGTGGATCAGATGCAAAAATTGCTATCTTCTCGGATGTTTCAGGCCCTGAACCGTCATCTGCGATGATAAGTTCGTCGGGCAACCGGGACTGCCTTTCTAAGGCTTCCAGGATCCTACCCAGGGCCTCGGGTCGGTTGTATGTGGTAACAATTAATGATGTCTTCATCTGAAAAAGGATTGTTCCTTGAGAATGGAGTTTTCTCGATATACGTGAATATAATTTGACAAAGGTCTCGGGTCAAATGAACAGATCAATGCATAATAACTGACAGAAATAATTAATCAATTATAAACGATTAGAAATATGCAAAAAAGGACTTCGGTGTCAAGATCAAAGAGGGCCTGTTATTACTCTTGAAAACCCTTTACTTTAAAGGAAGTGTTTTAAAATCGGCCGGTTTTTTCATGCTGTATATAGCTTCGGGGATGGGTTTATTAAAGACCCTCCGTTTCAGGTTAAGGGATAGATCGCTTGAAGTCCCGGGATCATTCAATCTTATGTCTCGGGCATAACAAATGTCATTTTCTATTTGATAGTTTGAAAAGAAAATCTTTGTATTTCGTTCAGGAAAGGAGACCAGGCGGGGCAGATTGCTTTGCGGACAGAAATAAATGATCTGAACAATTTCTGCCTTCTGGTTTAGTAACGTTATCTGATTTCCTTTCAATGAAACAGCCTGGCCGTGTTTGCGGAGAACCGGGAAACCCCGCACAAGGGACCATAACTGATCCGGTTCAAGGTGCTTTGGGAAAAGCCATGAGGGGCCGAAGTTACCGAGGGAGCCAAGATAACAGCGTTTTTCTGGAAAGGAAAGGATATAAAGGTTGGCTTCATTGACCAGCATATGAAGAATGGGTCTGCCCCAGGGATGCGTGACTTCGATTTTGACCCTGAGGGGAGTTTTAGTCCCAACGATGAGAATATCTGACTCGGACTCAGAGCCGTTGGCATTGATCATCAATTTGCCGGAGGAGAAAAAGGTGTCAACTTCGCTTTCCTGTTCTTTGATCCCGGAAAGGATTTGGGCGATTTTTTGAGGACTGAAAGGGGGAGCAGGAGGTTGAACTGGAATACCGGCACAGCCCGGGAAGCCGATAAGGCACAGGACTGCCATTAAAGTTAGGATATGATGTTTTGGCTTTCGGATATTGAATCTCTCCCTTCCGCAAGACTTCGGCGAGTTCAGTCGATTCGCTGCGGGCAATTTAGAAATATGAGGAGTTTTTGCATTATGTTGTTATGTTGCTAATCCTGCAGTGCCTTCTTAGCGGGATGGGGAGCGCCTAGGCTGAGCATTTTCAATTTCCCTGTTTTAAAAGCTGTTCCACTTTAGTTATTTTCTTTTCCAGCTTTTCTTTGTCGGGATGTTCCAGGGACATAGCCTTTTTATAGTGTTCGAGGGCCTTGTTGTATTTATTACTTTTGAGGTATGCATCCCCAAGATGTTCGTTGATAGTAGGATCATCAGATGTGAGCTTTGCCGCTTTCTCAAGGTAGTGGATCGCTTCATCATATAAGCCCTTCTGAAAATAGACCCACCCGAGGCTGTCTATGATGTAGCCGCTTTCAGGCTTCAAAGATAAGGCCTTTTTAATCAGGTCCATGGCTTCATCAAGCTTAATCCCCTGTTCGGCATATGTATACCCGATGTAATTTAGGGATTCCGCATGATCCGGATTTATTTCAAGGATTCTTTTCATCTGCTCAATACATGAGTCCTTGTCACCGCTTTTATCAAGGATAACCGCGAAGCGGAAAATAAGAGCGACATTTTGTGGTTCCCGCCTTAGCCCTTCTCTCGCAATCTCCAGGGCATTCACATAATCCTTTTTGGTTTCATAAACAGTTGCCAGCATCAAAAAAAGCTCGATTTTTTCATTTTCCAGGAGAATGGCATTTTCGAGGACCTCTATGGCCTTGTCATATTGCTCCTGGGTATTAAGGATGTATGCGATTTGCATCTGAGCATTGAAAAAATATTTGGATTCAGGATTGATGCGCCTGAAGTGTTCCAGGGCCTTTTCAATATCGCCCTTTTCCTCATAGGCGGTAGCCAGATAGTATCTGGATTTGTGATCGTGCGGCCAGGCAGAAATTATCAGGTTCAACTCCTCAATTGATTCATCTATCTTTCCATGTTGGAGGTATATGAGGCCCAGGCGCTGTCTTGTAAGTTCGCCGGGTTTGGTATGTTTTTTGATCTCTTGTATTTGCTGTGCAGCCTTTTCCTTAAGGTCAAGCTTGAAGTACAGATTAACAAGTCTTTCCCTGACAGGTATATTGTTCGGATAGAATTTGAGCAATTTCTCATAGGCGTCAATAGCATCAGTAACCCTGTCAGTCATCTGATAAAGCGTTCCCAGATCAAAAAGGGCCGGTTCCAGGCTTTCATTTAGTTTTAGGGCCTCAAGAAAGGCTTTCTCTGCATCGCTGTAACGGTCTATCTCCAAGTTAATCCTTCCGCGGTAGTAATGGGCTATAACCAGCTCGGGTCTCTGCTCAATCAGTATTTCGAGGTGTGTGAGCGCCTTTTGAAATTGTTGTTTTCTGATCAGAATGGTGGTGAGAAGTAGCCGTACACGCTGGTTTTCGGGATCAAAGCCCAGAATCTTATCATACTGGGCAATAGCAAGCTCATCGTTGTCCATAAGGGCATGGATATCCGCAAGAAGTATCAGATTTCCAACGTTTTCGGGCTCAAGTGCCATAGCTCTTTGGGCATAGTCCAAAGATGCCTGGTATTTTTTTTGCTTTTTCATTAGCAGGGCCATTTTTCTTTTCAGGTAGGGCGATTCCGGGTCTTTTTCAATGGCCATGGAAAGGTATTTCTGGGCTTCTTCATAATTACCCTGGCCTATGGCTATGGAGGCAAGTGTGAAATATGTATAGCCCTCCAGGACACTATCCTCTTGTTTGTGGGAGGCGTCTTTTTCGGGTTTAATCGGAACGGACATACATGGCGGCAGAGCGGGAATTATCGCGGCACATGCGGCAAAGAGTCCTGCAAACAGGATTAGGATAAGGAACCAGGCAATCCTCGAATACCCTGGTGAGTTTGATATCTTGTGAATTGGGTAGTGTATGTTGCGTATTGTGGGTTTCATTTCGAGGCGACTTGGAGGATAGAGCGGATGTCTCATTTTATGAAGTCAGAATACTCTTCCTCAAAATTCGCAATTTCCTCTTTAAGCCATTTTTTAATATTTTTGATGATTTTTTCCTGGATTTGACGGACTCTCTCCCGTGAAATATGATATTTATCACCAAGCTCCCGGAGTGTTAAGGGTTTTTCAGCTATGATCCGGTTATCAAAGATATCAGCTTCTTTTCCAGAAAGAGTCTTACGGAATTCTTTAATCTTACTTGAAAAGAGTTTCCGGCTTTCATATTCAGAGAGTTGCTCATCAACACCTTTCCCCGGATCCGGGAGGAGAGCACCATAAGATTCCCTTGAATCATCCCCCACAGGAGAACTAAGCGAGATCTCCCATCCTCCCAGACGCTGGCTCATTTCCACAACTTCTTCCTCCCTGACATCAAGGCGTTCAGCCAGAAGTCTGGGTTCAGGGGTGAACCCTTGAGCTATCAGTTTATCCCTTTCCTTGGCCAGATTAAAGAAAAGTTTGCGCTGGCTTTGGGTTGTTCCGATTTTGACCAGCTTCCAGTTATCCATTATAAATTTAAGCATATAGGCCTTAATCCAGAATGATGCATAATATGAAAATTTTATGCCGCGATAAGGATCGAATTTTCTTACAGCCTGCAGAAGGCCTAAATTTCCTTCCTGGATAAGATCCAAAAGATTTTTTGTCCAGTATCGATGAAAATCCATTGCGATTTTTACTACCAAGCGCAGGTTGGAGGTTATCAGCCTATGGGCCGCCTTTTCATCATTTTGTTCTATGACTCTTGTGGCCAACTCTTTCTCCTCTTCTCTGGTCAAGAGTCTAAACTGCTTTATCTCCAGGAGGTACGCCTGAAGAGGATCATATGGGACGATGGACCTTTCCTTGGGCTGCACCGCCGGGAATAAGCTTTTCACGCTGGGGACAGGGTTGTTCTGAAACGATGGGTCTTTTCTGTCTTTCATATATTTAAGTACTTAAAGGTCGTTTTTTTCAGAAGCGGAGTTTCATATCAAAGGGCAGTGTGAGTGAATTAGGCACTTTATTCAGACTGGAAGATGTGACAGAACGGAAAAACGGTACTGTTGGAGTCCTCCAGCAGATTATCCAGGAATAATTCTCATATATCTTTTTTTGCCCGCCCTTATTAGCAAGGAATCGTTTTTCAAATCACTTGAATTGATTGTTTGATCAAAGGATTCAACCCGCAGGTCGTTCAGGTATCCACCGCCATGAGAAATTAGCCGACGGGCCTCGCCCCGTGTCTTACACAAACCGGCTTTTTCAAAGAGGATGTATGCCGGGACCCCCTTTGCAAGCTCTTCCCGGCTAACACTGTAACCGGGGGTTGATTTAGAAGACTCTGATTTGTCAGGCCCAAACAGTTGCCGGGCGGCCTTTTGTGCCATCTCAGCCTCTTTCTGACCATGGCATAATTTGGTTGTCTCGTAGGCTAACACTTCCTTTGCCGATCTGATATCCGAACCTTTCAAGGCCCCGAGGCGCCGGACTTCATCTAAAGGAAGAAGTGTAAATAACGCCAGGAAGCGCTCAACATCACGGTCGTCCTGGTTGATCCAGTATTGGTAGTAGTCATAAGGTGAGGTCAGTTCAGTGTCAAGCCAGACTGCCCCTTTGTGGGTCTTACCCATTTTGATGCCCGAAGAGGTGGTCAAAAGTGGAAAGGTAAGGCCATGAGCAGTAACACTGTCAAGCCGTCTTATGAGGTCCGTGCCTGCAAGGATATTGCCCCACTGATCGTTTCCACCCATCTGGAGACGGCAATCGTAGTGCTTAAACAGGTACCAGAAGTCGTATGCCTGAAGGAGCATATAGTTGAACTCGATAAAATTGAGACCCGTTTCCAGTCTGGCCCTGTAGCTTTCTGCGGCCAGCATTCTGTTAACGCTAAAGTGACGGCCAATGTCCCTTAAGAAGTCAACATAACCGAGCCCGGTCAACCAGTCAGCATTGTTTACCATGATAGCATTTTCGTTGCTGAAATCAATAAAACGCGAAAGTTGGCTTTTTAAGGCTTCGGCGTTTATATCTATTTCCTCGCGCGTCATTATGGGACGCATCTCCATTTTTCCGCTGGGATCACCCACGAGACCTGTGCCCCCTCCAATGACAGCGATCGGCCTGTGGCCTGCCGTCTGCATATGAACCAGAGACATGATGGGAAGAAGGCTCCCAATGTGAAAGCTTTTGGCGGTTGGGTCAAAACCAATGTAACAAGTGATGGGGTTTTTCAAAAGTTTCCGCACGGATTCCTTATCGGTAACCTGTTCAATAAAACCTCTGGTCTCAAAGATGTCGAAAACGTTTTCCATTTTAGTCCTGTGATCTTCTTACGTAGTATTGAGGAAGAAGCAGGCGAACCACCTGCCCGGGCTTTCCTAAGTTCTCAATTTTTTCGCCATTAAATACAAGATCAACGCCACCGGCATTACCAATCAGTAAATCAAAACCGTTTCGGGCCTTCCACTCGGGACGACTTCCCGGATTAAAGATGTATTCTTTAGGCTCCCCGTCGTCCACGAAAATCTTAATCCATGTCCTCTCCCTGATGTGGACCGTAAGGGTTAGGGGTAATTCTTCAATCTGAGGTATTATTTCATAATTGGGTTGTGCTGGTTTTTTGATTGAAGACTGGACTTCCTCTTTCTCCTCCACTCGTACGTCTTGGGTTTCCCCGCCAGTAGTTATTAGATCAGATTGAGGCATTAAGGTCGTTTTCTCTTTTTTCTCCCCCACGTGTACTTCCCGGGTTTCCCCGTCAGTAGTTGTTAGATCAGATTCAGGCATTAAAGTCGTTTCATCTCGTTTTTCCAATGGCAGCGGCTTAGGCCCTTCGAGCAATTCTTGGGGTTTTTCAGATCTCGCGACCTCATCACCTGGTGGAATAATTGTCTCCGTGGTCGTTAAAATTTCCTGTCGACTTGGGTATTCCTTCCACAGATAATAGGCAACGGCCATTGTCAACAGAAGGAAAACAAAAAAAACGGAAAGCGGTTTTTTGCTCCTGACCGGTTCCAAAAGAGGCTTGGGAATGGGAGCTTCAAGTGGAACTGTCTTTTGGTAGAGGCCCACAAGTTCACCCTCATCCAGCCCGAGGGCGCGCGCATAGGAACGTATGAAGCCTGTCACAAAAACAGGTGCTGGAAGGTTCGCCCAGTCTTCATTCTCCAATGCCTTCAGGATATAAGATCTTAACCGGGTAGTTTCTGAGATCTGTGAATAGCTGAGCCCCTTTTTCTCTCTTTCATTCCTAAAAAGGCTGCCGATATCGATTTTGCCGGGAGACTCGTTTTCTCCGATTTCCTCATTTGGCCGCTGGCCCTGAGATGTCTCCGGCTCCGGGGTTTGTCGATGATTGCTATGGCTCATTTGTTCAAGATCTCAGAAGGTGACTTTTATATAGGCCTTTTTTCTTAATTCTTTGATCCAGGATACATACCGTTTGTTGACCTCTTCCAGGTAAAGGTTCCCGTAGATGGCGTTCCGTGCCTCTTCCAAGGTTTTTACCCCTTTTTCCTGTTTTTCCAAAAGCTTGATAATTTTCATCCCGGAAGGTGTTGTGATTATCCCACTCACGTCTCCCGGGGACATTTCCTTCACGATTTTCGCGAGTTCCGGATCGATTTGGGCGGTCTTAAAAAAGCCAAGATCACCACCCTCTTTGGCGCCGGGCCCCTGGGAAAACTGCATTGCCAGTTCGCCGAAAGATTCGCCATCTTTGAGCATGGAAAGGATTTTTTTGCCTTTCCGCTGAAGGGCTCTGCGCTCGGTTTGATCTAATGGGTCCTTTTGCATCAGAAATATGGCTGCAAGACGTACTTTCTCTTCTGTTCCGAACTCGTCTTTGTGCCGGTTGTAGTACTCTAAAATGCCTTCCTCCCTGATAATGATTTTTGACTTTACTTCATAGTTGATCAGTCGCATCCTTTCGATCTGATTCCTTATATTCTCTCTGTAAGACTCATAAGTTACCCCCTCCGTTTCGAGGGTTTCCAGCAGTTCTTCGTGGGTTATACGGTTGTTCTGTTCTACTCTTTTTATGGCTGCATCCACCTCTGCCGGAGCTACCTTGATCTGCAGTTCTTTGACTTTATCATGGGAAATTTTTTTGTCTATCATGCGATTTAATAATTTCCGCCCAGTTTTAAAGTAAGCTTTTTCATCCTGCCTTTTCAGATCATCGGGCTCAAGCCCTGTCTTTTTCTTGATTTCGTTGTTCAGTTCGTGGAGCGTTATGATGTCGTTGTTGACGATGGCCACAACCCTGTTCGCTATTTCGGCAGAAAGGGGTGGGTGCAAAAGAAAGGAGAACAGGCCCACGCAAATTATGAAAATAATTCCCCGTTTTTTCATTTATGAGAGCTCCAGTGTATTCAAAAGCTGTTTATTAACTTTGACTTTGAAATGGGTTCTCAATTCTCCAAGCCATTTCTTGTATGCCGCCTCGCGTTTTTGATTAATGAATTTTGATTCGATTTTGAAAATTACCTCCGGGAGCTTTTCCATGCCCTCGGGTCGAATGGATAGCACTTCAAAGATATGATATCCATAAGGAGTCTTGATAACAGGGCTCGTTTTTCCTTGCGACATGGAAAAGAGTATCTTCTCCATGGATTCGTCCAGATAACCGAGGGCAACCCAACCTACCTTGCCACCATTTTCTGCCTCAGGCGCTATCGAATACTTTCCGGCCAGTTCACTCATCAACTCGCCGTTACGCAAACGCTGAAGGAGATTTTCAGCTTCTTCTTTGGTCCTGGTGACGATTTGTCGAAATTCCAACATTCGGGGATATCTGAATTCATCCTGATTATTTACATAATAGCGCCGGATGTCCTGATAGCTGGGAGGCGAAACGCTTTTTGTGGCCCTTTTTATTATCTTGTTTTTAAGAAGCTGCTTTCTGAGTCGATCCTTCCATTCTTCAAAGTCCACGTATCCCCGGAGCAGAGCGTCCTGAAAGCCATCTTCAGTATATTCCTTTCGAATGTCGTTAATGGCACTTTTGAGTTCATTTTCGGAGAGGGTGATTGTATTTTCTCTTCCGTATTCCATGATCAAATAGTGATCTATTATCTGTTCAATAAGCTGATCCTTTAGCCGGGCCCGCAAGTTTTCCGGCACATCCATCCCGGCGGTTATAAATGACATATCCTTTTTTAACTCATCTGGGGCAACGTGTCTTGAGCCGACAACAAGGACTGCACCGTTTTTGTCGCCCTCAAACAGGCCGCAGCCGTGAATTAGAACAGGGACTAAGCAAAGGCAGCCGAGAAACCTATAGATTCTAAGTGAAATCATGAAACTGTAACCTGGCCCAAATTATTAAGTTGCAAACTATTTGATGCTCTCCATAGCATAACTATCTAAATTATTTAGATTACCAGCAACATAGGAAAATGCAAGCACATTTTTGCCGCATCATGACCCCTCAGACTCCACCTCAACACTTTTGATAGCTTTTTCGATTTCAGGGAAATCCTCAAGGGAAGAAAGCCTGTCAATGTTGATCTTCAATTTGTATTGGGACAAAAAACGAAATCTCCCGGGTTGGCTGTTTATAAATTGGACCAGTCTTTCAGAATCCATTGTTTTATCTTGAGAGAAGGTAAGTATAAGGCTTTTGCGTTCTACGTCCAATCGGGTGATTCCCAGTTCTATTAGCAGCAACCGAATGGACATCAGGCTGAGAAGGTTTCTTACCTCATGCGGCGGAGGTCCGAAGCGATCCTCCATTTCCACCGCCATGGCGTCGAGGTCGTATTTTTCACGAAGAGCGGAAAGCCTTCTATATAGGTTCAGCCTGATGTCAGTGTCTATCACATAGTCTCCGGGCAGGAAAGCGGGTATATCCACATTGATTTCCGGATTGACATCTTCGTGCCATTCTTCACCCTTGAGCTCTGCAATGGCCCGTTCTATCAGTTTCAGGTAGAGTTCATAACCAATTGCTGAAATTTGTCCTGCCTGCGCGAATCCGAGGATATTCCCGCCGCCCCTGATTTTCAAATCATGCATGGCAAGGTGAAGCCCGGCACCTAAGTGTGAAAAGTCCATGAGGGCCTTCAATCTCTTTTCCGCGTTCCTCGTAAGCTTTGAGTTGTTTGACAGGAGCAAATAGGCGTAGGCCTTGTCTTTGGATCTGCCTACCCTGCCCCTTAACTGATAGACCTGCGCCAAGCCAAGGCGATCCACTTCATTGATGATAATAGTGTTGGTGGATGGTATATCGAGACCGGACTCTATGATGGTCGTACAGACCAGGACATCGACCTCCCTTTTAAGGAAACGCATCATGGTCTTTTCAAGTTCTCTTTCCTTCATCTGGCCATGGGCAATGGCAAAGCGTGCCTGGGGAACGAGCTTTCTTAACCGATCGGTCATGTGCTCAATGGTTTGTACTATGTTATGGACAAAAAATACCTGACCGCCTCTTTCCAGTTCAGACTGCAAGGCACGAACGATGAGAGATTCATCATACGGGGACAGGTATGACTGGATGGAGAGCCTGTCTTCCGGGGGCGTTTCAATGATGCTCAGATCTCTAATTCCCATCAGGGACATGTGGAGGGTTCTCGGAATGGGGGTGGCGGTTATGGCCAGGACATCTACTAAGGATCTGTATCTTTTTAATGCCTCTTTTTGCTTGACGCCAAACCGTTGCTCTTCATCAATAATTAAGAGGCCCAGGTCCCTGAATTTGACATCTTTTTGAAGGATCCTGTGGGTGCCGATCAAAACATCAATCTTTCCGGATCTTAGCTTCCCCAGGATCTCCGACTGTTCCGCCCTGGTTTTAAACCGGCTGATGACTCCGACGCGGATGGAATAGGGATCCATCCTTTGTTTGAAAGTCAAATAGTGCTGTTCAGCCAAGACCGTGGTAGGGACCAAAAGTCCCACCTGCTTTCCATCCGATACGGCCTTGAATGCGGCCCGAACTGCCACCTCGGTTTTTCCGAAACCTACATCACCGCATATGAGGCGATCCATTGGCAGATCTGATGTCATATCTTCCAAAACGTCTTCAATTGCCTTGGTCTGATCAAGGGTTTCCTCATGTTCAAAGGTGGCCTCAAATTCCTGGTAATAATGGTCGGGAGGAGAGAAGGCATACCCTTTTCGATATTTTCTCAAGGCATATACTTCGACAAGCTGTCTCGCGATCTTTCTTACGGATGTCCCGGCCTTTTTCTTGGCGATGTCCCAGGAGCGACCCCCCAGTTGGTCCAGCTTCGGATGTCTTTCATCCGCACCAACATATTTTTGCAGGACGCTGATTCGATCGGCGGGAATGTAAAGCCTGTCGTTTTTAGCGTATTCGATGATGACATAATCGTTGGCCTTGTGTGCTATTTCCATTTTTTCAAGGCCGGCGTAGCGACCGATGCCGTGATCATCATGGACCACAAAGTCTCCGGCTTTGAGTTGACTGAAGCTTGACCATG
>JAFDHL010000040.1 GCA_019308785.1 Deltaproteobacteria bacterium
GACCAGATTTTCAAGACTAAATAAAGACTAACCCATATCCTTAAGAAATTTGGGTATCAAGGACGCATCCCTGGGACCGATCATAATCTCCCAGTCCGGCAGTTCCTCTTCCATCTCACCGCTGATGGACGCTGCGTAACCGGGTATAATGATCTTTTTGTGGGCAACCTTATCGGCGATACCGCACTTTTTCACAAACGAACCCACCACATCCCCCGAAAACTTACCGGCGGCCCAGGCAGTCATGACGGAAAGGCCCTCTGTATCCATAATTAGGAGCCAGCTCGGTATCCTGCTTCCTTCTATTTCGCCGCTCACAATAAAGTAGGTCAGTGAGAAGTTGGTGGTGACCAGGATTGGCGAATTCTCATCCGGCCCGCCTATCTCGTAGATCCCCTCTGTCACGGTCATGGGCCGCTGCGGATCCGTGAAAATGTTCAACCTCTCCAGCAACAGGGGAAACATGCTTTCACCCTTGAAATCCGAAAGAATCACGATACCCGCATACTTGGCAATCAACAGAGAGGCGATAAGCGTCTCCGCATCTAAGTTGCCCGCCATTTCACATGGAAAGGTGATTGTCGGAAAACCCAAAGATTTGTTCCCCGCCTTGAGAGCGGCCCTGCGGATGGCCACCTGGTCCTCAAAGAGCTGCCTTATCTCTCGAGAGCCTGAATCCAGCACCAGGTCCTTTAGGCCCATGCCTGCCAGCTTATCGCTCAAGGCAATAAGATCATCTATGGTATCCGCTTTCACGGCCAGAGGCAGGCTGGCCTCTTTGGCCAGATTCCCCATGTCTTCGGCATTATCAGCGGTCGCTGTATAAAGGAGCGGTTTTTTAAACGCACATACATCCACGGCCGCTTTCATGGCATCCAAATTATCGCTCACGAGGACCAGGCCAAATTCACTCTCCTCTGCAATCTTTTTTGCGAGAGCCGCAAAGGCACCACTATCACCATTCACATCCTTCAGGGCCACTAACTCCGGCCTCAGATTCAGGCCTACCCTTTCATATTGAAGGGCGTTCCACTCCTTCAGTTTCGTATCCAGGGCATCCGAATCCATGTCCGATGGGACCATGGCGGCCAGAGCCGTTGGGTTATAAAAGGTCTTTTCATGCCTGAACAAAACGGTCTCTCCGCCGACCTTAAAGGCCCGGGTTCCGGCACCGATTGCAACCGGCCGGATTGGGGGCGCTGATGCCTCGGCCAATTGTTCCCTGGCCTCATCGGACACATAAGGACAGGCATCCAGTTCCGCCTTTCCGGATGCCAGGTTCATGGCAAAGGCAAGGCAGGTGGGAACACCACACTCCCCGCAGTTCGTCTTGGGCAACATCTTAAAAATCTGAATTCCAGTTAATCCCATAATTCACTCCTAAATGATAAGGACGCAGATTTTCCGTCCGAAAATAAATAATTTGGCTTTGGTTCTTTATCCAACAATAGGATCCATTTTCAGGGCCGGGTGCCCCTTCTCCTTCAAGAAGGCCATAACCGATTCCTCGTCAGTCCCTACGGTTTCATCGGCTATTTTATCATACAGATCCGGTACACCCATCTCTGCCGCCCGCTTATCCAATCGCTCCTTGATCTCCTCCTTTAAGGACTTGGGCATCCACACCATACGAAGGAGTCCGCCGTCACCTAATATGAACTTACGCTGGGTAATATTATACTTGCCATGACCCACAAAACCGGGAGAGGACAATCCACCACCAACCGTACCTGCCAGGGTCGAGAACTTCATGCCGCATGGCGTCATACCGCTGTAATCCCTGTGCACCGTCATGACACCGTTACATCCGGGAAGAACCGCTGCAATGGCCTCGCAGCAACCGCATGTAGTCATGGGATCATGGACAATGCTGTAAAAATTATAGTGGTCTATGGCCTGCCTGGATGCCTTATATAGAAATTCATTTACACCCTTAAACTGTCCCAAAACAGGATCGAGGACCTCTCCCTTTTCTACTGGCTGGTTTGGTCCTGTGGGGTTGATCTGGAAAGAGGCCTTACAGTCCATCCAGTTGTAGGCCCCGCAAAGTCCCGTCCTTTCCGGGCTTACCACACAGACATGGCTCGGGGCAAAGGACTGGCAGAGCGTACATGAGTAAAATGTATCCGTAGTCTCATCGGTCATGTTTTCAACCCGCTCATCCCTTGTCTTGTATTCTTTCCTTGCCCTTTCTGTCAGATCATCCACGTCCTTTTTATCGGTATACAGGGTTACCTGCACCTTATCAAGGATGCTCCCGAAGTCCTGATGGAGCTTGGCGTGGAGAATAGTGCCGATGTCTTTGAGCGTAAAGCCCTTGTCAATAGCATTCTTGCTCACCCTGATCCAGGAGATATCCCTCTGCCCGATGTGCATGACATACTGGGCATAGTTAATCAAGTGGTGGATCTGCCTTTCAAGGATAGGCTCAAAGTCAACCTGCATCTCTCGACCCGCCACCTGGACATAGATCCCTAATGGCAGTGTGTCACCCTTCTTGAGATCCTTCACATCCTTGCCAATAATCTCTATCTTACCGTCATCGATCTCATTCATCTCGGCACTCTTACACAGCTCGGTGCACTGGGTTTTGCTGCCGCCCATCTCGAGGTAGAGATCATCCTTGCGGACCCGCTCGCCCTCAAATGCCGGGCCATAGGCAAGGGGAATGTCGATCTTGGAGATGGTCACCTTAAGACCCCTGACCTCGATCGATTTCTGGGTTATTTCATCATGAGGCACATTTGATACAATATGCTCATATGTACAGATTCCGGTGGGCAATATCTCGGGAATATCCGTATCCGCAATGGTGGGAAATCCCCAGTTAATGGCGCCAGCCGCATTGGCGGCCCATTCCGCATTAACATCACCTAAGGCGTTTACAAAGGCGAATATCCTGTCTTTCTGGTAAGCCAACATCTTCTTGTAATCACCGGGCTGGATACCACCGAATGACATGCCCGCGCGATTGGCAAAGCCAACGGCAAATACGGCCGCTGAGATATCGGGACCGAATGATACCAGCCTGGTATTCCATCCAATCTGCACCTCTTCATCTATCAACTGCTGCGTAAAGGTTGTGCCATTCTGGTTTGCTGCCATGAAGACATATATGCTCTTTAACTGGTACTCCTCGGCGATCTTTTTGGCGGTAGCCGAATCCGGGGCAGCTCCTACAATGGCCGCAAATCCCGGGGCAGTGCCATCCACAAACTCCACGCCCCGCTTTCTCATGATCGCGTCATCGGCCGCGCCCAACCAGATCTTTCCGTTTTCCACGTCCGGGTCTTCTACCTCGGGTTGGTAGAAATCAGGTTCTTCCACGTACCGGATGGCCTCAACAATCTCCTCGGCAAAAATCGCACCCATCCCTGCATCTAAAATAGGACCGAGATAGGGGAGATTACAATCGTTTTTGATATGGGGCGGTAATAGTGCCCGTGAGAAATCCATGACCTGTTTGGCAGAATCCAGGTCAGTTACCTTGATGCCGGTCAAAGAATATATGACCGGTAAAAAGTACGCCGTATTGGGAAACTCCAGTTTCTGTGCTCCTCCATATTTTTCCAGGGCCTCCTGATATTTTCCTTCTGCCTTGGACACGATATTATAGGCGCCCTGAACTACTGCAAATGCTACCATCTTTGACATAATCTTTGTCCTCCCTTCTTAAGAGGTATATTTTTTTTAATGATTAAGCGGCAAGGCCGCCTGTCTGCGTGCGTCACGCCCGCACAGGCAGGCGTTTAATAAAATCGCGATAAGCGATTTTATTTCTATGCCGCTTCCAGTTCGCGGCGGTCCTCCATGCTCATGAGAACCCTCTCACGGGCCTTGTCAATACCCAACTCCTTCCGCTTCTTGTCAATATGCGCGATCATCTTGTGCGCATGCTTTATGGGATCCACTTCCAGGTCCCACATGCCTCCATACAAACCCTCAAGTTTATTGTACAGATAGTCTTCAAATACCGGCGCGCCGCTTACGGGCATTGTCACCCCGAAGACCGTGTACACACCGGCGGTAACAAAGTAGTGTCCGATGCTTATTGCCTTTTCACTCATCCACTCGGGAGCTGAACCGGCCACAGGGACGTCACTGATATCATTTCCCAGGCCCCCTGCTTTGACCACTTCGGTGGCCGCTAAAAGTATCCGGCTGTTATCAACACATGACCCCATGTGCAGTACCGGCGGTATACCAACGGTCTCGCAGACCTCAGCCAGGCCTGGTCCGCAAAAGACCTTTGCAGACTCGGGCGTGAGAAGCCCTGCCTTGGCGCATGCAATGGCGTTACATCCTGTAGTTAATACGATTACGTCATGCTTGATCAGCTCTTTTACAACGGCGATATGCCCCGCATCCAGCGAGGTTCGGGCGTTGTTTCACCCAACCACTCCGCCGATACCCCGTATGCGGCCGTTTATGATATTGTCGTTAAGTGTATAATAAGAACCACGGAAGGACCCGCCTAAGTGATACTCGATGGCCTCATAACTGAAACCTGCAATCACGTCAGCCTTTTCATCCGGGATCATGACTTCTTTTTCTCTGTTCGGGAAATTCTCGATTGCGGTCTTTACAATCTTCTTGGCATCTTCAAACGCGCTATGCTCGTCGAATTCGATATGTATGGTATCACCCGATGCAATCCTTGCCCTTGGGTTGGTCGTGATAATCTTTGTATGAAAACATTGGGCCACATTGGCGATATTTTCCATGATGCACTGGACGTCAACCACCATGGCTTCCACGGCACCGGTTATAATGGCCAATTCCTGCTGTAGAAAGTCCCCGCAAAGCGGAATCCCGTGCCGCATAAGAAGCTCATTTGCGGTACAACAAATGCCGCTCAACTGGATACCATTCGCCCCTTTCTCTTTGGCCAGATCCAGCATTTCGGGGAGCTCCGCTGCCTGAACGATCATTTCGCTCAAAAGCGGCTCATGCCCGTGGATAACGATGTTTACATGATCTTCCTTCAGAACCCCTAAGTTGGCTGAGCTTTTCACCGGATAGGGACACCCGAAAAGCACGTCTTGTAAGTCCGTGGCGATCATTGATCCGCCCCAACCGTCTCCGATGGCGGCCCTGCTGCACTGTTCCACGAGGTTTTCATAGTGCTGGTCCACGCCGATGTGGGTTCGGTGCATGATCTCCACGATCTCACGGTCGATCCCTCTTGGCATGACGCCCAATTTTCTCCAGAGATCAACCCGGGCCTTCGGAGCCCTCAAGGCCGTGCATACCTCGCCGTTTTGCTGGCCAAACTGGGCCAATGCATTTTCACCCACCTCCACGGCAATCTCGTCTATATCCCGATCTAATATCTCGCCATCTTCACCTTCAACTGTTATATCGACCCCGTAATCGGGAGCGATCTCAAGGAGCTTTTTGGTATCCTTGATGCGGTAATCATCCACCTCTTTTCGAGCGGCCGCCAAAAACGCCTCTGCCACGCCCCTACCATGGTCGGAATGGGCGGCAGCTCCACCCGCCACCATCCTGGCAAAATTTCTTGCGGCAATGGTATGGGCCGTAGCCCCGCACAGGCCTTTTCGAGTATCCTCTCCTTCTATGCCGCCCTTTGGTAGCGGCAGCCTGCAAGGACCCTGGGAGCAATTCTTACAGCATGTTCCCTGGGCGCCTATGTTACAGGGTCTCATGGTCTGGGCCCGGTCAAAGATAGTCTCAATCTCCATCTCCCTGGACCTCACGATCATCTGCTGGCTTGCCACATCAAGGGCCAGATCTTCCGGCCTTGGTGGCTGTTTTACCTTTTTAGCAACTACTTTCTTGACTTCTTCCGTAGCCATTATGAGGTTCCTCCTCTTTAATTAAATTTGCGTCTTCATTAGACACGTTTGTGTATACGGTTCACGTTCATCATTAACTTATCTACCATGTTAAGCTGCTTCTCTGCCGGTGTCTTGGGTCTCTTTTTACCCTTACGGGTTTTTACCTTAGCTTCTTGCTCTGTCATTTCGAGACTCCTCCGCTTTTTTTTATTGAATCTCTTCTATACCCGTTTATGTATACGATCGAGATTCTGCATTAATTTATCCACCTGGTTGAACTGCTCCTTAGCCGCTGTCTTGGGAATCTCTTCTCCTTCAGCGGCCCGCATCCCGGCCTCATGCTTCTCCCTTTCTAAGGCCCTCTTGTATCTCAGGGCCTGTAACTCTTCGGTTTCCCTGGCCTTTTCTTCTGCCTTGGCCTTTGCCTCCGCTTCTGCCCTGGCCTTGGCTTCCTCCTCTGCTTTGGCTTTGGCTTCCGCCTCTGCTTTGGCACTGGCCTCCGCGTTAGCTTTTTCCTCTGCTTCCACCTTGGCCTTTACTTCTGCGTCTTCCTTTGACTCCCCTTCTGAAGCAAAGAGATCTTTGGGTTCCTCAGAAGACAGCAGATCCTTGGGTTCCCTTTCAAAAAGGTCCTTTGCCATTATTTAATCCCTCCCAATTTCTTAAGGGTTTGTTCAATTGTCAGACCATGCTTTTTGGCTGTGTGCTCGATATCCTCCTCATCACAGCCAACTCTCTTAAATAATTCCTCAAGGTTTATTCCAAGTTTCTTCGCCACAGCTTCTATCTCTGAAACGGGTTCCGCTTCTACCTTCTTTTGCGGCTCAGGAGCAGGCTTTTCCTCTTTCTTCTCGGGTTTGGGAGCGGCCTCCTTTTTCTCGGGTCTGGCCGCCTTTGGTTTCGGAGCGGCTTCCGGTTCTCCAAAGTCCAGGTTAGGCTCAGGTGACATGGAAACAAGATCGGCCTCTTTAACCTCTAAACGCTTTGAGATCTCCTGTACATCACTGGCCATGCCCCCTTTTATCATCAGATCAATAAATGCACGTGTCATGCGCACGGTTTCAGGATGCCTTAGAATAACCACGTCAGATCCTGCCATGAGATAACACACCGCCGCGACCGACTCCATAAGAATGGGCCGTTTTTCAGGATCGCCCAAGGTAGGCGCGTCCTCGATTCCCAGGCCTGCTTCTTTGCACTTCCAGACCTCGTTCCCAACATTGTTGATCATTGGGGCCTGTAGCTTTTCATCTTCCTGGGTCAGTGCTGCCATCCCTATACGTTCCATTACAGAATAAGAGTATTCCATGCCGTACCCCAGTCCACCTGTAGTGGGATCAATAATGATCTTGTCCAGCGGTACACCCAGGTTGCCGAGCAGGATATTCAACTGTTTGGCCAGGTTCACATCAATGGGCGATGATGAGACAATACAATGACCATAACCGAGAGCACTGGCGCCTACGCCCTTGTGATTTCCTTCTTCAACCGGTCCCAGGGAAAGGTTTTTTCCTTCACACAATTCAGAAATCTTTTTTAAGACTTCTTCATCCTTCTGGTTATTTGCAGTGCCCCACAAAATTAACGGTACATCAACGGCGTCCGACACCTTTTTGGCCACTTCTGCCGCCTCTTCCGCACCACGGTCCATTCCATTGGGATCGGTACTCTTTAGCTGGAGTACAATCATGTCTGCGCCATATTCATCAACACACTTTTTGGCCCAGGCATCAGGCGAGGAAATGACATCCTTAAACGGCTCTACTGCAGCGGCCGGCCATTCCTCGGAAGGATCATAATCCCAGATTTCCATCGCAATTTTCGGGGGATTGGGCATCTTCCCTTCAAAGAGATGAAATGGGTATGAATTTTCCCCTCCTAACTTAACAGCGCCACTACCCGTTCCAACGGTGGTTTCCCCTATTTCTCCGGAATAGGGCTGTCCTGGAATTTCAAAGGCCAATTTGTCTACCTCCTTCTTTTTCCATTTTCTCTATTGCTGTTAATAAATTAGCGGCAAAAATAATTCTGCTGCATACCATAAATACATCAAAATCCTTTTCTTTGTTGGCAGGAAAAAAGGGCCTCAAGAAAAAGTTATTTTAGGTTAATTGTGAAAAAAATTACAAAAAAAGGGCAAAAAAAACCCTGTTAACCTGGAACGTTACGCGATGTAAATTTAGATGAACCCATATGGGTTGTCAAGTAAATTTTGTAGTAATTAAAGAGGTTTTTGCATCTCACCCGGATTCAATATATTGTATCATTTTAGAAATCAGCACAATATATAGGCATCATTCATCAAACATTTTGTCAAAGATTCTGTATGCCGCAGCTACCGCACGATTATCCTTTTCCAGTTCCACCGTAGGCCTTCCATTCAGGTCAAACTGCTGGAGGTCGGCATCTTCCGGCACCGCCCCGACAAGAACCAATTCATATTCCTTTACCGCCTCCTCTATTCCTTTTTCCTGTCCTTCTCTTGCTTGATTGACTACCAGCAGCTTGCGGTCGATATTCAGGCCCAACTCATCTGTCAGTTCTACTATTCTTGCCGCAGCTTGAATCCCCCGGCGTGTGGGATCGGACACCACAAGGAGCACGTCAATATTGTTGGTGGTAAGCCGGCTGATGTGTTCCATGCCCGCCTCATTATCCATGACTAAGTAAGCATAATTCCGCATCAATTTATCAAGATACATCGTAAGGAGTGAATTCGCGGCACAATAACACCCCGCACCCTCAGGTCTTCCCATGACAATGAGATCAAAACCAGATGCCTCAATTACAGCCTCCTGTAACTTCATCTCAATAAATATATCCTTAGTCATCCCTGGGGCTACACCCTTCTTCATCTGCTCCCTGGCATTCCCCAAAGTCTCCTCCACCTGAAGGCCCAGTACCTCATTCAGATTGGCATTTGCATCGGCATCAACGGCAAGGACAGGTCTTTTTCCTTTTTCAACAAGATATTTGATTAGAAAACCGGCCATGGTCGTCTTTCCGGTGCCCCCCTTACCTGCAAGGGCTATTGAATAACTCATGATTCCCCCCATTATCAAAAGAGTTTTTAGTTGATATTTAGTTAAAATTTTTCTAATATTTAATGGTTGTTAAAACTTTAAGGCCCTTGGTAACTATTTGTTATGCTTAATAAAAAAAATGCTTGGCAACGAATAACATCAAGTCTTGAAGATGATGTTTCAGAATTAGAGTTTAAGACATGGTTCTCTGATACCATTCTAAGACAGTTAGACCCAAATCTCGCCGTCATCGAGGTTCCCAACAAATTCGTTGCCAGTTGGCTGTGCGACAATTATATCGGTCAAATCCAAAATTCATTCAAGAATAATTTAAACATCCTGCCTGAAATCCGTTTTACATTCGGCATGCCGTCTGCCACCAAGGAAACATATGATTGTAGCTATGAAGCCATTAAAGAACCGGCATATAATACAGATCATGCTCTAAATGCATCGTGGACGTTTGACAGCTTCATTATAGCCGGCAGCAACCGGTTCGCTTACACTTGTGCATTAGCGGTGGCAAAAAAACCGGCTCATCATTACAACCCTCTATACCTCTTTAGCAACCTGAGTTTAGGTAAGACACACCTCCTAAACGCCATCGTTAATCACATCCACCAAAACAACAAATCGTTTAGAGTAAAATATATTACTGCAGATCGATTCGTTTCCAGTTTCGTACTTTTCTCAAAAAAAGGAAAACTCCCTGAATTCAGGGACGATTATAGAAATACGGATTTTCTCCTACTTGACGATATTCATCTTTTAGCTGGTCGTGATAAATCACAACAGGAATTTATCTCACTTTTCAACTTGTTTTACGAGGCCAAGAAACAGATTGTTGTCGCGGGCAATAAACCTCCCGCCCAAATCAAAAACCTCATCCCTCAACTCACATCCCGGCTTGAATGGGGTCTTATTTCTGAAATTGAGGTGCCCGATCAAAACACAAAAATGAAAATAATCAAGAAAATGTCAAAAAAAGCAAACCTTTACGTACCGGATGATGTAACATTCTTCCTCGCAAACGCTACGAATAATTTAAAAACCATTACTCAATACCTGGTTAGCTTGGAAACGTATACATCCCTTTATAAGCATGAAATCGATATGTCCACAGTTAAATCTGTCATCAAAAACAGGCAGTATCACAAAATAACCGTGGGAGATATACAGAAGTTGACAACCGGGTATTTCAATATCTCCCTATCCGATCTCCTATCAAATAAAAAGACACGGAAATTTTCTTACCCAAGACAGGTAGCTATGTATCTTACCAGAAAACTAACAGATTTATCTTTTAAACAAATCGGTAAGGTGTTTGGCAACAAAGACCATTCAACAGTTATATATGCCGTAAAACGCATTGAAACGGATAAAAATGTGAATAAAGCAGTTTTGGATGATATTGATAAAATTCAGAACTATCTTTCATGACTCGTAATAGTCTATAACCATTTAGAGGTTAACATTTCTATTGTCTTATAGTTTTTAGCTTAATTCGAATTCTATTCTGAAAGTTGTTGAAAAACCTATTTTTTGTTCTGGCACAGCTATTTCTGTCAGAAATTTATTAAAACTAATCTAAAAAATACCAGTAATTTTTACTGTTATTTTAATAAAATACATAAATATTCGACAAATCAACACTGTTATTTATTATTATTAAAATATAATTTAAATTAATAATAAAATAAAACTACTTACTGGAGGTAGATATGGAAATAAAAATCGACAGGGATCAACTCTTTAAATGCGTTTCAAGGGTTCAGAGTATTATTGAAAAGAGAAGTAATATGCCAATTCTCTCTACGATTCTGCTAAGTGCCGGCGGTACGGATCTTAATGTTTCAGCCACTGACCTTGAACTCGGATTTCAACAAATAGTACCTGCTGAGATTATCAATGAAGGAAGCATAACTATTTCAGGAAGGAAGCTATTTGAGATTTTGAAGGAAAGCAATAGAGATACTTTCCACATAAAGGAAAAGCAAAACAACTGGGTCTATATTTCGGACGATGTGGCACGATTTGATCTTGCGTGTTTACCGGCTGATGAATACCCTACATTTGTCGAACCTGAAGGCGTGGAAATGGTGGACGTGGATGGAGGAAGTTTAAGTGAAATGATTAACAAAACTATCTATTCCGTAACCATGGAAGAGGCGGGATTCAAACTTTCAGGGGTATTTACTGAGAAAGTGGCTTATGAGGGTAATAATTTTTTGAGAATGGTGGCAACTGATGGGCACCGTCTATCCATGATAGACAAGGCTATTGCTAATGTTGAATCATTGGATTTGGGGAACGGGGTAATGATTCCGAAAAAAGGTATGTCTGAACTGAATAAATTAGCCTCCGAAGAAGGTCCTATGAAGATTGGATTCAAGAAGAAGAATTGCATTGCAAAGAAGGAAAACGCCCTTCTTGTGATTCGTTTACTTGAGGCAAAGTTCCCGGACTATCACGCAGTAATCCCAAAAGAAGAAAAAGAAATAATACATGTTAAAAGGATTTCACTATTAGAGGCAATGAGAAAAATGCTTATCCTGAGTAATGAACGCTACCGGGCAGTAAAAATTTCACTGGAGAACAATACAATGGAACTGGTTTCCACAAATCCCGATCTTGGAGAAGTACAGGAAAACATTAAGGTTGAATACAATGGTGAGCGTTTTGAAGCCGGATTTAATCCAAGATATTTTATAGATGTACTTCAGTCCATGGAAAGTGAAGTTGTATCTATGGGTTTTATTGACAATTCAAAACCTTGCATCCTAAAAGGGGAAGTGGATAAGGGTTTCTTGGGTTTAATTATGCCAATGAGGGTTTAGTATGACAGAGGAAAATACAACTTACGTTGCTTCTGATATCAAGGTTTTGGAGGGCTTGACCGCTGTTCGCAAAAGACCGGCCATGTATATAGGAAACACATCTCTTGAGGGTCTCCATCATCTGGTATATGAGGTGGTTGACAACAGTATAGATGAGGCACTTGCAGGATACTGCAACTATGTGGACGTACAGATATTAAATGATAACAGCGTGGTTATTGTTGACAACGGTCGGGGGATCCCGGTGGACATGCACGAAACCGAAAACATGTCTGCCCTTGAAGTTGTTATGACCAAACTCCATGCTGGAGGCAAGTTTGACAACAAGGCATATAAGATGGCGGGTGGACTTCACGGCGTTGGGGTGTCTGTAGTAAATGCACTGTCTAAGTATTTGGAGGTGGAAGTTTTTCGGGATGGGAAGATATATTTTCAGCGTTACGAAAGAGGTAAGGCGAAAAATGATCTAAAGATAAGAGGGGCCACAAAAAAAACGGGCACGAAGATTCAATTCATGCCTGATGAGCGTATTTTTGAGGATGTGCATTTTGATTTTGAGATACTTGTAAAAAGGATGCGCGAGCTCTCTTTTCTGACAAAAGGTGTAAGGATAAAGATTTCCGACGAACGGACTGGAAAGAAGAAAGATTTTATCTATGAGGGTGGAATAAAGTCCTTTGTGGAATACCTGAATAAGAACAAGGAGGTTCTACATCGAAAACCCATTTCCATCTCAGGCGAAAAAAACGGCGTTATAATGGAGATTGCAATACAGTACAATAGTTCTTACAAGGAAAACTTATTCACGTTTGCCAATAACATAAACACAAAGGAAGGGGGGACCCATCTCATAGGGTTTAAATCGGCCCTGACAAGGAGTATCAATCAGTACCTCCAGAATTCGCCTTTAGCGAAAAACTTTAAAGAAAAGCTCTCAGGAGATGATGTCAGAGAAGGTTTGGCGGCGGTTATCAGTGTAAAACTGACTGATCCTCAATTTGAAGGTCAGACCAAGACCAAACTGGGAAACAGTGAAGTAAAAGGTTTGGTAGAGACGCAGGTGAATGAGGGATTGAGCAGTTTTTTCGAAGAGAATCCATCTGTTGTAAAGTCTATTCTCTCAAAGGTAATAGATGCGGCACGTGCAAGGGAGGCTGCCAGAAAGGCGAAGGAACTTGCGAGGCGAAAGGGTGTCCTTTCAGATCACTCTTTACCTGGAAAGTTAGCAGACTGCCAGGAAAGGGAACCCAGCCGAAGCGAGATTTTCATAGTAGAAGGGGATTCCGCCGGGGGTTCTGCGAAGCAGGGCAGAGACCGGAGATCTCAAGCCATATTACCATTGAAAGGCAAGATTCTAAATGTGGAAAAGGCACGGTTTGACAAGATGATCTCAAGCGAAGAGATCCGAACCATGATTGCTGCCCTGGGCACAGGGATTGGTGATAAGGATTATGATATTGATTCACTAAGGTATCACAAAGTGATCATCATGACCGATGCGGATGTGGATGGCGCACACATCAGAACGCTATTGTTAACGTTTTTTTTCAGGCAGATGCCGGATCTTATTGAGAATGGCTATCTCTATGTTGCTCAACCCCCGCTTTACAGGGTACTGGCGGGAAAAAAGGAAATGTTCCTCAAGGATGAAGATGAATTTCATGCTTTTATGTTAAAAAGGATTTCCGAGAATGAAAAAGTACGGTTAGAAAACGGTCAGTATATTTCAGGCCCCAGGCTTTCGAAGCTCTTAAATGGGGTTATTAAATTTTATGAAAGTCTCAATAAACTTACAAGAAGGGGGTACAACCAGAGGTTTATTGAATTTCTTGTTTCCGAGGGTGCGACGGACAAGCGTATGTTTAAGAAAGAAGAGTTCATGAAAGGCCTTTTAGAGAGACTTCAAGATAATGGGTTTCGGGTAATGGATATTAATTTTGATGAAGAGGGCGAGTATTACGAATTTACCGTAACGGAAACGCAAGACGGTGGTCAGACCTCTGCAGTGAACTGGGAGTTTTTAAGCTCTCCCGAACTGAGGCAATTGACAGGAATGTCCAAGGAATTCGGCGACATAAAAAAAGGAGGTTATGCGATTACAGGTGACGGTGAAGGGAAAAAAATAGATGATCCCCAGCAGCTTTTAACCGAGTTAATGGAAAGAGCCAAGAAAGGTCTGACGATTCAGCGATATAAGGGTCTCGGGGAAATGAATCCCGGGCAGTTGTGGGCAACGACAATGGATCCCGAAAAAAGGACATTGCTTAAAGTGCAGATAAAGGATTGGGTAGAAACCGATGACATATTTACTGTCCTTATGGGAGATAAAGTGGAGCCAAGGAGGGAGTTTATTCAGAATAACGCCCTGGAAGTGACAGAGCTGGATATATAAAATCGCGAAGCGATTTTATTATGGAGAACCGAAATGATTGCGGAACTAAAAGCCCATAGCGTCAACATAGAAGATGAGATGAAGAAATCTTATCTCGAGTACTCGATGAGTGTGATCGTGGGGAGGGCATTGCCAGATATTAGGGATGGTCTCAAGCCGGTCCACCGGCGTGTCCTGTATGGTATGCAGGACCTAAAAAATTACTTTAACAGGCCATACAAAAAGTCTGCCAGGGTTGTCGGAGATGTAATCGGGAAATACCACCCGCATGGAGATGCTGCAGTTTACGATACCATTGTACGGTTGGCCCAGGATTTCTCCATGAGGTACCCTCTGATAGATGGTCAGGGCAATTTTGGATCCGTTGACGGGGATCCGCCGGCCGCCATGCGGTATACTGAAGTGAGGATGACGCGGCTAGCACAGGATTTTCTTTCAGATATTGAGAAAGAAACAGTAGAGTTTGTCCCAAATTATGATGATTCCCTTTCAGAACCTGTCATCCTGCCTACCACTATACCAAACCTGTTGATTAACGGTTCTTCTGGAATCGCGGTTGGCATGGCAACTAATATCCCACCACACAATTTGTCCGAAGTATGCAATGCGATTATTAAAGTAATTGAAAATCCCGAAATTGATATAGAAGACCTGATAGAAGTTATTCCAAGTCCGGACTTTCCCACGGCAGGATTTATACTTGGGAAAAAGGCTATTAATGAGGCATACAAGACTGGCAGGGGGATTATTAAGGTCAGGGCAAGGGCGTTTGTAGAGAAGATCGGAAAACAAAGGGAAAGGATCGTTATTTCTGAGATACCTTACCAGGTGAACAAGGCAAAGTTGCTTGAAAAGATTGGGGATCTGGTCAGGGAAAAGAAGGTAGAAGGTGTCTCCGATATCAGGGATGAGTCGGACAGGGACGGGATGCGAATCGTAATAGAAATAAAAAGGGACGGAAAGGCCCTGGTAATTCTCAACCGCCTATACAAGTATACCCAGATGGAGACATCCTTCGGGATCATCCTGTTAGCCATAGTGAACGGACGACCCCAGATTCTGACACTCAAAGAGATCATTGAACACTTTGTTGCACATCGTAGAGAAATCATTGTACGGAGGACGGTTTATGAACTAAAGAAGGCTGACGAACGCGCCCATATACTCGAGGGTCTGAAAAAGGCACTGGATTTTTTAGATGATGTGATCGAGTTGATCAGGTCTTCCTCCGATCCCAAGGAAGCAAAGACCAGGCTGATGTCCGATTTTGATCTATCTGACCTCCAGGCTCAGGCAATCCTGGACATGAGACTTCAGAGATTGACCGGGCTTGAGAGGGAAAAGATCAATGGCGAGTACAACGACCTGATCAAAAGCATTGCCCGATTTAAGGCAATTCTGGACAGTCAGACCATGGTCCTGCAGATCATAAAAGATGAGACAAAAGAGATTCGTGATAAATATGGCGATGATCGCAGGACTGAGATTCTCGAAGATGAAGGCGATATTGACCTGGAGGACCTGATAGCGGAAGAAGATATGGTCGTGACAATGAGCCACGACGGATATATCAAGCGGAACCCAATCAGCCTTTACAGGGCACAGCGCCGGGGTGGCAAAGGACTGACCGGTGTGAAACCCAAGGCAGAGGATTTTGTTGAACACCTTTTTGTTGCGTCTTCACATGATTATCTGTTGTTTTTCACCAATAAGGGGCGGGTTTACTGGAAAAAGGTCCATGAGATCCCGGAGGGCGGTCGTGTGTCCCGGGGAAAGGCCATTGTGAATTTCTTGGATCTGAAACGTGGCGAACGGGTGGCCACAACACTATCAGTAAGGGATTTTGAAGAAGCAAAATATGTGGTTATGGCTACGAAAGAGGGCTTGGTTAAGAAGACGGAGCTGGAGTCCTACAGTCATCCAAGATCTACAGGGATCGTTGCGTTAAAGATAAGGGACGAGGACGAGTTGATAGGTGTGCGGGTGACCAGTGGAGAGCATGATATTTTTCTTACTACCAGGATGGGAAAATCGATCCGCTTTCATGAATCCGATCTGAGGGGCATGGGAAGGGTTGCGGCAGGAAACATTGGGGTCAGGATGGAGCCCGGAGATAAGGTTGTGGGAATGGAAACACTGCGTGAGGGGGCGACGATTCTGACCGTAACAGAAAACGGCTATGGAAAAAGGACGCTGACGGATGAGTACCGCAGTCAGACAAGGGGTGGCAAGGGTATTCTGACCATAAAGACGACAGAGAGAAACGGTCCCGTGGTATATGCCTATCAGGTAACCGATCAGGATCAATTGATGATCATTACCGGGCACGGGAAGATAATACGGTTGAGGGCGGCAGAGATCTCGGTGATTGGACGGAATACACAGGGAGTCAAACTCATTGATCTGGGAGAGGGAGAAAAGGTCGTGGGTGTGGCAAAGGTTATGGATGAGTAATTGTGTGAGTAGAAATAAAACCGGTTTTGCCCAATGTCTGCAAGGACACATGATAGGCTGTCCTCAATAAGACGATACTGGATATTTGATAGAAGACAAACTGAATTTCTGTAGCAGGCATGAAGCATTCAATGGTCCTCAAGAGGGCTGATTTTGTGTTGTGGAAAATATGAGGTTATCCGTGGCCAGATCAGAGATCACAAAAATTGCTGTAATCGGTGCCGGAAGCTGGGGAACAACACTTGCCAACCATCTGGCCCAAAAGGGACCTGGTGTGGATCTCTGGGTCAGGGAAGAACAGGTTTTTGACCAGATAAAAACTGAACGGATAAACAAGGTGTTCTTGCCTGACATGGAACTTGTTCCCCAGTTGAATCCCGTGAGATCATACGAAGAGGCGCTGCTTGATAAGGAATTGATACTTCTGGTAGTGCCTTCCCATGTCTATAGGGAGGTTTTGACGGGAATAAAGCCGTATCTCAAGCCAGGAATGTCGCTTATGACAGCCACTAAGGGAATTGAGAATAAAACCCTGATGATCATGTCTCAGGTGGCTGAGGACGTGTTGCGCAAAGAACATATGGATCGGTTTGCGTGTCTTGCCGGACCCAGCTTTGCAAAAGAAGTATACAAAAAGTATCCTACGGCTGTAACCATTGCCTGCCTGGATTTGGACCACGCGAAAGTATTGCAGGACCTTTTCTATACTGAATACTTCAGGGTGTACATCAGTGAAGATCTTATTGGTAGCCAGCTTGCCGGGGCACTTAAAAACGTCATTGCCATTGCAGCCGGTGCTGCTGACGGGTTGCAGGTAGGACATAATGCCAGGGCCGCACTGATCACAAGGGGCCTGGCTGAAATTACCCGGTTGGCGGTGGCTATGGGTGCCAATCCCCATACTTTAGCAGGCCTTGCGGGCATCGGAGATCTTGTGCTCACCTGCACGGGAGATCTTAGCAGAAACAGGACCGTGGGACTCAAAATCGGTAAAGGCATGAGCTTGGATGAAATAACCAAAAGCATGAACATGGTGGCAGAGGGCATCAAGACCGCCCGGGCCGCCTATGAACTGGGGAAAAAAACAGAGGTTGAACTGCCGATCACCAATCAGGTTTATCATCTCCTTTATAACGGTAAAGACCCGAAAGAGGCGGTCAAGGACCTCATGACGCGGGAATTGAAAGTTGAGCTGGAACATTAGGACGATTGAACATTGACGATTGAGTGTTAAGGGGTTCATGTGTTTTTCTTCAAATATTCAATTGATAATGGAAACAGAGGAATTGCAATACAAGACAAGCGCACTCCAGCCTTCTGCCCTCCGAAAAAAGTTGGGTGTATCTCTTTTTGCCAATAACATCATCTATCATAAAACCATGCAGCTCATGGCGCGCCTGAAGGGACTCTTATATTGGCTGAGGAACAAACTGCGGGCAGAGGCAGGATGGGCAGGACCTGGATTTCACCTGCATTTGCAAACCTCTATTTTTCCATTGTACTCAGACCGTGCATTCATGCAGATCAGGCGTTCGTCTTTACTATGGTTTTGGCCTTAGCAGCCAGCGACGCGGTGAAAGGGGAGAGTGGAATAAGGCCGATGATCAAATGGCCGAACGACCTTTATGTGGGGCGAAAGAAACTGGGCGGAATTCTCACGGAGTTTTCGGTAAGGGAAAAGGCAGTGGAATATGTGATTCTTGGCCTTGGCCTCAATGTAAACTGGAATCCGCAAGAGGGGGAGTCAATACTCTATCCTGCTACAAGTATTTTTTCCGAAACGGGTATCAGGACTTCTCGAAACGATTTGTTGATCGAAATACTAAGATTGTATGAGAGTTACTACAGCAGAACATTGGCCGGACAGATTGATGATATTTACAAAAGGTGGAATGACCTTTCGCTTATTAAGGGCAGAAATGTTGAAATCCATTCAGGCCAAGAAACAGTCCATGGAAATGTGCGGAAGATCGATCAAAACGGGGCCCTGGTTATAATCAATGATGATGGCCAGGAAGAAAGAATACTAAGCGGGGATGTTTCGATAAGGTTCTAATCTCTGGTGCATTATGATGAAAATATTGGTTACCGGCAGGCTTCCTGAAGAGGTCATGGCCGTTATTAAGAAAGAACACCATGTGGAGGCCCATGGGGAGGACCGGCCCATGGAAAGGCAGAGGTTGCTCGATTTAGTCGGTGACAAGGAAGGCCTGCTCTGCATGATCACGGACAGAGTCGACAAGGAGGTATTGGACAGTGCCCCGTATCTGAAAATGATTGCCAACCTTGCGGTGGGATATGACAATATAGACGTGGCGGCCGCCACTTTAAGGGGCATACCGGTTTCCAATACGCCGGGCGTGCTCACCGATGCCACCGCGGACCTGACCTTTGCGTTGATACTTGCAACGGCCAGAAGAGTGGTTGAAGGTGACAAGAGAACCCGGGCAGGTAGATTTCGTTTCTGGGTTCCGCTTCAGTTTCTGGGTCGAGAGGTCTCTGGGAAGACTCTGGGAATTGTTGGCCTGGGGCGCATCGGAAGGGCCGTAGCCCGGAGGGCCAGGGGATTTGAGATGGGGGTTCTGTATAACAACCGGCATCCAATCGAGGTATCATTGGAAAAAGAGCTGGGGGTAGAATATGCGGATTTCAACACACTGCTTGCTCAGTCCGACTTTGTCTCCATTCATGTGCCTCTAACTGAAGAGACGCGACATCTGGTAGATGGTGAAGCGTTTAAGAGGATGAAGACCACCGCGTATTTGATCAACACATCGCGGGGGCCGATTGTGGATGAGAGGGCCTTAGAAAAAGCCCTGCGTGAAGGAAAGATCGCAGGTGCGGGTTTGGATGTGTATGAAAATGAACCCTCTGTGACTCCCGGTCTGATGGAACAGGAAAATGCGGTGCTCCTCCCCCATATGGGGAGCGCCACGATTGAGACAAGGACCAGGATGGGGTTAAAGGCTGCAGAAAATCTGCTAGCGGGCCTCAGCGGGAAGAGACCCCCGGATTGCGTGAACTGGGAAGATATTTCATAATAGTTAAGGAGAAATGAGATGACAACAATCCAGCCCAAGGGCGAAAAGCTGCGGCAGGCGGTAAAATGGATTTCGGAGAACCGCCAGGAGGACGAAAGCAGGTCGATTTCTATTCTTATCCAGGAGGCTGCACATCAATTCAATTTGTCACCAAAGGATGAGGAATTTCTAATGTCATTTTATAAGGAGAATTCGGACTGATGGATTAACCGCAGGTTGAGTGTGCTCAAAGAGAGAGCGCATCCTTCTGTTTCATATGGCTTAAGATACGTTTCGCAATGCGGAGAAAAGCTAAAAAAACCGCTATCAAAAAAGACGTGCCAGCCAGCACAGGAACCCAGAAACCGGATTGGTGAATGTGTCCGATTCCTATCCAGATTGAGACAAGGGAGATGAAGCAGAGATAAGCGGCGAGCAGACCACATGCGATGATCAGGCTCCAGAGGCAAATATCCTTGAACGGCACTGAATATTGCGTAATCATCACTTCATATCCACCAGTTTTGTACTAAGAAATTCGATTTGGCTTTTCATTTTTTGATCGGTTTTAGTTTTATGTTCTACAAGTTCTGAGGCATAGAGAACGGTGGAATGGCTTCGGTTTATAGTTTGAGCAATATTTTCAAGGGTTTCATCTGTATGTTGCCGACAGAGGAATATATAGATGTTTCGCGGATAGGCATAAACTTTTTTTCTCGATTTGGACTGCAGCATTTCCGGATCAACCTTGTAGTACTGTGATACAAGTTTTTTGATATCCTCTAGCATGATAGACGACTCTCCAGAAACAAGGCAGTTGACCACGTCTTTTGCCAGGTCAAGGTCAATTCTTGCCTTAAGGAGTTCGGATTTTGCCTCGATGTATTTCAGGGCGCTCTCCATCTGTCGGATGTCCCGTTTAAGGCGGCTTGCAAGGAGGTGAATAATTTCTTCGGATAACGCAATATTCTCCTCGGAAGCCTTTTTTTTCAGGATTTTGACCCGGGTGTCATAATCCGGCTTGGAGATGGTGGTCACCAGGCCAGAAGAAATCCGGGATGATAATCCTTTGGACATCCGCGGGATGTCCTTTGGTAGAATGGAGCTGGTAAACAGGATCTTTTTATTATCATTGGCAAGAGTATCCAGAGTATATCCCAGTTCAACCTGTGTTTTTTCCTTGCCGCTCAAGAAATGAATTTCTTCGAGAAGAAGCACATCACAAAGGCGGCGATATTTATTCTTAAACTCGTCAATGCGGTTGCTTTTCAGGGAGGATATCATTTCATTTGTGAAGTCTTCTGCCGTGATGTAGAAGACCCGAATCCGCGGGTTTTTCTCCAGGATGGCATGCCCTACCGCGTGAGAAAGGTGACTTTTGCCCAGGCCGGTGTTAGCAAGCATAAGAAGCGAGTGGTAGTTCCAAGAGTCGCCATTAGCGAGAGCCTGTGATGCAGAATAAGCAAACTCGTTAGACCGACCTACAACAAACCGGTCAAAGGTGAAACCGCTGTTTAAGCAAATCTTTCCGCGCCTCCTGTTGCCCGGTAGATTGGGGAGCACAAGCTGCTTGTTGTCGGGAGTGTAACTGGAAACGGGGCTTTTTCTTTTAGGGGTATTGGTCTGTAAAATGAGATCAACATGCGCTGCGCCCGCATTATGTAGCTTGTCCTGGATGAGGTCAAAATAGTTCTCCATAACCCAATTACGTGAGAATTTATTGGGACAGCCAAGCACGACGGCCTTGTCTTCTTTTTCAAGGAAAGAGATGGTGTTTATCCAGAGCGAGAAGCTGTTTTTCGGCAACTCTGATCTGATCTGATTTTTAATTTCATCCCAGGTGGACCTCATTGTTTGCTCCCGAATAGTGAGAGGGCGAAAAATGCAAAGCCAGCAGTACCTCCCGCGTAGTTTATTGCTGGGGCGTTGTACAATTGAAAAACTCCTTTTTTTTGGGCATCCCCTGTCCGGATTGATCGCGACAATAGGAAGTATTAGTTAGGATATGTGAGTTGCTGTGACATCAAAAAACAGGCTATGAAATTTTCTAAGCATTCTTACATGGGAGGTGAGGGACGAGTCAAAGGTTGTGGCCGGAATAAATTTTTTATCCATAGTCATTTTTTTGACATTTGATAACCTGCAACGCTCACAAGGAATTTTCGAGGTGCTTTAATAACTTATCGAGAATAAAGGCAAATTTTTTAAAAGAGATTTAACCATAAATTCAATGAGTTAGGGAACAACATTTGTTTGTGCAAAATATTTTCCACAATGGAGATCTCCTAATTTCTTTGTTTTTTGCAGTTTTTTGTTGATTTTCATTTTGTTGAGGTTCATTTTTTCGTTTGGTTACCAATACACCTGAAGCGCTAACTTTTAGGCCTAATTCTTGCGTGAGGCCTAAGAAGGTGTTATATCTTAGAAAAAATATCGGATAAGATCTGTTGCTAAGGAGTTTAGGAGAATATATACTCAAAAAAGGAAAAAATATTTTTTTGTTTTTTGCGGAAATAGGGGAAAATCGGTTGGCAGGCAGAAAAAAGATTGCTTTATTGGCTGGAGGCTGGTCAGAAGAACGCGAGGTTTCTTTAAAAAGCGGAGACACTGTTTACAGGTCCCTTGATAAGGGCAAGTATGATGTGATTAGATATGACCCGCGGGATGACCTGCAGTTGTTGATAGAAGCCAAAAAGGATATAGCCCTTGCCTTTATACTGCTGCATGGGAAATATGGTGAAGACGGCCGTATTCAAGGTCTTATGGATATTCTGGATATTCCCTTTGTCGGTTCAGGAGTCTTATCCAGCGCCATGGCCCTTAACAAAAAGGTGGCTAAGGGAGCATATAGAAGTATAGGACTCAATGTAGCAAAAGACATTATTCTGAGATATGGTGATGATTTCTCTATTGAAGAGTGTATGGAGACGCTTGGTTCCGAAACTGTTGTAAAACCTGTTTCCGAAGGCTCCAGTCTCGGAATGTCCGTGTGCCGTAATTATGAGGAGCTTGCGGCCGGGATTGAAAAGGCGCTTAAATACGACAAGGAAGTAATAGTGGAGGAATATATTGATGGCAGGGAGGTTACCTGCTGTGTATTGGGAAATCGAGAATTGGTTGCTCTTCCCTTGATAGAGATTGTGCCAGATGCTTCGTACCGATTTTTTGACTATAAAGCCAAATATACGGCCGGTGCAACCAAGGAAATATGCCCTGCGCCTATTTCCAGGACGTTGACAGAATTGACCCAGTCTTGTGCGAAAGCCGCGCACAGTGTCCTTGGATGCAGCGTATGGAGCAGGACCGATATGATAATTCGGGATGGAAGCATATATTTGCTGGAGACAAATACTATCCCGGGTATGACGGAGAATAGCCTTTTTCCTTTGGCGGCGCGAGCAGCTGGGCTTTCACTATCGGAACTACTCGACAAAATGATTACACTTTCCCTTGAACAAACAGGTTCTGAATAGGCGTTGGTTTTGCAAACCGCATCTGGTTTCCACTTATGAACCTCCTTAATGACGATCCCCGGGCGTAAGGTTATTGGGGACAATTGTAAGTTCAGGCTGAAAAGAAACAGCTTCAGGTATCATTATCCTGTAAAAATTGATTCAGTATTTTTTGTCATTTCTGGTTTGCCTTGCCTCAGTTAGAAGAGTTAGTCGTTGGCCATTACACCCTAAACAGAACAGGTAAAACGAAAGTGTGCTGGTGTTTTGTAAATGACATGATCGCTGACAAATGCCTGAGGGTGTGCGGGCACACGAGAATGAGATAAGACCTTGAAATACCATAGAAAACAGTCAAATGCCGCCCGTAAAACAGGTGGCATGAATGGTGGCCCCAAAAAGGTCCAAATATTTGGTAATTTTCAAATGTGTTCGCATCTTGAAGGGCATGGGACTCTTTTTTCAGGAATCGAAAAATTGGTTGCTGGATTGTACATGACCCTGCTACCTGAGACGGGCGGGTAGCTTGCTGTGCTTCACGCCCAGGACACAGGATATGGCATAAACCTGGGCAGCCCGCCGCCCGCCTTGGTTTGCAGGATTGCCAAGTCCAGCGCTCTGGCCGAGT
>JAFDHL010000041.1 GCA_019308785.1 Deltaproteobacteria bacterium
TGAGAAAATGTGTCACAGGGAAGTTCTGGCAATTCGATTTCGGCAGTCAAGAATATTGAAAAGACCGATAACTATTCAAGAACTCAAAGTGAATGGGATTGTATCGGCTGCACCGCAATCAATTATTACAATTCAAAAGGAGGCGTTGGAGTGGATTCAAACTCTGATAACCGAATAGTGCTTCTTGCAATTCGACCACAATTTGCTGAATCAATTATGAAAGGGGAAAAAAGAGTAGAGTTTAGGAAAGTCAGGTTCCGTGAAAAAGTGTCACATATGGTTGTATACGCCAGCAAGCCGATTCAAATGGTTCTTGGCTATTTCCAAGTGTCACACATCATAGAGGATACCCCTGAATATTTGTGGGGTCGGTATAGGTCAATAGGTGGACTGAGTTATGAGGAATTCCGAGATTACTATGGAGATTCAGATAGTGGTGTAGCAATTGAGGTTGGATCCGTTTGGCAACTTCAAGAACCGATGCCAATTTCGAAATTGGACAAAACACTTTATATACCTCAAAGCTTTACTTATCTGACAAGTGGTATTTTTCAAAAAATGTTGAATGTAATTGTTGAAAACCCGTATCTTAAGGCAGGAGCATAAATTTGAATGATTCTGGAAATGGATAAAGAGGAAACTATTTTCATAAACTCATGAGTCAAATTAGGGAGATGAAAGATGTTGGGGGGCAGGATTCTAAACCTTTTGTGTATTTTGTGCCTTTTTGCGGCTAAATATAATGCTGAATTATTGCGTGATTCAAACTGTGCAAAAATTGCACCACTTGCCAGGGACGGCAAAAAAGGAAAAAAACTGTTATGATGACATTCCGACAATTTTCTGCGGAACCATCTACGATCCCCACAATCGCCAGTTGGTATATTGCCGATTTGAGTAAAGCACAGGGCAACAAGAAGGAACCGTAAAACATGAGTCTACCTATTAATATCCATGAAGTGTTGCAGGGCCGCCCTGTGGAGTGGGAGCGGCTTGAGTTTAAACGCGGCTGGAATCCAGAGGCCGTTTTGCACACTTTGTGCGCTTTTGCAAATGACTTCCACAACCTTGGCGGCGGCTATATTTTCCTTGGTATTGCCGATGACAACGGCCACCCGGAGTTGCCGCCGGCCGGTATCCCGGCTGAGCAACTGGACAGCATGCAGAAAGAAATCCTGGAATTGGGCTATAAAATTACGCCGCACTACCATCCGGTGATAGTACCTTATGTGATTGAGGGCCGGAAGGTTCTGGTTCTCTGGGCTCCGGGCGGCCAGAACAGGCCGTATAAGGCCCCGGTCTCCCTTGGCAAAAAGAACAGCAAATACGGTTATTATATCCGTAAAGGCTCTGCTACCGTGCAAGCTGGACATCAGGAAGAGGTCGAGTTGATCGGTCTTGCGGCCCAGGTGCCCTTTGATGACCGGATTTGCCATCATGCTGCCCTGGATGATCTGCAGTTGCTCCTTATTCGCGATTATCTCAAGGAAATCGGCAGTGAGTTGTATGACCACGCTGATCGGCTGGATTTTGTTCAACTATGCCGGAGAATGCAGATCGTCGACGGTCCGGATGAAGTCGTCAAACCGCGCAATGTCGGGCTGCTGTTTTTCAACGAACGACCGGACCGTTTTTTTCTACAAACGCAGATCGATGTAGTCCAATTCCCTGAAGGTCCGGGCGGAGATGTTTTCAAGGAGAAAATTTTTCAAGGCCCGTTAAGCCGCATGCTGAAAGAGGCTCTTGCCTATCTGCACGCCATTCTCATTGAGGAGATCGTTGTCAAGCACCCTGACCGGGCAGAGGCGGATCGTTTTTATAACTATCCTTTCGAGGCCCTGGAAGAGGCCCTTGTCAATGCCGTGTATCATCGCAGTTATGAAATCCGTGAACCGGTTGAAGTGCGAATTCTGCCCGATCATGTCACCATCACCAGCTATCCGGGACCGGATCGGTCCATCAAGCTTTCTGATCTGCAGTCAGGCACATTTATCTCCCGTAGATACAGAAATCGGCGGATCGGCGAATTCCTCAAGGAACTGAACATGACGGAAGGGCGCGGGACCGGAATACCTAAGATATTGCGAGCCATGAAGGCCAATGGCTCTCCCGATCCTCGTTTTGAGACTGATGGTGATCGGACATACTTTGTGAGTTATTTTCCTGCTCATCCGCCTGTTGTTTCCAAAGAAACCGTACAAATCGGAACCAAGTTGGGACCAGGTCGGTACCAAGTTACCGCACAAGTTACCGCACAAGTTACCGCACAAGTCTTGAACTTTTGCCAGGAGCCGCGCAAAGCCTCGGAAATTATGGGATTGATTGGTCTTAAACACTGGAAAACTTTCCAAGCAAACTATCTAAAACCTCTTCTCCAACAAGGGTTACTTGCTATGACCATTCCTGAAAAACCAACGAGCAGTAAGCAACGTTATGTAACGACTGAAGCAGGAAAAGAGGCCTTAAAAACATGAACGAATTTTTAAAAGCTTTTCTCTAATAGTGCCGGAAAGAAGAAACCTGAATTGGATGAGGGAGCAAATGAGGGAGTAAGTGAGGGAATAAATAAAATGCAGCCCTACAAATATTTCCGGTTCGTATAACAGGAAGTAACCGCGTGGCACAAACACCTGATGAAAAAACTTATGTGGAAATCCCATTTATTGAGCAGCTTAAGGGGATGGGCTGGAACCATATTGAGGGTGACATTGATGTGCCGTATCTCACGGAGAGGGAGAGCTTCCGCGATGTATTGCTGACCGGAAGATTACACAAAGCGATAAAAAAGATCAATCTCGATGATGAGGGTAAACCCTGGCTTGATGATGACCGGATAAACGAAGTGGTCAGCAGGTTAGAGCGAATCAGCGCGCCGAAATTGTTGGAGGCCAATAAGGAGGCTTACGATTTCATCATGCAGGGTATTGAGGTGGCTGGGGACCCTGAAAGGCATGATGGAAGAGAAAAAAGCGTTGCGGTCATTGATTTTGAACACCCGGAGAAGAATGATTACCTTGCGATCAATCAGTTCAGGGTGGATGTGCCGGGCGGAAAGACCTTTATCACCCCTGATATCGTGCTCTTTGTCAATGGGATTCCCCTTGTGGTTGTGGAATGTAAAAGCCCTAAGATATCCAATCCCATGGAGGAGGGGGTAAACCAGCTCCTGAGATATTCCAACCAGCGGCCGGATGTGGAAGAGGATGAGGGCAGTGAACGGCTCTTTTACTACAACCAATTTATGGTGAGCACGTTTCGGCAGGAGGCGCGGGCGGCCACGGTGGGCGCAGGGTATGAACATTACATGGAATGGAAGGACACAAGCCCTGTTCCCATGAGTGAAGTTGCAAAACATCTGGGTAAGGAGAATCTGAACAGCCAGGAGATCCTTGTTGCGGGTATGCTCAAGAAAGAGAATCTCCTCGACATTATAAGAAACTTCATCCTGTTTGATCAGATCGAAGGCCGGCAGGTGAAACTTATGTGCAGGTACCAGCAGTTCCGGGCCGTGCATAAGGCCATATACCGCCTCAGGACAGGCAAGACAAGAAAAGAACACGGTGATTTTGATCAGCGCGGCGGCATTATCTGGCATACACAAGGTTCAGGAAAGAGCTTTACCATGGTTTTCCTGGTGCGCAAGATGCGGACCTTATCTGATCTCAAGAGATTCAAGGTCGTGATGGTTACGGACAGGATAAACCTTGAAGGGCAGTTGAAAGGGACCGCAGCGCTTACCGGTGAAACCGTTTATAGGGCAGATAACAAGAACGATCTTGCCAGGCTCATGCAGGAAGGCAGCTCCAATATTGTCTTTACCATGGTTCAGAAATACCAGGACAAGGAGCCCGTCACGGATGATTATGAAATTCCGGAATATCCGGTGCGAAAAGCGGCCGCCCCTTCAGGCAAAAAGAAAACAGGTTACAAACTTCCCTCAAAACCGATTCTGTTTCCTGTGTGGAATCATTCTCCGGAGATACTGGTGCTTGTGGATGAAGCGCATAGGTCCCACACCAGTATGTTGCATGCCAATATCATGCGGGCCCTGCCAAACTGCGCCATGATCGGATTTACCGGAACACCTATCATCGTTTCGGGGCGCACAAAAAGGACACATGAAATCTTCGGCGATTATATTGACCAGTATACCATTGAGCAGTCACAAAAAGATGGCTCCACCGTCAAGATCCTCTATGAGGGCCGCAAGGCGGAAGCTAAGGTCGAGGACGGAAGGACTCTTGATCAGTTTTTTGATGATATGTTCAGATCGCGAACAGAAGAAGAACGAGAGGCCATACGGCGCAGGTATGGCACTGTAGCAAACATATTAGAGGCAAAAGATCTCATTGCAGCAAAGGCAGAGGACATGCTGCTTCACTATGCTGCAAATA
This sequence comes from Deltaproteobacteria bacterium, assembly GCA_019308785.1. Lineage (GTDB taxonomy): Bacteria > Desulfobacterota > DSM-4660 > Desulfatiglandales > Desulfatiglandaceae > JAFDHL01. The sequence continues at coordinate 4,395 of JAFDHL010000041.1, forward strand.
TCCTGCCCAACGGATTTAAGGCCCAGGTTGTAGCGGTAAGCCGGCGGGCCGCCATAAGATATTATGAAGCCTTTGGGAAAGCCAGAACCAAACTTTTGAAACGAATTGACCTGCTTGACCCGCAGCTTTTTAATCTCCCGGAAGATGAGCAGAAAAACCTGGATGAAGAAACACGGTTTCTGATCATTGCGGCAAAAAATAGAGATATGTTGAAGGAGCTTGAGTTTGCGGCAATTATCTCGGGGGACCATAATGATCCGCCTTCCTATAAGGAACATACGGATAAGGCAAGGCATGAAATCCTTGTGGGTAAAGATGGAAGATTCAAAAGGCACCTGGATAAGGATGCACTTGCCATAATTGTTGTAAAAAGCATGCTGTTGGTTGGGTTTGATGCACCAGTGGAACAGGTAATGTATCTTGACCGCTTTATGCAGGGCCACGAACTCCTGCAGGCCATTGCCAGGGTAAACAGGCGTTATACGGAAAAGACCCATGGATTGGTTGTGGACTATTTTGGTGTCGGCGACCGCCTTACAGAGGCGCTTGCTATGTATTCACAGGAAGATATCAAAGGGGCGTTGATCAATATTAAAGATGAACTGCCCAAATTAGATGACCGTCACAGAAGAGTTATGGGGATGTTTAGCGAAAGGGGAATCGCTGACATTTCGGATATTGACGCGTGTGTTGATGTGTTAAGGGATGTTGAATTGAGGGCTGAATTTGTCACTAAATTTGCTGAATTCGCAGAGAGCATGGACATCATACTGCCCCGTCCAGAGGCCCTGCCATATATCTATGACATGAAGCTCCTTGGATTTATCAATAAAACAGCGGCTAACCGATACCGTGACTCACAACTCAACATCGCAGGGGTGGGCAGCAAAGTAAAGCAGTTGATTGATGAGCACATTATTGCACAGGGTGTTGATCCAAAGATCCCGCCCATATCCATTTTAGATAAGGATTTTGAAAAGGAAGTGGCTGCGATTAAATCCAAAAAGTCACAGGCCCTGGAAATGGAACATGCTGTCAGGTTTCATATTGAAAAACACCATAACGAAGACCCTGCTTTTTACAAAAAGCTGAGCCAAAGATTGAAGGATATCCTTGATACTTTTCATGACAACTGGGAAGTCCTGGCAGTAGAACTCAGGGAATTCATTCGAGAATCGAAAAAGGGCAGGGAAGAAGACCAGACAGGATTGGATCCCAAGACCCAGGCCCCGTTTTTGGGAGTCCTGATAGATGAATTCGGGAAAAAACCTGATGTCCAGGAAATGAAGGGTTTCTGTGAAGCGGTTGTGGACATTGTGGACCATATCCGGCAGGAGATAGGCGTTGTTGATTTTTGGCGAAGCAGTCATGCGCAAGATCTATTGAGAACATGGATAATCAACGAAATAGATGATCGCAACCTTATTCCTTTTGACAAACAGGCAAAGCTTGCGGATCGTTTTGTGGAACTGGCAAAGGCCCTGCATACGAGGCTGATCAGATCGTAATGAAAACGGGAAAGATGGACGGTCTTGAATATACTCTAAAGAGATCAAACCGGAAATCTATGGGGATTTCCATCGAAAGAGATGGAACGATCATGATGACGGCCCCTCATCATGCAGAACTGATTGATATTGAAAAGTTTGTTTCTGAAAAGAGAATCTGGATTTATCAAAAACTGGCCCAAAAGAAGGCCTTGAACAGGGAAGGGCCCAAGAGAGAATTCGTTAATGGCCAGGGGTTCCTGTATCTTGGCAAAAGCTATCGGCTGAAACTCATTGATGGTAGCGGAATTAAATCAGGCAGATCATCGAAAACAGCACCGTTGCGTTTATGGCATGGCTATTTTGAGCTTGCAGAAACTGAAAATGCCAAGGCCCGGAATCATTTTATTTCCTGGTATAGGAAGCAGATCAAAAAGCAGCTAAAAGAGCGCATCCCAAGGTATGACAAACGGATCGGGGTGAAGGTAAAAGATGTCAGGATTTTAGACTTAGGCCATCGCTGGGCATCGTGTGGCAAAAACGGAAGCATTAATTTCAACTGGCGTTCGGTCATGGCGCCGGTCTGGGTCTTTGACTATATATTAGTTCATGAGATGGTTCACATGATTGAGCGTGGTCATACGGATAGATTTTGGAGTCTTGTGGCTCGGGTTATGCCAGACTATGAAGAATATGCCCTCTGGCTCAATGAGAATGGTGCGGATTTGGATTTGTAAGTTATACCACTGGCCCAACATATACATAGCTCGCGACTGAAAGGAACGAGGTGATTATTATGAAAAGTCTTTCGGAATAGAGATATGGAACACCGGATGAAAAAAGGCTTTTGGAAAGATGCCGGGATATTGTGGTTGCGATAGAACCTGGTGCGGATGTCATTCTTTACGGTTCTCACGTTAGAGGAGATTCGGGGCCGGATTCTGATTACGACATTTTTGTTTTAGTGGATGGTTCGCTTACCAGGGAACTGGAAGACCGGATTAGTTTTGCTATTTATGATCTGGAGTATGAGGCTGATGTTATCTTGAGTGTGCACGTTTATGAAAAGAGTTTCTTTCAAAGCCCGTTAGGAAAGGTCATGCCGCTTTTCAACATTGATCTTTATAGTTTATCATCACATTTTTTGAAGGTAAACTATATTTTTAAACGTAGAATTAACTTCAGAACAACCTGGCCAAAAAAGAGCTCTCTCAATCTTCAGTAATATTACCATTTACGATAACGGTTAGTTTGGGCTTTCCGGGACTGTCTGTCCTGATGATCAGGTGACCGGTATAATCCCCGGCTGTCTTTGATATATCTTCAACCTCCAGCCTGTAAACATATCCCGGCTTGATCTCTTCAATGTGCCATACGATGTGATCCGTCAAGTCACTCTCTGCACCTATGATTTTTATTGGGTTCTTGTGATTATTGATCATATCAAGATGCCCCCGGGGCACCTTGCCCTTGACACCCCATAAGGAGAGATAGCCACCCGGATCAAGTGAGATATGGGATATAACCTCCCCTTCCAGATAGAGGGCTACACTCATTCTTTCGGGGTCATTGGACCAGACAATGGCCTTCTTTCGGAAATCTCCTCTCACTTTGTTGGAGTCTATTGTTAATGTGATATTTCCCATCCCGCCGGGAGGGATGACCCGGTCATAACGGGCCACGGAGCAGCTTCATGAAGAGGTTACTCTTTTTATATCCAGATTTGCCGTTCCTTGGTTAAATACTGTAAAAGTATGGCTTAGTTTTTCACCCTCAAAAACAGTGGGAAAGATATGGTTCGTTTGATCAAAATGGATAATGGGACCATTTCCGGACTGTGCCGGATATACTTGACTCCTCCAAAGCAAGGTGATGGACAGGAAAAGGAGAAGCAAAAAGGATTTTAAAATATTTTTTGTCATAACTCTCACCCCTGAAGTATGTGTTTTCTGAATTTCTATGCGCTACGCCCCTGCGCCATGTGCACCACCGTATTGATACCGCTGCCATATGTCAACCTCGTTGGGGGCTTTGATAAGGTCAAGCGATCCACTTTTGATAGGGCCTTGCTTAATGTTTTTGTCTTTTTTGTTGACAGCCAAATTGGTTTCAGCATATAAATTTCAATTACAAAATTAATTTGATCCATTAAATAAATTCTATTCAGAATACCTCATTGGATGATTCTTGCATTATGGGCATTGAAGAAAGAAAAGAGCGGGAAAAAAAGATGCGCCGCAGGCAGATCATGGATGCAGCAAAAAAGACCTTTGCCGCAAAGGGATTCGGCGGGGCAACTATAGAGGACATTGCCGAAGAGGCGGAGTTTAGCCCGGCTACCCTTTATCTCTATTTCAAGAACAAAGATGAACTGCATGCATCTCTGATGCTTGAAATGTTAGACATTCTTATTGAGAAGATGGAAGGCGTTTACAGTCAGGACGGGTTGAGCCCTGAAGAAAAGGTCAAGGCACTGGAAAAGGCCCTTTATGAGGTGTATGAATACGATACAATGAACGTGATAAACGTACTTCGCTTTCAATCCAGTGAGGCACTGCGGAACCTGTCTCCCGAACTCTCTTCCCGAATAAAAGACCACTCACGGAATTACCTAAGGGCCATAGCCGGCATTTTTGAAGACGGAATGCAGGAAGGGGTCTTCCTGGAACGTCATCCAATTGCATTTGCCGACATCGTGTGGGCCGTTTTTACCGGACTGGTACTCTGGGAACATACAAAAAAAGGTTTTGACTCCAGTAAGGATTTCTTAAGGCCTACATTGGGACTGGCTATTGAAATTATCAGCAAGGGTATTAAGAAAAATTGACGATTGAATATTGACAATTGACGATTTATCAATATTCAATCTTCAATCGAAAATCGTCAATTAAACAAGGAGTTTTAAAGAGATGAACGAACTTCCAATGACCTTTCCCAAAATTCTCATCCATAACGCCGAGAGATTCCCGCCTACCAAGGCAGCCATACGTGAAAAGGACTACGGTATATGGCAGTCCTATTCATGGCAGGACTACCTTGACCAGACGAGGGATTTTGCCCTGGGATTGGCCGCCCTGGGCTTTAAAAAGGATGATAAAATGGCCATTATCGGGGACAACAGGCCCCAGCTTTACTGGGGCATGGCCGGCTGCCAGTGCTTGGGGGGCGTGCCCGTTCCCCTTTTCCAGGATGCCATACATAAGGAGCTTCACTATATTGTGGATCATTCGGAGTGCAAGTTTGCCTTAGCTGAGGATCAGGAGCAGACCGATAAGTTCATGGTCCTGAAAGAAGAGATCCCCAGGTTGAAATATATCATCTATGATGACCCCAGAGGACTTCAAAACTACAAGCATGACTGGCTCATCGCTTTTACCGATGTCCAGGAGATGGGTCGCAAGTTCGGCAAAGAAAACCCCGAATATTTCATGAATGCGGTCAATGATTTGAAGCCCGATGACATGTCCATTATTTCATACACCTCGGGAACCACCGGTAATCCCAAAGGTGTCATGCTGACTCACCGTAAAATTGCAGAGTGTTCCCGGGGTTTTCTTGAATGGGACAATCTCGATGAGACGGAAAATGTAATGGCCTATCTGCCCATGGCCTGGATCGGAGACCATATCTTTTCTTACGGCCAGGCCCTGACCTCCGGATTTACCGTCAACTGCCCGGAAAGCACCTCCACAACGGTCCATGACCAGAAGGAGATCGGACCCACCCATATCTTTGCGCCTCCCCGTATCTGGGAGAACATCCTGACCCAGATCATGATCAAGATTGAGGATTCCGCCTGGATTAAGCGGAAGGCATTTGCTTACTTCATGGAGGTGGCTAAAAGGGTTGAGAAAAAGAGGATCGCCAATGAACCCGTACCCCTCATTGACAATATTCTTTATAAGATAGGTGATTTTATCGTCTATGGGCCTTTAGTGGATAACTTAGGCATGCGCAAGATCAAGGTCGCCTATACGGCCGGCGAGGCCATCGGCCCGGAGATATTCGAGTTCTACAGGTCCCTTGGGATCAACCTGAAGCAGCTTTATGGCATGACCGAGAGCACCGCTTACATTTCCATGCAAAAGGACGGCGACATAGATTCCGACAGCGTGGGACCTCCGGCGCCCGGGGTTGAGATAAAGATTTCTGACGAGGGTGAAGTCCTGTACAAGAGTCCGGGCAACTTCACCGGCTACTTCAAGAACCCGGAAGCCACGGCCGAGACCCTTGAGGACGGGTGGCTCCATTCCGGCGATGCCGGCTATATGACGGAACGAGGGCATCTCAAGATCATCGACCGGGCCAAGGATGTGAGTAAATTGAAAGATGGGACCATGTTCGCGCCCAAATATATAGAAAACAAGCTCAAATTCAGCCAATATATCAAAGAGTCCGTGGCGCACGGAATGGATAGGGATTTTGTGGCCGTGTTCATTGATATCGATTACGGTGCCGTGGCAAACTGGGCCGAAAGACGGCATATCGGCTTTACAAGTTACACGGATCTTGCCCAGAAGCCCCCGGTCTATGAACTCATTAAAGACGAGATCCTTAAAGTCAACAAGAGCCTGAGCGAGGATCCAAAGCTTAAGAACTCTCAGATCAAGCGGTACCTCCTGTTTCACAAGGAACTGAACCCGGATGACGGTGAGATCACGCGCACACGGAAAGTGAGGAGGAAGTTCGTCGCAGAAAAATATGGTAATCTCATAGAGGCCCTCTACACACCCGACCAGGACAGTGTGGACATGGAAGCGACATTTACTTATGAAGATGGCCGGACCACCACCATGAAGGCCAACCTTAAGGTTCGCGATGTCGAAACTTTTTAGGGTAAACCCGCTGATTGAAATGTCATTGCGAGTGAAACGAAGCAATCTCACAAATTAAGAGATTGCTACGCCCTTTGGGCTCGCAATGACGTGGTAAAAATTATAGTACGTTTTTAACAGTAAAGCAGGTAAGCCATGAATGAAAAAAAGGAACCTATACTCCGCGCAGAAAATATAAGCATTACTTTTGGCGGCCTGAAGGCCCTGGACCGGGTCAGCTTAGAGATCAATCCCGGAGAGATCATGGCCATCATCGGCCCCAACGGAGCCGGCAAGACCACCATGCTCAACATTATCAACGGATTCTATAAGCCCGATGAGGGCCGTATTATCTTTGAAGGCAAGGAACGGCCCAAAAAGATGAAACCGAATCTTATTGCGGCACAGGGAATTGCCAGGACCTTTCAGAACCTGGCCCTGTTTACGGGAATGTCAACCCTTGGAAACATCATGGTGGGGCGCACCATGCTGATGCACTCCAACATCTTTTCCCAGGCACTCTACTGGAGGTTCAGCCAGAAAGAGGAGATTGAGCACAGGGCCGCCGTGGAGCGGATTATCGACTTTCTTCAGATCGAAAACATCCGCCGGACACCGGCCAGCATGCTCCCTTACGGTCTGCGGAAAAGGGTGGAATTAGCAAGGGCCTTAGCCGCGGAGCCCAAGCTCCTTCTCTTAGATGAACCCATGGCCGGCATGAATTTGGAAGAGAAGGAGGACATCGCCCGGTTCGTTCTGGATGCCAATGAAGAATTAGGTTACACAATCGCCTTAATTGAGCATGACATGGGGGTGGTCATGGATATCTGCGACCGGATCGTGGTGCTGGATTTCGGCGAAAAGATCGCCGAAGGGACCCCGGATGAAATTAAAGCAGATCCCAAGGTGATTAAGGCGTACCTGGGTGAGGCAGGAGGATGATGACAACTTAACTAAGACATTAAGGAGTTAACGCATGGCCTTTTTCTTTGAAGTACTGATCAACGGTCTCTTAGTGGGAATCATGTATTCATTGGTGGCCCTGGGATTTGCCCTTATTTACAAGGCATCGGATGTTTTTAATATGGCCCAGGGTGCGATGAGCCTTTTGGCCGGCCTTGCCTTAGTCGGTTTCTTGGAGATGAGTTTTCCATTATGGCTTGCGCTCCTCTGTACAGTGGGTGTTATGATCATCCTGGCATACAGCACTGTCTTTTTTATCCTTAAACCCCTTGTGGCCCGTCCTCCGCTCATGCTCTTCATGGCTACCTTCGGCGTAATGTACCTTGTGGAGGGGATAGGACAGTCCATCTATGGGACCCAGGCCAAAGGGCTGAGCATCGGCATCCCTGAGATTTCTTTCGAAATTCAGGGCATATTATTGAACACCTTTGATCTGACCTTTGCAGGGTTGGCAGCCGTGCTGGTCGCCGGTCTTGTCTGGTTTTTTCAAAAGACAAGGACCGGAAGGGCCCTCAGAGCCGTATCCGATGACCACGAGGCAGCCCTTTCCGTGGGCATCCCGCTTCTCAAGGCCTGGGCCGTGACCTGGGTCATTGCCGGTATCGTGGCCACGGTGGCGGGTGTGGCCTGGGGCACCCGATTAGGGGTTCAATTCAGCCTGGGCTACATTGCATTCAAGGCGCTGCCGGTACTCATCATTGGTGGCATTGATAGTATCCCCGGAGCCATCATAGCGGGCCTTATTGTTGGAGCCGGAGAGAACTTAGCAGAAGTCTTCATCGGACCGTATGTGGGCGGGGGAATTCAGACCTTTTTCCCGTATCTGATAGCCCTGCTTGTCCTTTACTTTAAACCTTACGGTCTGTTCGGGAAAGAGATCATAGAGAGGGTGTGAAATGAAAGGCGAAAGGCACAAGGCTCAGGGCCTAAGGGAAAACTGACGAGGTCGGAGGGCAGAAGTCAGGGGGCGGAATGCGGAAACTGACATTCCAATTTGTACATTATTTTCTCGCAATCTTGCGGGACATAGCATAGCGGAGCGAGCCTATGTTTTATAGAGAATGCGGCAATTACAAAGATACCTATGCAAAAGATATGGCCATCTTCCCCATCCCTTTGGACAGATATGGCTTCATCGTCATGCTAATCCTGGCCCTTATCGTTATACCTTTGATAGCCACCGATTACTGGATCAGTAGCATAATGATCCCTTTTTACTGTTTTGCCCTGTCCGCCTTTGGACTCAATATCCTGGCGGGGTACGCCGGGCAGATCTCCATAGGGCATGCCGCCTTCATGGCCGTCGGGGCATATGCCTCATTGATCCTGTATGGTCGCTACGGCATCCCGCTCCTGCCAAGCATCTTGGGCGGGGGTATTGTTTCAGCAGCCGTTGGAACTTTTTTCGGCCTCCCAGCCCTCAGGATCAAGGGTTTTTATTTAGCCATTTCCACCCTAGCGTCCCAGTTTATCATCCAATGGGTCATCGTCCATTGGCGATGGGTAAGCGGTGGGGTTTTTGGAACGGTAGAGGCACCGGACATGCAGATCTTTGGTTGGGCACTAGATACACCCGTAAGGAAATATTACCTGGCTCTGTGCATCATGATCCTGCTCATCACCATTGGCAAAAACCTGGTGCGCGGTCAGCTGGGCCGGAACTGGATGGCCATCCGGGACATGGATTACGCGGCCGAGATCATCGGCGTAAACCTGTATCGTGACAAACTGATCGCCTTTGCCGTTAGTACCTTTTATGCCGGAATCGCCGGTTCTCTCATAACTTTTTGCTATTATGGTGCTGCAAATATTGAGGAGTTTCACGTCATGGTCTCTTTTGCCCTGATAGGCATGATCATCATCGGGGGGCTGGGAACGATTTTAGGCTCATTCCTTGGCGCAGGCTTTTTCGTCCTGCTTCCCATCGCCATCAACCAGTCCTTAGGGGCCTTTATGGACGTGGTACCCAGTGATATCCTTTCGAATATTGAAGCCATTATTTTCGGAGGTTTGATCGTCCTTTTTCTGATTGTGGAACCGTATGGCATGGCCAGGCTCTGGCATACAATTAAAGATAAGATGCGGCTGTGGCCGTTTCCGTATTAAAAGAACATGTCTTTGCGAGGACTAAGAGTCCTCGCCTGTCATTGCGAGGCTGACGGAGGAAGCCGAAGCAATCTCATAAAATGAATGGGCAATACTATGTCTACTTAATGACTAACAAAAATAACACCGTCATTTACACGGGCGTAACTAACAACCTAATAAGAAGGATCTATGAACACAGAGAAAAACTGGTTGATGGATTCACTAAGAAATACAACATTACAAAGCTTGTCTATTATGAGATTTTCGATGACCCTGAAAACGCCATATTGAGAGAAAAACAGATAAAAGGTGGATCAAGGCAAAAGAAGATTGACCTTATTGTTAGCGTAAATAGAGGATGGGTGGACTTGTACGACAGAATTTGAGATTGCTTCGCTTCGCTCGCAATGACAAGACAGTCTATTCTTAGGCGCATTTTTTTTGTGGAACGCAATCTTAGGTTGTGCGAAGAAAAGTTGTTGGACATCCATATAACCACTAACCATTAGATTAAAGGAGGAAATGACCATGGGACGCAAATTAATGTTTACACTTTTTGTCCTGGTTGTGGCGGCAAGCTTTGTCATGGTGTCTGGTCAGGCAATGGCAGCGGACAAAGAAAAGAAGAAAGAAGCCCCCAAACAGTATGTACCTCTTCTGATTTATCGGACCGGTCCCTTTGCCGCGGGCGGCAGTGGCATCGGCAGTGGCTGGGAAGACTTTATGCAGTTGAGAAACATGCAGGGCGGCGTAAACGGGATTATGTATGAGTGGGAAGAATGTGAGACTGCTTACAATGTTGCGCGGGGTATCGAGTGTTACGAGCGGGTTAAATCCAAGAAACCGGTTTATGTACACCCGATCAGCACCGGGATTACTTACGCCCTGTTGCCCAAGGGGGTCAAGGATCATATCCCCATAGTCTTTGAAGGATACGGCCGGGCCGATGCAGCGGATGGACGGGTTTTCAAATGGGCATTCAATTTCCCCACCCACTACTGGTCTCAGAACACGGCCAAGATCAAGTTTATCGCCATGAAACAAGGCTGGGACGGCAAAAATATGGCGAACATCGGGAAATATTTAAAAGGGCTGAAGATCGCCAACCTTCATATCGACGTTCCTTACGGCCAGGAAACCAAACCGATCTTAGATGACATGGCCAAGAAGTACGGCTTAGTTGTTAGGCACTTCCCGGTTTCATGGCCTGGGATCGACCAGAAGTCCCAGTGGATGGACATAGTCAGGAGATTCAAGGCGGACTGGGTCATCAATCGCAACTGGGGCGTATCATGCACCGTGCCTCTCAAAGAGGCGGCCAGGATGGGGTTCCCGAGGAATCGTATCTTAGGCGTATGGTGGTGCGGGTCTGAAGAGGACGTCCTGCCTGCCGGACCGGCTGCCAAGGGTTACTATGCTACTAATTTCCACGGCGTGGGAAGAGATTTTCCCATGATCAAGGAGATTGTTGACAAAGTCTATGGGGCCATGAAAGGAAACATCTCCTTTACCCGTGTTGGTTCCGTGTATTACAACAGGGGCGTTATCACCGGTATCACCATGGATGAAGCCCTCCGCACGGCCCATAAAAAGTTTGGGGTCAAAGTGATTAATGGTGAAGAGATGCGCTGGGCCCTTGAGCATTTGAATATTACCGAGGAGAGGATTAAAGAGATCGGGGCAGAGGGTCTGATGCAGCCCATGAAGACATCCTGTGCCGACCATGAGGGTGGCGGCATGGTCAGGATCCAGCAGTGGGACGGTCAGAAATGGGTTGTGGCCAGTGACTGGATCTCACCCATGAAAGATTATGTCAGAGACATGGTCGAGAAATCAGCGGCCAAATATGCTAAAGAAAAAGGGATCCAGCTCAGAGACTGCTCAAAGGTTGATTGAGCCTAAAAGAAAGACTTGTAGGGGAGCCTTCAGGCTCCCTTACACAGTCTTCCTTTCACCTTAACAGGCGATCTAAAAATACAAGGAATAATGACTATGGAACCAGTTCCCTTACTCAAGGTCAACAACATTGAGGTCATCTACGAACATGTGATACTGGTGCTGAAAGGGGTCTCCCTGGATGTGTATGAAGGGCAGATCGCATCTCTTCTTGGTGCCAATGGTGCCGGTAAGAGCACGACCCTGAAGGCGATTTCCAACCTTGTAAAGGCCGAGCGGGGCGAGGTGACCAAGGGGACCGTGGAATTTGACGGGAAGCGGGTTGACAGGCTGTTTGCGCCCGCACTTGTGAAAATGGGTGTCATCCAGATCATGGAAGGGAGGCACACCTTTGAGCATTTGACCGTTGAAGATGATCTTCTCACAGGCGCATATACAAGGGGTCGAGACAAAAAAGGGATCAAAGAGGCCCTGGACAGGGTCTACGGGTATTTCCCCCGTCTTAAGGAACGCCGCAGTGCCAAGACAGGCTACATATCCGGAGGCGAGATGCAGATGTGCGCTATTGGACGCGGCCTCATGGCAAAGCCCAGGATCATGCTCTTAGATGAACCCTCCATGGGTCTGGCGCCGTTATTGGTGAAAGAGATTTTCGAGATCATCGTTAGACTCAACAAGGAGGAGAAGGTAGGCATGCTCTTAGCCGAGCAGAATGCGGCCATGGCCCTCGAGTATGCTGAGTACGGGTACGTGATGGAGAATGGCCGCGTGGTCCTGGATGGGGATGCCGAAACCCTTAAGGACAATGCCGATGTGAAAGAGTTCTACTTGGGGCTGACAGAGATCGGAAAGAAGAGTTACCGGGACGTGAAGCATTACCATAG
>JAFDHL010000299.1 GCA_019308785.1 Deltaproteobacteria bacterium
AGCACTTCTGAAATCAGACCATTATTACGCACCGATATTTTTTCCTAATCATGAAAGGCACTCCCGATAAAATTGCATGAAGCGGCGATTTTGAGCAGGTTGTGCAAAGGTCTCGATACGTTTCTCAATTTTTCAGCAACCTGTAGCAATGTGAGTCTCTTTTGTGCTAACTTCTTCTTGGCAGTCATGTCTTCCTCCTTTCGGCAAGTATTTTTGTGGTGAAAACACTTTAACCGAAGAGGTGACTGACTGCCACCTTTTACATCCCTAAACTGTATGGGAAGATCTTAACTTTTACAATTTAAGGTTATCAAGCCACATACTGTCACGCTTACAAAATTTAGCTTCGATTTCCCGCTCTACCAGGCTGCTCATTTCGCTAATGCGCGCGCTCCAGGTATTTTTATTAGCTGCTCTTATTCTGTCGCTTATATCATGTTGTTCCACCTCATGGCTTATAACCGCTTCAATCGATGCTTTAAAATCCGCGGCATCGCCAGCGATGTCAATAATGTTTTCGTTGTTCCTATTGAAATTTACTACCTCGGGAAGTTCCGTCGAAATAACCGGCTTACCCATAGATAAATATTCATTCAGCTTAGTTGGATAAACATTGTTTGTATATTCCGCGATAACATAGGGTATAGTGCATACATCAAACGCTTTAATATAGTGAGGTAATTTCTCATGCTCCTTTGCTCCAAGTAAATAAATATTTCTTATGTTCATCAACTCTGAAATGTCTGCCTGGACAGGACCAACTAAAACAAACGAGTAATCAGGACATAAAAGGGCCAGTTCTTTCACCATGGATATATTAACCCATTTATGGATTCCTCCTATATATCCGATAATCGGTTTTTTTATATTTTTTATATCTTCGGGAACTCGCTGATCCTTACTATCCCTGACAATTTCGAAACTCTTTATATTTACTCCAAAAGGAAAAATATGCACTTTATCCTTGTATAAGGAACAATAATCATAAAGTGCTTTCGCGGTTACAAAAACCAGATCGGAATCTTTAATTAACTTGATCTCACTATTCTTTACTTTTTTCGCGTTTTTAGAACTTGCCGCGAAGTTATCTATGCAGTAATAAACAACGCATTTGTTGTCTATGCCATTGATCAGATCAAGCGCGAATCCGGTAGGTAAAAATGTCCAGATTACCGAATCACTGAAATCCATCACTCTCATCCACCTGCTAAGCAATAAAAAAACTAACCGTTTATTGAACCATCGGGCTATCTTCAAATACGGAAAAGGAAGTATTATCGGAGAAAATACATATATATTCTCTTTGACTTTTCGAATGCCGGTAATCCCCTTAAGCCAGTTCTTTATTCTTTTATATATCCGTGGCATGTCTTTGATACCCGGAGTACGTACACCTGTATTTTCAATAAAGAGCACCCTGTTGCCTTTTTCGGCGAAAACTGACATTATTTCCTGATGGCCCTGCCAGATAAAATCCCAGTCGATCGTTGAAATACATATAATATTATGACCTTTCAGCATCACGTCCTTTCAGATTTCAAACCTCTTGCTACCATTTTCACATTATCTATCCAATCATAACACCCTAATAATTTCGCGCGAAATCTCCACATTTTATTGTTTTCGGAGACCCTTGTCCTTTTTAAAAGAAAAATATCGTCACCACGGTGACTTTCCCCAATCAAATTAGTAAAAGCGCCTTCATACCCCGACCTTTTCACTTTATCCACTGTCATTCCGTTAAAAGACCTTCCGTGCCCAAAAGGATAAGCGAAAAACCTGCATTCCACCAATAATTTTTCTTCCATAAAGGCCTTTAACCCGCTTATCTCATATTCAAGGTCCTTATCCATAAGAAGCGAAAGCAATTTATGTCAGATCCAATGTGAACCCACCGTAAAAACATCTTTACCCTAACGTTGCATAAGATTTCCATTGACTGCTACATTTTGATTATGCTGCTTTTTTTACAACATTGAGGAAATGCAACAAATCTTGGCGAACCGTTTGGTTTGCACTCATGGTGAGTGTGAGTTCTCCTTGGGGTTTAGTAAGCCGACCGGCCCTTTGAATAATCCGATGCCTGAGGGTATCCAGTCTTTCAAATGCCCAGGATGAAGGACGTTTTGGGAGGGCACGAGGGACGGTAGGTGAAGCCAGCATTTGTAATTCTCTGGACAGATTATGCGCCATCATGGAGCAAAGAGTGAATATCTGATTGCCTGCCAGGCGTTTGGTGGGAATAATGTCAAGAGCGGCATCGGTTTTTGCATCGCCGAATATGGCCTCCTGTGAACCACGCCCATTGTGGAAAAGGACCACGCTTTTGGTTGATTCGATTTTGTTGGTCACTATCACCTTGTAATCGAATTGGTAATCACGGCGCTCAAAGAGATGTAATTGAAGAGGCCCTTTATACTGCTTCTTATTTTTCCTCCGCGTGAAAATGAATCTGTAGGTGGTATTCCAGGATTTTGGTTTCCATTTGGTTTCAAAGTATGACCACTCCCGATCAATGGTGCGCCAGCGTTTTCTGTTCTCGATTATCTCTTTAAGCTGTGGGAACCTTGCAAAGGGGACAGAAGCGGTAAATTTCACATAGCGGCTATCCAAAAGAGACAATATCGTCTCGCTTAAAAAAGGCTGAGTCCATACGGGATTCAAATATCGGGGTTTTTTAGCTCTTCTTTTGCTTTATCGAAACATTGCATTATGAACTGATCAGCGCCATTGGAATCATGGACATTGCCGGGGCGGTGGAGGAGGTCAAAGAACTGGCTTGTTTGGGCTACAGTACAGAACAATGAATAGTAACTACGGGAACCCTTTTTCTTTTTATTAAAACCAACAGCGGTCCCCTCTGCATGACCCTTGGTGGACTGAACCGAACCATCAAAGTCAAAGGTTGAACGGGGCCGTCCTTTAATCTTTATCAATGGCTTAGGTATGCTCTCAGTCAATGGTTTCAGCCTCTCACCTCTACCTCCGCAGAGAATAATCACTTTCACATCTTTCTTTTCTTGCATCATGGCTTGCAATATAGTTCTATGTGTTCAAAGGTCTCGTTATAATCCTCTCAATTTCTGCCAATACCCGTACCAATCCCAGGCCCCTGAGTATTTCTGGCGAAAGATATCCTCAGAATCCGTGGCCCATATCTCTGTTCGCCTTAGAAACATAGGATCTGTGTTTTCAAAGTTGACTCCGAAACGACTTCCAACTCCCAATCGATATCCCGATTCAACAGCAGCATCCCTAACGCGCCTGTCAGCTTTTCCATGGGGATAGCTGATCATATCGACTTTCTTACCGATGATATCCTCGATTCTTGAACTGCTATCCCTAAGCTCCACATCAAGGTCATGATCGTTC
>JAFDHL010000300.1 GCA_019308785.1 Deltaproteobacteria bacterium
TCAATTCCGAAGGAATGGAATTTGATTTCGGGTCAGGACAAACCTCCTCCTCCGGGAGTTACCGATCCAGTGGAAGAATTGAGGCGTGCCCTGGACCATCCCATTGGATCACCAAAAATTGAAGAAATGGCGGGTCCCGGTATGGAGGTCGTTTTGTTATTCGATGATTTACAGCGGCCAACACCAGCCCACCTCGCACTGCCCGAAATTATGGATCGGCTCAACCGGGCCGGTGTTCCGGATGAACGGATCAGCGGAGTTTGTGCATTGGGAACGCATGCCATACCCACGTTGGAGCAACTGAAGATCAAGGTGGGGGAAAAGGCATTTTCCCGGTTACAAGGCCGCCTTTCCTCTCACGATCCACACGCATCCGATAACATTATCATAGGCAGAACCCACAGGGGAACTCTAATAGAGATCAACCGCCGCGTTGCATCCGCCGATTTGATCATAGGCATAGGGGAGTGTATGCCTCATCCTATTTCCGGATTCGGGGGCGGGTATAAGATTGTCATGCCAGGAGTATGCTCTTATCGTACTGTGGCTGATCATCATTTCACCTGGATGCGCCATCGAGACAGCAAAGTAAACCTTCTGGATGGAAACTTTTTTTACGAGGAGATTGTGGATGCCGGGCGCGTGTCGAGAATGACATTTAAACTTGATTTTATCATTAATGAAAAAAAGGAGATAATCCGGGCGTTTGCGGGAGATCCCGTGACAGAGCATAAAGAAGCTTCCCATTACGCGGAATCCCTTTATTCAGTTCCACTCTCGAGACTTGCCGATGTGACCATTACTTCTGCTTTTCCTTTGGAAATCGGGGTTCAGGCAACAAAGTCCCTGGTCATGGCAGGCTTTTGCACACGTGCCGGGGGAGCTATTATCTGGATTGCACCCCAGAAAGAGGCAGGCCCCATTATGCCCCTGATAAGGGAAATGGGGAGTTCGGAAAGCGCCAGTGACTTCCATCGACGGTTGATCGAAGGGGATATCCCCGACCACCTTAGAACGTTCGGTATTTCTTACATTATGCAGGTCGTTTACTTCAAAGAACTGGCAGAAAAATTCAATGTTGTCCATGTTACTGAAGGTCTTTCACCGGAACAGGTGCGTATGATGAAATATTCATATTCCCCCGATATTCAGGAGGCCATAGATCAGGTGTCAGAGAAGATGACACAGGCCGATGTCGCAATTTTTCCATCGGGAGGAAATATTATCCCTGTGGTGCAATAGAAAAGATAAAGGGCTCCTCATGCGAATTTGTGGGTTAATTGAGGCTCAGGGAGCTTCCCCATGCCATGATATAATGCGAGTTTGAACGTTTCAGCGGTTCGATAACCATATGCTCGGTGGCTGATAGCCTTTGCTTTATTGTTGAGTCCTTCTACTGCCCCATTATCAATAAGGACCTTAAAGTAATTTAGGATATCATCCTGGTGTCTTCTGATCATCCAAGCGAAATCTCTCATTGGTTTTAATCTGGAATGGGTGGCCCACCAAAACCATTGATCGAGATACTTTTTGGCCCATGCTGGATAGGAGTAGTCCCAGAACTTCCGAAAGGCCTCTTTTAATAGGTAGGCCCGGTTTATCTTAAGGTTTAGCTTTTCGAGATCGCTGAGCCTGACCCTCTGTTTGTCTGTAAGGTTCCATGGGTTTTTCAGCCAGATGTATCGGCTTTTCTTAAGGAGTTCCGGATTCTCTGATTTGAGTTTTTGAGATTCTTCTTTTCGGACTTGATCAACAGCATCCAGGAGATGACGAATAATATGGAATTTGTCAAAAACAAGGAGGGCATTAGGGAGATGTTTCTTGATAGCATCAATATAAGGAGCCCACATATCACAACACACGGCTTCGATATGTTCGCAACGATCTTTGCCCAGATAATCAAAGAAGGCGTCTAATGTTTCAGCTGTTCGATCTTCTCCTGACCAGAGAAGTCTTTTCTCTATGAGATCATAAACTTGGGTATGATACACATGCCCTTTCTTGCGGGAGATCTCATCGATTCCTATGTAGAGAAGGTCGCCAAGATCTCGGTTCGCCAGTCCATAGTCGACAACGTTTTTAACGGCTTTACGTACTGTATTCCAATGGAAACCAAAAAGCTGACCAACCACATTCCAAGCCACAAGCTTGGACCAAGTAGCCAGTACCACACTCAAAGGCAAAGAGAGCGGGCTTTTCCCTTGAGTCCAAGGGATCTCTTCCACTTTAATGCCGCAGTTCATGCATTGGAGCCTTCTGGGCGAATAAACCAGGGTGACGGGGATACCCCAGAGAGGAACATGCTTCCAGCGCCTTTCTTTCAACGTGTCGTACCCAGGTCCTTTCCTACCACAACAGGAACAAATAACCCTGCATCTTCTATCGGGAAACAGATAAACCACTATTTCCTCATGTTCTTTAGTAACTTTTTTGATGCAATGTCTCTTGAGTCCCAACGTTTTTCGGACTATACTTTCAACGAGCATGAATCTTATCCTCCTTTCCTATCGGATCTTCACCAACAGGAAGTATTGGATTTGATTCATGCTTTCAAGTTTTTAAATGACCTTTCTGCCCACAAATTCGTATGAGGAGCCAGATAAAGGTAGGACTAAAACAGTTGGGAGGTTAGGTTCCGCCAAGTTGGGACAAGCATGGAGCGGAATTGCATGATCACAAGGGAATTTAAGTGAGATGTCTCTGATGAAAAAACTAACATCTCAGGAAAAATATAATGCAATTGGTAGAAAAGACTCCTTCTATGAGGGTGTTTTTGTAACAGCCGTTAAAACAACAGGAATATTTTGCCGGCCCGCTTGCAGAGCAAGAAAACCAAAGCCTGAGAATGTGGTTTTTTATGATACTGCTCAAGAAGCCCTTCAAAACGGATACAGACCTTGCAAGGTTTGTAAGCCAATGGAGAAACTGGATGAAACCCCGGAATATGTCAAAGATATCATAAAAGAGCTACATCAAAATCCATACTTGAGAATCAAGGACTATGACTTGAGACAAAGAGGTATCGAGCCAAACCAGATTAGAAGATGGTTCAAAAAACATCATAATGTGACTTTTCACGCTTATCAAAGAATGCTACGCATTAATACAGCCTTTAACAGTATTAAAAAGGGGGAAACTATTACAAACTCAGCGTTTGATAGTGGTTACGAGTCATTGAGTGGCTTTAATGAAAGCTACCGTTCCATTTTTGGAGCACCGCCCACGAATTCTAATGAAAAATCCGTCTTGAATATCGTTCGTTTCACATCGCCAATTGGCCCCATGTTTGCTTGTGCCAGCAGCAAAGGGGTTTGCCTGCTTGAATTTACCGATCGCAGAATGTTGGAAACGGAGTTTAAAGA
>JAFDHL010000301.1 GCA_019308785.1 Deltaproteobacteria bacterium
TGCCACTGACCAGCGCCTGATTGATAAGACACTTATTGAATTAGACGGGACCCCCAACAAGGGAAAACTGGGCGCCAATGCCATATTGGGCGTTTCCCTGGCTGTTGCACAGGCAGCGGCAGATTCGCTTTTTATGCCCCTTTACCGCTATATCGGAGGAACCAATGCATGCAGGCTCCCCATGCCCATGATGAATGTCTTGAATGGCGGGCTACATGCAGGTAATAATGTGGATCTCCAGGAATTTATGATCATGCCTGTTGGGGGTAAGACATTTAAGGAGGCCCTGCGTATCGGCGCAGAGGTCTTTCATGGCCTGGCGGCTGTTTTGAAAGAAAAGGGCCTTTCTACGGCTGTCGGGGACGAAGGGGGTTTCGCTCCGGATCTTAAATCCAATGACCAGGCCGTGGAGATGGTTCTGGCCGGAATCAAGAAGGCTGGATACCGTCCCGGAAAGGACGTGGTTTTGGCCCTGGATCCTGCCTCTTCCTCGTTTTTTAAAAACGGCAAGTACGTGTTCTTTAAATCCGATAAATCTGAAAAAACCGGCGCCCAGATGATCGACTTTTACGCTGACTGGGTAAAAAAGTATCCCATTTATTCCATTGAGGACGGCCTTGATGAAAATGACTGGAAGCACTGGAAGAAAATGACAGCAAGGCTCGGGGATCTTATTCAGATCGTAGGAGACGACCTTTTTGTGACCAACACTGAGCGAATTGCCAGGGGAATTAAGGAAGATTCCGCCAACGCGGTTCTGATCAAACTGAATCAGATCGGGACCCTTACAGAGACCCTTGAGGCTATCCAGATGGCCCACCGTGCCGGCTGGAATGCGGTCATTTCCCACCGTTCAGGAGAAACAGAGGATACCTTCATTGCTGATCTGGCCGTTGCCACCGGAACCGGACAGATAAAAACCGGTTCTTTATGCCGATCCGAAAGGATATGCAAGTACAATCAACTCCTTAGAATTGAGGAGGAACTGGGTGATGCTGCTGAGTTCGGATGGCCCCGGTAATTACACTCGGATTTGCACGAGAAATAGATTGACAGGAAAGGGATAATAAATGGCTTATGATGCAACCAAGGACCAATTCCTTGACAAATGGGAGAATGACAAGACAGGCCTGAGTATTTCTATCAACAGATACGGAGACGGGGAACCAAAATTGCAGATCGGCCCCAGAATTTACACGAAACAGGACGGAGCCAAAACCACAACAAAACCGGGTCGGCTCGGTATCGACGATGTTCTCTGGCTTAACGAAGTGCTTGAAGAGATCATAGAAAAGATGAATGGGTATTTTCTCGAAGAATGTTAGGACCCTCGGCCATTGAGCGGTTTTGGATCTTTAAGGCTATCCTGAAAATTTCCTGTCTGTTATGACCCGTCGCCTATCAAGAACAGGCAGAGAAGGACGGGTGTAAGCCCGTGGGTGTCTACTTCGACTGTATTTTTTTGATTATTAGTGAGTAAAGGTTTTCATCTTTGATAAAGACGGGCCGCACTTCATATTCACAATCTTGATGGGACACAAGATCCAATACGACCCTTACCTTTGATTCAGATGATTCAGACCCCTTATAAATCCCAATCCTTATCTGCTTGATCAGGTGCCCGTCAGTCTTTATATGACGCGGAATATTACCTGCAAGGCGTATGTCTGTGAAATCACAAACCACCCTTGGCTTGCCGTCTTGAAGGGAAAAGGTCTGAGGAGGATAGTTGCCACCGAGTAAAATGGTGACCATTTCGTCACCTTCCTCCGTCTTTACAAATTGAATCTTCTTTATTTCTTTGAATATGCCTTCCTTGGCGGGTATTTTAGTTTCAAGTGATTTGTGGAAGAGATTTTCATGGGCCCAGCCAACCAGGCCGTCTTGAAGCATTACGATACACCATTCGTTTATCTTTCGTATTAATGTAACCTCGTCTCCTTTTTTCAGCTTATCTACTATAGATGATTCTACTGTTGGCTTTGAGTATAGGTTCCCAATTGAAACATTTGTGGTCAGTATTATTCCGGGCTTTTGGGTTTTGTCGTCTGGGGCAGGATGGTGTATTCCTGATGTTGTGTTTTTTGTAAGATCCTGAACCGTGAGGGAATTTTTTTGTTGAGACTCGTCTGACGAGCCCGCAGAAATAAAAAAGGGATTCAAAAGGATTGCTGTTAGGACAACAAGAATCATTAATGTAAAAGTATTGAAACCGACCGGTATCTTCACTGGATTGTCTTTCCCGGGTTTTTTATTGCTTTTGCTATCCTCAGGCCGGATTAGATCAAGCATTTTCCGGGGATTTTTCCATAGAACTGAGGGCTTCATCAAGCTGGGAGAGGGTAATAATTTGCTTTTCTAATAATATTCTGCCGATCAGCCTGTGAGTTCCTGATAAGAGATCCTCTTCCACCTGCGTTTTTAGTGCATCAACAACCTGGTCTGCTGTGACAAATCCTTTTTCCAGAGCTATGACTCCGAAACGCTTGTCAAGATGAACAATTTTCATTTTACCCCTTAGGGGCTGTTGTTTTTTTTCCGGCATAGTTTTGGGCGTCCGTGTGTTTCATAATTATATTTCAATAACGCTACGTCTCCCGAAATCTCCAAAAAGGGTATTCCAGGACATATTCGGCAATCTTGCCCGGACTGTTTTCCCTGCTCGCTACAAGCCACAGGGTATTTTTCTTTTCTTCAGCAGATATAGGATCTATTGGATTCCAATCGGGCAGGAGAATCATCGCGTTGTCAGCACTGTATTCAATATCTCCCGATTCCTTAAACGAGCCCAGATCAGGGTTTTTACTGTAGTGTCCTCCCTCACCACGGGATAATTCGGAAACAACCAGAAAAGTCGCATTATGTTCATCCCGTATCGCTTCCATATTGCGAAGCCATTCATCTATACCGGTTCTCCGCTCAGAAAGGTTCTTAAAGGGAAGTTTATGGAGGCTGTCAATAACAACCAGGGTGTGATCCTTGCGTGTCTCGTGCTGGAGGAAATCGATCTGCCTCCTCATTATATCAGGACTCAGTTTTCTGTCAGTAATGACCCGAAAGAAATCCAGCATCTGTTTGAAATCCTGGTGAGCCCTATTAATTCTGTCAAACGGCTCACCTTTGAGGTCTTTTCGCCTTATATCTTTTTCAGAAAGCCTGCTTAAACGACACAGGGTCCGCATATAGATCTTCTGGCGGCCGTTCTCGAAATCATAGTAAATAACAGGGATGTTCTTTCTGGCCATCTCTGAGGAAATCTGGATAAAAAAACAGGATTTTCCCGCTTTAGGCTGTGCTCCCATGATATTGAGGCCACGGATACCATTGAGGGCCTGATCCATCTTTTCGAAGCCGGAACTCA
>JAFDHL010000302.1 GCA_019308785.1 Deltaproteobacteria bacterium
ATTCGAAAGGTTATTGCGTAAATAACCGAAAGGGAAACGGGAAGCTTGATCGTGAATTCAGTCCCCTTTTTTGGTTGCGAATTAATAGTCATGGTGCCTCCAAGGTATTCGATGGCCTGAGCAACAACGTTCATGCCAATACCCCTGCCGGCCATATCGGAGGTGGTTGATGATGAAGAAAAGTCCGGGCTGAGAATAGTGTCTAATAATTCTTCTTGAGACATTTGGCCAATCTGGTCATCGCTCATGGATTTCTTGTCCTTCAGATATTTTTTAATAGCCTCAGTGTCTATTCCCCTGCCGTCATCGCTCAATTTGATAACAAGGCTGTCTCCTCGCCGGGTCGCATCAAGCACAATTTTACCCTCAGGATCTTTACCAAGGTTAACACGTTCCTCAGAGCTTTCAATGCCGTGAGCAATAGAATTCCTGAAGATATGAATAAAAGGCTCCCTGAGACGCTCAAACAGGGTTATATCCGCCTCTAACTCTCCTCCCATGACATCAAATTTGACTACTTTATTGTTTTCCCTCCCCAAGTTTCTAATTGTCTTGACAAAGATATCCGCAAAGTCAGCGACTGATACTAATCTCAACTGGGCCAAGCGAAAATGAAGTCCCTTTAACATGGATGTATAATCGTCAATCCAGTTCTTTAGACCATACGATACCTGTTCCAGGGAAAGTGGCGGCAAGGACTTTTCCAAAAGCATAATCTCCTGGGATAAGCCCAGGAGTTCCTCAATCAGAGAGTACTTTACGCGGACGTAATCCATTCTCTCGACATAGGAACTGGCAGTCCTGGATAAGGGCCACTTTCGATCAGCTTCACCCGAAACTGCTTTAGGTCCTTTCCTGAGTCGAGAAATTAGGGTGTCATACCACCTTTGATCATCAGCGGAACTGATATCACCCATTCGTGCGACCAGTAGCCTGAGCAGATCACCACCATGAAAGATCAACTGGACCTTATCGGAGGTGGCATCCATAGTGCCCTCTTGAAACTGCTTGCACCAGCTTTCCATTGCGTGGCTCAAGACGGTAATTTTATCCATGCTAAGTGCCCTGGCCATCCCCTTTATGGAATGTATCTTACCGTGAATATCCGCCCACAGTTCAAGATTGGAGAGGTCCTTCTCCACACGGATTAGAAGCCGGTCCAGTTCACTAAGATATTTATCCGACTCCTGACTGAAGATCTTTTGATATTTTTGAAGGTCCATAAGGAAGTTTTAGCAATTTGCTCCAGATGTGTTCCGGGGTAACAAGGCGCACGGAATGATTTCCTTCGGTAAAAATTGTGCCCCGGCCTTTTCCGTCTTCTATCCATAATAGACCGGAGATTCGATCAGAGATGAGTGCCAATTTTTTGTCAGACCATTTCAATAGAATAATCCTGGGATTTCCTTTGAACTCCGCTTTTCCGCTACCCAGCAGTCCCACAATGTCGATAACTTCAAACAGTTCTCCCCTGTAATATATCAGGCCCAGGTGATAAGGGGGGGTCATGGGGACAGGTGTAATTTGGATTTCCTCCACCACCCGGTATACGTAGTGGGCTTCTATTCCCAGGTATTCCTCTGCTGACTTGAAGACAAATAGTTCCATGGTTTCCAGAATAAAATCGCTGAAATATTCTATTGATGATAATCAATCTGAAGCCGGCTCTGAAATGGGCTCCAAAGAGGACTCTGAAGCAGGTTGCTGGGCCGCACTAAGTTTGAAGCGCCGTTGCGTTACCATCATTTTTTCAGAAAGTGCGGTCAAAGACTTCATTGCCTTTGCAATATTTACAATATCATCTATCTGGTTTTTGGTTGCCACAGTTGTTTTTTGTGTGGAGATAAAATTCTTATTGGCAAGCCGGGATAGCTCCTGGAAGTGTCCTGATAAGTTCCTCATCTGTCTAACTTGTTTTCCGGTTACCTCCTCAACTTCCTTAATCGCTAAAAATATTTCTTTCACATCTGTGAGGGTCTCACCAAACGTATTCAGGATACTGCGTATGGTTTCGCGTCCCTTATTAATACCTTCATGGCTTTTTGTCAGGGCTATGGTAACTGTTTTGTTGTCCTCAAGGATATCCTCCACCATCTTTTTTATATCCTGGGACGAACGCTTGGAGTTTTCAGCCATGCTTCTTATTTCATCAGCAACTAGGGCGAAGCCCTTCCCCATTTCACCTGCTCTCGTTGCCTCAATGGAGGCATTGAGTGAAAGCAGGTCGGTCTTCTGTGCAATATCGTCCATTATGTTGACAACCGTCTTAATCTTTTCGACCTTATTGGCTAATCTGAACATGGGCTGGGTATGCTCCGACATCTGTTTTAGAACTTCTTCCAGATGGTTCGCGGTCTGGCGCGCCTTGTTTTCACCTATTTCTGCTTGGAGGCGTGCCTCATTGACTTTGGAAACGGTCTCTGATGATTGCTTTACCATTTCGTCCATTTGATTCAACCCGTTATCCAGGCTGACGGACGTCTTTTGAACAATAAGGGTCTGGTCCTCCGATCCCTTGGCAATACTCTTCGTCAACTGGTCTATCTCCTCGCCGCTCTTCACAATCTTTTTTACTAAACCCAGGAGATTTGTATTGGTTTGCTGTATCTGAACAGAGACATTCTTCATCTCAGATATCATGCCCCTCAGGTCATCTACCATTTTGGCAAATATTTCTTCAAGGTCGCGAACCTCGTCCCGTGATATTAAGGGAATATCCCTGGAGAGATCTCCACGGCTGACCTCCCTTGCGGCATTACTAAGGCTGTTCAGCCTGTTTACGAGGGATTTAGAAAAGATACCGCCAAAAATAATCCCCGCTGCCAAAGCCAAGGCAGTTGAAATAGCTTGGCCGAGAAAAAAATCAGTTGCTACCCGGTTGACCACGCCAATTACGACCATGACAATCAACAGCAGTGCCAGAAAACTGAGGATAAATTTGTTTTTTATGCTTGTTCTACCCATTCGGCCGTCTCCTCCAAAACTAGTGTATATCCGGCTATTTCCCCGTCAATCCTGAAAAAAGAGCCGATAAAGCGGATCTGCTGAGAATTAATTCATGACTTATCTGCCTCGATATCATGCTGCCCGGGTTGAAAACGGTTTTGTCGGGGGGAGGGAGCGTGGGCCCTTTTAGACATTTATCAGTCCCCCTAACTAATTTATAGGTAACGTTCAAAAGTGTATGCATGGGATATGAATTCATCCGATTCCCGTGTATGGATCCTTAAGTCTGGTGCCTAATAATCCGGATAGGTCTTGTCAAAGCGAAGGGTATGGGGCTCTTTTTTCAGAATCGACTCGGCCAGAGCGCTGGACTTGGCAATCCTGCAAACCAGGGCGGGCGGCGGGCTGTCCG
>JAFDHL010000303.1 GCA_019308785.1 Deltaproteobacteria bacterium
AAGATGCTCATGATGAGACTTAGTCACCTGTCGTTCAATCTTCCGGCGGATCGAGTAATCAGGGATTGCCCCATCACTTGACGGCTCACACAGAAAGACGACCATGCCGCGCTTTTCTGAAAAGGCATTGAGCAAAATATTTTGGCCGTCAAAGGAAACATCAAACTCAGCTTTGTATCTGTCCCAGCCCAACTCTTCAATAAACAGGGTGTTGAAGTCGAAACCATGGAGCAATGTTCGGGTGCGAGTAAGATTAAGAGGCATTGCGCTACAGTACTCTCCTTCTCAGCTTTTCATAAAAACTCTCACGCGAACCAATCATATTTATGACAACTAATCCGTCTTCCTCAAATACTTCATAGACAATTCGGTAAGATGTGCCCTTATGATTGAAATGGTAAGATCTCAGCCCTTTAAATACATAGCCCAGTTCATATGCCTGAAAAGGATCTTCTCGGATATTCTTGAAATGGATGGTCTCAATATCTCTCAAAACTTCATGAGGAAGCCTTTTTAAATCCTTCTTCACAGCTTTGATACTTTTTATCTCAAACATTTTCTCAGATACCTCTGAAAAGATCTTCTTCGCTTATCAACTCCCCTTTTTGCATCTCCGCAATTACGTCTTTGCGTCTTTTCAAAAGTTCTTCAGAAAGCCCTTTGTCCGCAAGGATAGCAAGAGTCTCTTTTTCCTCTTCAGTCAAATTCTGTATAGCCTTAAGTATTTCAAGGGGGGTCATAGTCTTTTTTTGAGCCTCCATAGCAAAACCTCCTGGAATAATTTCTCTATCTTTAATAATTTCGTCTCATATTTTAGCATACTTCAGGAAAATTCCACTACCTGTTTTTCCCAACCAATCCCATGGAACAAATTATTTTGGGTTCCCGGACTTCCCCATCCTCCTCATGGACAAGGCAAAGTCGGTCTTCATCCCTTAATGCAATGACCAATTGGGCTAATGTTTCATCAGAGATGCCGCTGCGGAGTTGGCGGTTCAGTGTATCAATGGAAGACTGGCGCAAAGGATGCCGGTAGATATCGTCAATGGCCCTGAGAAGTTCCCTGGACTCAAAGAGCGTTCCTTCAACCTTCTGAGCATAATCTTTAAGCCGTTCATAAGTTCGAAAGCGGGCACCGGAAGGCCTCCCTAATTGGCCGCCAATAGATTTCTCTTCTTCAACGATGAGCTCTACTCCCTTTTTCACCAGTATGAGCTCTACTCCCTTTTTCACCAGTTCATGATGATTCTCATGGCGTTGAACAGGAGCTGTATCAGGCTTGCATTCCGCTGCTTTAAGGATATCAAACTGTGACTCTGTGATGTTTTTCCCTTCCTTGTTTAGCCAGGCTAAGGCATCATTTCCTTCACCGGTTCTCATGTAAACCAATACCCCTTCGGGTTTGTTCTCACCTGGCTTATGTTCCCGCGATGAATAAACCACAGGGGGCATTTGAGGGATTATTTTATTCAGCTTTGGATCCGCTTCTGTGGCGTTTTTCCAGATCTGGTAGGCATAGGATGCCAGGTCCACCTCGGTATCTGCGTCGCCATCAAGGATACCTGCCTTTTCATTATAAAGGTCAAGCACGGCCTGGTCATTGCGGTCATCCTCAAAGAATGCTTCATCCGTACCTACAACCTCTGCATTTTCCTGTAATCTCACTCGTACTCGAGACCGGAGTCGAATAATTCGCTCCACGCCCTCTGCGGGTAAAAAGGAGTAACAAAGAATATTCTCCGCTTTTTGCCCAATTCGATCCACACGCCCGGCACGCTGGACCAATCGAATGATGGCCCATGGCAGATCGTAATTGACCACAATAAAGCAATCCTGCAAATTCTGACCTTCGCTCAGGACATCTGTGGCCACAAGAACCCGCAATTCATCATCAGGCCTAACCCGCCCCCGTTTTTCATTGCTCTCCGGACTGAAGCGCCAGGCAAGAGCTGTTGGGTCTGGCGAATCTCCTGTAACGCCTGATAATCTTGATACACTCTTGAGTTTTAGATGTTTTTCCAGATAGCGCACAGTGTCGGCAAATTGGGTAAAAACAATAACTTTCTCATCAGGATGTTCTTTATCCATCAACTTGTGTAAAGCTTCCAACTTGGAGTCATTAGTCGAATCCCAATCACCACATTTTTTCAATATGTTAAGGAGAGCGTTTCCATCGTTCTGTAAATCCTTTGCCAGGGCCTTGCCGAAAAGCTCCGGACGAAGCCACCCAAAACGGTTTTTATATCCTGAGGCGTATTCCGCGTAAATTTCAGCGGCCCGCTTTTTAAAGTCTTCCTCGGATTTCAGCACATTTTGATCATCAGTACCGGGCTCATTCTCACTATCTTCATCATTGAACAAGGTTGGTATAATGCTCGTGGCATCGGTATCTTCATCCCAAACGCGGGCATCAAGCAGAACTGCGTCCTGTGTTCCAATGGGGAGAGGTTTCCCCTCCTCGATCGCGTGAAGAAAAACGTAATTGCGCAGAATGTGCCGTTCAATTGATAGAATAAACGCCTGCCCACTGCTCTCCAGTCGCTTGAAAAGATTAGTACGGCAAAAACCCATGAGCCTTTTCCCTGCACGGGAAAGATCTTGCAACACACTAATTTCAGATTGGGTGGGAGGTTTTCTGTGGGATTCCTTTACATAATTACCCAATCCATATCGAGGAAGTCTTAAGCTGTTGATTGTATCAACTACATCGTAAGCGTAGAGTTTTGCATACTGATCATCCGGATCCCTGTCATCGATCTTGAACTTTACGGTTTTTGGAACGCGGGCAGGAAAGTAAGATCGGTTTCCATCTTCAAATGTGAGATATTTGCGACCATTTTCCGGATCGGTCTCCGCGTAGTTTTCCTGAATAAAACTCCGTGTGCGCCTGACAAGGAAAAGGCGCATGAGTTCACGCCAGTCATCGGCATATTCGCTCTTTTCAAAAGCAGCCAGAGAACGTAAGGGACACTGATGTTGACGCATGAACTCAGTTTCACCCATATCCCTTAATAATCGTTCAGGTCGGATACTTAATTCTTTATCTTCCGGAACGAAAAGGCGCAACTGGTTGGAAAGATCCAGGTAGGTTTTGTTATAGGGCGTGGCTGAGAGAAGAATAACTTTACTCTCATTTTCGTCTATATATTCCTGGATCGCACGATAGCGTTTGCCTTCACGGTTGCGCAAGTTATGGCTTTCATCAATGACCACAAGGCGAAATCGCCTCAAATCAGGCAACCTGTTGATAGCCTGGCTGATGGAAAGAACTCTTGCGCGAAGGTGATATTGATCGCAATAGTCTTCCCACATATCTACTAAATTCTTGGGACAGAGGACTAATGTCTCAAGACCCAGATCATCCTCAAGGATGCGCGCAACAGCGGTTGCCATGAGGGTTTTACCCAGACCTACCACATCACCGATCAGCACTCCCCCCCTCTTATTGATATGGTGTGCAGCAATTTTTACAGCAGCCTTTTGAAATTCAAAAAGCTTCTGCCCGAACACCCTTGGAATCCGGAACTCGGAAAGACCCGCTCGCGCCTCATGCGAGAGATGGTATGCCATCTTAATGTATATGTGATAAGGTGGGATTGGCTCTTCACGCGCCCAGCTCTCCCCAATAATCTGGACCAATTCATTTGAGATATCAATACACCAGTGGTCATTCCAACGCTCTTCAAACCATTTGGCCAGCTTTTTACACGCGTCATGGTCAAGCACGTCTATATTCAATTCGCCCTGTCTCGATAGGCCCGAAAAAGTCAGATTGCTGCTCCCTAAATATCCTGTGAAGGGATTGACTGGATCAGGGCGGAAAAGAAGATATAGCTTTGCGTGTAAAGGATGTCTGAGGAACAACTTAACGACAACTTTTTTTGCTTTGATCTGGGTAGCTAACCGGCGCAGGCCGACTTCATCCTCATTGGTAGGCGTGCCGACCGTTAATTGCTCACGGAATTCCTCGGCTAATTTTTTCTTAAGCCGTATTGCCGTCTGATTGTCAAGCCCGCTGTCGCTTCTTGTCATGCTCATGGCTTGCCGCAGCTCATCCTGGGGCAGCCTCTGCATTCCCACGAGAAGGCGGCAACAATGGCCTTCCCCACCTGACCATGTCTCGATATATGAATCTAATTCTTTCCATCCCCGAAGGTTGAAATATCCCACACAGAAATCCGCATGATCTGATAATTCAAGGGTCTCCTGGAGGGCCGAAAGAAGGCTCGTTTCTATGTTGTCAAAAATGCGTGGCATTATAATACCCTTTTAAAATGGTCAGGCGTTCAAAACCGGATAACCCAAAAAAACCCGAATCTCTCTTAGAGAAACGGGTTAAAGGCAATCAGTTCATAATATCCTCCAATAAAGGCTAAAGCCAATTATTCAGAAAACTTAGAGAAAATTAACTAAAATTAGTTAGTTAGTCAAGGATTATTGCCTGTCTATTTGCTCACTTAGCAGGACATAA
>JAFDHL010000304.1 GCA_019308785.1 Deltaproteobacteria bacterium
GTTAGAGCGTCTGGGCTATGAGGTTACGACAAGAACAAGCAGCATTGAAGCATTGGAGCTATTCAAGGCAAAGCCTGACAGATTTGACCTGGTGATTACCGATATGACCATGCCGCATATGACGGGTGACAGGTTAGCCAGAGAACTCATGAAGATCCGTCCTGATATCCCGATCATCCTTTGCACCGGATTTAGCGAAAGGATCTCGGAAGAAAAGGCCAAAGGGATGGGAATCAAGGCGTTCGTGATGAAACCACTTGTGATGCGAGACTTGGCTAACACTGTTCGGAAGGTATTGGACAATAAATAGATTAATTCAAGGGTATATTATCAATGCGAAGGTATTGGACAATAAATAGATTAATTCAAGGGTATATTATCAATGCCTTTGGAATGACCCCCTTGAACTGCACAGATCAGAGCAGTGTATTCTGAGTGTTTTGACAGCATTCCTCACACAAAGACGACAAGGCGCAAAGAAGGGACTTGATTATGCAAGACAGACAAAAAATTTTGATCGTGGATGATAAGAAGGAAAACCTTTACCTGCTTGAGAAGATATTAAGTGAAACAGGTGCGGAAATCATAAAGGCCACCAGTGGCAATGATGCCCTTAAAGCAACTCTGAGCCATGAGTTTGCACTGGCAATCCTGGATGTGCAGATGCCGGGGATGGATGGGTATGAGTTGGCGGAGTTTATCCGTGCCGAAGAAAGAACGCGTCACGTTCCCATCATCTTTATGTCGGCAGTTTATTCAGACGATTACTATGTGTTCAAGGGGTATGATGCCGGGGGTATCGATTACATAGTGAAGCCCTATAATCCGACGGTATTGCTCAGTAAAGTGAGTGTCTTTTTACAATTACACAGGCAACAAACGGAATTGTTGAAACACCGCGAACACCTCGAGGAACAGGTGGAACAGCGTACAGTTGAACTTCAAAAGGAAATCACCGTGCGCAGGCGAGCCGAGGAGACGCTGCGGGATAGCGAGGAAAAATACAGGCTCTTAGTGAACAATGCCACCGATGCCATCTTTGTCGCCCAGGATGAAGTGATAAAGTTCCCCAACCCCAGGACTGAGGAGTTGGTAGGCTATAGTGCCGAGGAGCTGGCCACAATTCGCTTCACTGACCTCATTCACCCTGAAGACACCCATATGGTGCTTGACAGACATAGGAGAAGGCTAAAGGGAGAGAGCCTTCCAACCACCTATTCCTTCAGGATAATAAATAGAGCCGGTGAAGAGCTGTGGACGCAACTCAATACTGTCGCGATCACCTGGGAAGGAAGGCCTGCTACCCTTAACTTCCTCAGGGATATCACGCCCCAAAGGAAACTCGAGGCCCAGCTCCAGCAGTCCCAGAAGATGGAGGCTATAGGGGCGCTTGCCGGAGGTGTTGCCCATGACTTTAACAACCTGCTTACAACCATCATAGGCTGTTCAGAGCTTATGATGATGAGCATCGGCAAAGACCATAAACTGCGCGAAAACCTGGAGGATATCAGGAAAGCCGGGGATCGGGCCGCCTCCCTGACCCGCCAGCTCCTGGCCTTCAGCCGCAAGCAGATACTTGAGCCAAAGGTGATAGACCTCAATGACGTAATCCCGGATATGGATAAGATGCTGAGGCGACTGATCGGTGAAGATATTGATCTTGAGACAAGCCTTGCCCCGGACTTAGGCCGGGTGGAGGCAGACCCCGGACAGATAGAGCAAATAATCATGAACCTTGCGGTCAATGCGAGAGACGCCATGCCCAGGGGCGGCAAGCTCACAATGGAGACGGCCAACGTGGATCTGGATGAGGCCTATGCCCGTAGTCATGTGGCCGTCACGCCAGGTCCTTACGTGATGATGGCCATAAGTGACTCCGGCACGGGCATGGAGGTGGAGACACTGGCCAACATCTTTGATCCCTTTTTCACTACCAAGGAAGCAGGCAAGGGAACGGGACTGGGCCTATCCACTGTTTACGGGATTGTTAAGCAGAGCAATGGCAACATCTGGGCATACAGTGAGCTCGGAAAGGGTACAATCTTCAAGATCTACCTGCCGCGGGTTGAAAAGGGTGTCGTGGAAAAAGAAGAGGTGGAGGCTACGGCTGAATCTCTCACAGGTTCTGAAACCATCCTGGTGGTGGAGGACAATGAGATGGTCCGAGATCTGGCGCAAACCATTCTCCAACATTATGGGTACAGTGTTTTAGCGGCTCAAGATGGTGAAGAGGCCATAAAGGTCAGCAAAGAGCATGATGGCCCTATTGACCTGATGCTGACCGATGTGGTGATGCCAAAAATGAGTGGTAGGGAGGTTTCAGAACACTTAAATGCACTGCGACCGGACATGAAAGTGCTCTACATGTCGGGCTATACGGATAACGCGATTTTGCATCACGGTGTCCTGGATCGGGAAATGGTATTTATCCAGAAACCCTTCACCACGGATAGCCTGGCAAGGAAAGTCAGGGAAGTCTTGGATTGAAAATTGGAAAAGCGGGTGGGTCAATAGCCAATCGTTCGCGGTGTGCGGAAGCAGGATTTTTTTCTTGACAAATAAGTAGGCCGCTGCATAATTACCAGGTAAATATGCGGAGGTATAATCATTATGAGCGTACCATTCTATAGCAGGGCATTACAGAAGAAACTCTTGAAAGCAAGCAAGGGGAAGCAGAAAATCAAACTGGTTTTCGGGCCACGGCAGTCGGGGAAATCAACACTCCTTTATCATCACATAGTGAACAGTGGCAATACCATGGTGGTCAATCTCCAGGACCGCCGGCAAAGAAGACGCTACGAGGTTGATGACGGGTTGCTAATCCGTGAGCTCGAAGCGGAGCAGAAGGTCAGTGCCGTGTTCATCGATGAGATTCAGAAGGTCCCGGCGCTTCTCGATGATGTGCAGTATCTCTATGATAAGAAACCCGGCCGCTATCGTTTCTACCTGACCGGTAGTTCCGCGCGACAGCTCAAACGCCGCTCAGCCAATCTGTTGCCCGGCAGAGTTCATGATCTCCTCCTGTCACCCGTGATGCAGGCCGAACAGCGCGACAGTGTGCTGTTACCTGTTGGAATGCCGACGGGCCGGAGATTCCCACGGCGCAGGATCGAAGATTACCTGATCTATGGCAATTTACCCGGTCTCTACCATGAAAGCAGGGCGTCGTGGAATGAAACCTTGTCGTCCTATGCGGAACTCTATATCGAAAACGAAATCCGGCAGGAGAATATCGTCAACAACATCGTCGCCTTTCAGAAGTTTCTGAAGTTGGCAGCTCTTGAATCGGGCAGATTTGTAAATTTCACGAAGCTGGCCAGAGCGATAGGTGTAGCAGTCAACACGTTACGCAACTTCTACCAGGTTCTCGAGGACACCTATGTCGGTGTTCATATCCTTCCCTTTGCGGGAGGTAGAAAGCGGATTACGAAAGCGGCCCGCTTTCTGTTCTTCGACCTCGGCGTGCGTCATGTTCTTGCCGAACTGCCTTTGGACAGATCGTTGCTGGCGCTCGATGCGGGTGGGATCTTCGAGCAATGGGTCCTGGCGGAACTGTATTACCGGTGCCGGTTCCATGGCCGGAATTATCGCCTTTCCACATGGCGCACGGCATCGG
>JAFDHL010000042.1 GCA_019308785.1 Deltaproteobacteria bacterium
AACCTGCGGACTGGTGCCCCGGATGAAACAGCTGGGCCGGGATATCACGGTTAACCTGGCCATTTCCCTGAACGCTGCGGACGATGAAACCCGCAGTTACCTGATGCCCGTCAATCGCAGGTATCCATTGGAAAGTCTCCTTTCGGCCTGCAGGGGTTTTCCCCTTCCAAGCAGGAGGATGATTACCTTTGAATATATTCTTATCAAAGGCATTAACGACCGCGATGAGGACGCCTTGAAACTGTCAAGTCTCTTATCGGGAATACAGGCCAAGATTAACCTGATTCCCTTAAACCCCTTTCCCGGATCTGACATGTCTCCGCCCTCCGTTGAAACCATCCTCCATTTTCAGGAAATTCTTATTAACAACAATTTCACCGCCATCATCAGGAAAAGCAAGGGAACAGATATCCTGGCAGCATGCGGCCAGTTGAGCGGAAATACATAAACATACGCCCCTGCACAGACGTGTACATTATAATTTTCCTTGCCCTAATTTACTCATATATGTTATTAATTTTATTTTATATTTTATTGAATCTTTTAAAACCATGCCCTTCCCCGCATAGCGGGATCTTAGATGGGCGTGGATTCTTTGCTTTAAAGGTCATATGCTATGATTGAACTTGATTTTTCCAAAGGAAATGGACTCCTTCCCGCCATTGTCCAGGATCACGAATCCGGCAAGGTGTTAATGCTGGCCTATGTCAATAAGGCCGCCTGGGAAAAAACCCTTGAGACAGGAGATGCCCATTACTGGAGTCGCTCACGCCAGGAAATCTGGCACAAGGGCGCGACCTCCGGGCATATCCAGAAGGTCAAGGAAATCTATGTTGACTGTGATAATGACACCGTGGTTTTCAAGGTTGAACAGGTGGGCGGTGCAGCATGTCACCTTGGTTATGAGTCCTGTTTTCACAAAAAAGTAGACAGTGACGGTAATTTCACGGTTGTGGGTGAAAAAATTTTTGATCCAGAAAAGGTGTACAAAAAATGAAAAAATTAAAATTCGGAATTCCCAAAGGGAGCCTGCAAGATGCGACCATTAATCTATTTGAAAAATCGGGTTGGAAGATAAACATCAATGGCCGTAGTTATTTCCCGGACATAAACGATGATTACCATAGAGTGCAATATCTGCCGCGCCCAGGAAATGTCCAGGTACGTTGAAAGAGGTACTCTTGATGCAGGACTCACCGGTAAAGACTGGATAGAAGAAAATGAATCGGATGTTGAAGTTGTAGGTGACCTGGTTTACTCAAAGGTGAGTCAAAATCCGGCCAGGTGGGTCCTGGCCGTACCGGCCGACTCCAAGATAAAAGGCCTCGAGGACCTTCAGGGTAAGAAAATAGCTACTGAACTTACTAACTTCACCAGGAGATTTTTCAAGGAAAGGAACATTGATGTTGAGGTGGAATTCTCGTGGGGCGCAACAGAGGCAAAGGCAGTATCCGGCTTAGCCGATGCAATTGTTGAGGTAACCGAGACCGGGAGCACTATCAGGGCTCACGGCCTAAAAATTATTTATGAACTCATGCAAACCAATACGCAGCTAATAGCAAACAGGAAGTCGTACAAAGACCCGTGGAAAAAGGCCAAGATCGACCAGATCATTCTGCTGCTCAAAGGGGCTCTCAAGGCAGAAAACATGGTGGGCCTGAAGATGAATCTACCAAAAGATAAAATTGATGATGTCATAAGCATCCTTCCGAGCCTGAACTTCCCTACAATCGCCAGCCTGCATAATCTGGACTGGATCTCGGTAGAAGTAATTGTCGAGGCAAGAACCGTCCGGGATCTAATCCCTCGACTCATGAATGCGGGTGCCCAGGGGATCATAGAATATCCATTGAACAAGGTTATTTAAAATGAACAGGATAACCAAAAGGGCCCGGGAAATCCCGCCGTTTATTGTGATGGATGTCCTCGAAAAGGCCCATGAGCTTGAAAGACAGGGACGTGATATTATTCACTTAGAGATAGGAGAGCCTGATTTTCCCACGCCCGAATGTATCTCTGAGGCAGCACGCGAAGCCATAGCAAAAGGAGAAACCCATTACACTCACAGCCTCGGAATTATTGAACTCAGGGAAGCCATCTGCGAGCACTACCAAAGAAAATATGGGGTTAAGGTGGACCCTGAACAGGTACTCATTACATCGGGTACGTCTCCGGCCCTCTTAATGATCTTTTCGACCCTTTTGGAGGCAGATGATGAGATCATTATCTCCGACCCCCACTACCCTTGCTATCCTAACTTTGCAAATTTCCTTGGAGCTAAGCCTGTCTTTGTGAAGGTTTACGAGGAAGAAGGCTTTCAATTAAGGCCCAAAGAAATCAGGGAAAAGATAGGCCCGAGGACAAAGGCCATTCTCATTAATTCGCCATCGAATCCGACCGGAAACCTGCTTTCAAGAGAGCGAATAGAAAAAATCGCGGCCCTGGGGCCTCCGGTCATCTCGGATGAAATATATCACGGACTGGTTTACGGAGAAAAAGAGCATTCAATCCTCGAATTTACAGATAATGCCATTGTTCTAAACGGGTTTTCCAAACTCTATGCAATGACCGGATGGCGTCTGGGTTATCTCATAAGCCCCCCTGACTTTATCCGGCCCTTGCAAAAAATACAGCAGAACTTCTTTATATCAGCAGGTAGTGTGTCGCAGTGGGCCGGTCTGACTGCTCTTAAGAAGGCCCAGAACGACGTGGAACATATGAAAACCATATACAATGAACGCCGCACTTACATGATCAAGAGAGTCCGGGAGATGGGGTTCGGCCTTCCTGTAGAACCGGCTGGTGCCTTCTACATGCTCGTCAATGCCAAACACCTTGCTGACAGTTCATACGAACTCGCATTTGAAATCCTTGAAAAGGCCGGAGTCGGCGTAACCCCTGGGATCGATTTCGGGCAGAACGCAGAGGGCTATCTCAGACTGTCTTATGCCAATTCCCTTGATAACATAAAAGAAGGGCTCAGAAGGCTCGAGGAATATCTGGCTAAGCGGTAAACACGGACTTCGTCAATTGGATACTCAGTCAGATAGTAAAGAATCCACACCCATCTAAGATCCCGCTATGCGGGGAAGGACATGGTTTTCAAAGATTCAATAAACCATTTGACCATTTATCTGAGTTTGGAATGGATGCCACCTTTATCATTAGTGCCTTTAGCGAAAATCAGTATCCACCGCCCGACATGGAGGAAGTTGCCTTTGCCGGCAGATCGAATGTGGGTAAATCCTCCCTCATAAACGTCCTTGTCAACCGCAAAGGCCTCGCCAGAACCAGCTCCACACCGGGAAGGACCCAGTCAATCAACTTTTTCAGCGTCGGCGAATCATTATACATAGTCGATCTGCCCGGCTATGGCTTTGCCCGGGTTCCCATCAATGTCAAAAAGTCCTGGCACAATATGGTGGAGACCTATCTTCGTACGAGATCAAACCTGAAGGCAGTGGTGGTGATTCTCGACATAAGGAGGGATCCGACCTCGGGAGATATTGACCTCTTAAACTGGTTGAAATATTATGGCCTACCTGCCATCCCGGTGCTCACAAAGGCAGATAAACTTTCCAGGCAAAAGGCCAAAATGAGGGCTGATATGATCGGAAGCAAACTAGTTGAGATTTTCCCTGTCTCCCCCATTCTTTTTTCTGCAAAAACAAAAGAGGGACGGAAGGAAATATGGGAGATTATAAAACAAGTTACGGGTTGCGAGTTAAAGATGTAGTCATACAGAGAGAAAATCCTGAAGAGTCCTCTATTAATACGGAGAGTATTAAATAGTTTGCAATGCTGGCAATCATGAACGGGGCATGAGGTCTATTCACTATGCAGAGCAAGCCCATAGGCCTTTATCTTTTTATGGAGGTTGCTCCGCTCAATACCGATGGCTTCGGCTGTCTGTGAAATATTTCCGGCGAACTCCCGCAACTTGCTTTCAATAAAGACCTTTTCAAACTTACCCTTTGCCTCTTTAAGTGTATCAACTATATAGGCAGATTCAAAGCCCTCCCTTATGTCTGAAGAATCGTTGAAAGGTGCAGGGACATCCTTCGCCTGAATCACCTCGCCTGGTGTCATGATCATGAGCCGCTCCACAAGATTCTTGAGTTCCCTGACATTGCCGGGCCAGTCATATTTCTGCAAGATGCTGACAGCTTCCTCCGAAACCTCCTTTGGTTTCATATTGGTATTTAGCAAAAATTCCTTTAAAAATTCTTCCACCAACTCATGGATGTCCTCCACACGTTCTCTTAAAGGAGGGACCCTCATGGGGATGACATTCAATCGAAAGTAGAGATCTTCCCTGAAAGTGCCGTTCTCTATTTCCGCCTCAAGATCCTTGTTGGTTGCTGCAATCACCCTAACGTCCACCTTGATTGTCCTGGTGCCGCCTACCCGCTCAAATTTCTGCTCCTGCAAGATTCTCAGGGTCTTGGACTGGGCCTTCAGGCTCATGTCACCGATTTCATCCAGAAAAATGGTGCCCTCATGAGCCTTATCAAATTTGCCCTTCCTCATGGTAGAAGCCCCTGTGAAGGCACCTTTTTCATGCCCAAAGAGCTCACTCTCAATCAGATCCTCCGGAATGGCTGCACAATTTACCTCCACCATTGGCTTACGACTTCTCGGGCTTAGTCGATGAATGGTATGGGCTACGATCTCCTTTCCCGTACCATTTTCTCCCGAAATGAGAACCCAGGCGTTTGTGGGAGCTACAATCCTAATCTGCTCCCTAAGCTGGTTAATCGCTTTGCTATTACCGGTTAGGTTGTATTTGTCCTTTTCTCTCTCTCTAAGAAGACTTACCTCCTCCTCAAGCCTGTAGTAACCAAGCGCGTTATTAATGGATAAAAGTAGTTTCTCAAGTGAAAGGGGTTTTTCAATAAAATCATACGCGCCAACCCTTGTGGCCTTTACTGCCGTCTCAATATTGCCATGCCCGGACATCATAACTACCTGTAGATAGGGATAGCCCTCTTTAATTTTTTCAAGCGTCTCAATTCCGTCCATCCCGGGCATCCAAATATCCAAAAGGACTAAGTCTGGTATCATTTCCTGAATCTTCTCCAGGGCATCAGCCCCACCCTCTGCCGTGATTACTTCAAACCCTTCGTCAGAAAGGATACCATCCAGGGACTCAAGGATACTCGTTTCGTCATCTACAACTAAAACTGTTCCGGCCATCTAATATTTTCCTCACCACATAACGCAAAATACTCTGCCCTAATGAGCTTATAGAACTGTGAGCTATGATCTGTTTCTCATCATTTCCAGGGCTATTTTGGCAGTCGCCTCTGACGCGCCAAGTCTTCCAAGTCTTTCTTTTATTCCCTTTAGTTTCTTTATCATGTTCTCCCTGATCCCCGGATCTTCAAGAATGGTAAGCGCCTCATGGGCAAGTCTGTCCGGCACAACTTTATCTTGAATCAGTTCCGGCACCACTTCTTCTCCTGCCACAAGGTTCACCAACCCTATGTAGGGTACTCTGACCACAATCCTGCCTACCCAGTAAGAGAAAGGAGAAACCTTGTAGGCAATGACCATGGGAACCCCCATCAAGGCCGTTTCCAGGGTAGCGGTACCGGAAGCCACAAGGGCTACGTGGCAATTTCCCAGGGTTTCGTATGTACCTCCCGGAATTACCTCTATCTCCACCGATGAATTTTCCGTAAACGATTGAACAAACCTGGCCTCAATGGTTGGGGCCAGGGACAAGCGGCATCGGATTTTTGGATACCTTCTTCCCAGAATCTGTACCGATTTAACCATAACCGGAAGCAGATTCCTGATCTCCTCCTTCCGGCTGCCAGGCAACAGACCCACTACAGGATAACCTTGTTCCAATCCCAATTCAACCCCAACCTGCTGTTTATCCACCTCCTCTGGTAGGGCGTCCAAAAGAGGGTGGCCCACGTAGTCCACTGATACTCCTCTTTTTCCGTAAAACGTCTTCTCAAAAGGAAGGATAACAGCCATACGATCAATACGGCGTGCTATCTTTCTGACCCTTCCCCTTCGCCACGCCCACACCTGAGGACTGATATAATATAGCACGGGAACTTGAAAACGCTTTGCAGTCCTCGCAATATGTATATTGAAATCAGGATAATCAATAAGGATCAGTAGGTCGGGACGTTTGCTTCTCAGGATATGCTTTAGTCTACCGGATGCTCTGGCTATCGTGCGTAGCTTGCGGAATACCTCGGTAATTCCGACCACTGCCATATCGGAAGAGGAAAAGAGGATTTTCACCCCGGCCTGCTCCATGTTTTTCCCCCCGACGCCCCAGAAGACAATACCGGGAGCCAATTGTTTCATGGCCTTCACAAGATTTGAGCCATGCAAATCGGCCGAGGCCTCACCCGCCACAATCACGACGAACTTGAGATCTCTTGAAAATGCATCGCGTGCGCATTCCCCGCCCGGCACCCAGCTGTTTTCTGAGTTCCGGACTGTGGGGTTAACGAGTGAACTAAAATAAGATAAATGTTCTAACATTTGAGTAACGTTCAAAACTCTTCGTATCTTGAAGGGCATGGGACTCTTTTTTCAGAATCGACTCGGTCAGATCGCTGGACTTGGCAATCCTGCAAACCAAGGCGGGCGGCGGGCTGCCCGGGTTTATGCCATATCCTGTGTCCTGGGCGTGAAGCACAGCAAGCTCCCCGCCCGCCTCAGGTAGCAGGGACATGTACAATCCAGCAACCAATTTTTCGATTCCTGAAAAAAGAGTCCCATTACCTTCATTTTTACAAGATCGTACTGGATTTTTTGGCACCAGACTTAAGAATCCATGCACGGGAATCGAATGAATTCATTTCCCATGCGATATGTTTTGAACGATACCAATATTTGGAGGTCCCCTATCCTGCTTTAGTACCGCTTCAGCGGGACAGGGAGCTTTAATTAAATTAATTGATGGACCGGAAATTGTTACAGTTTCTCTCAATTTGATCAATAATGCCAAGGGCATATTTAAGGGCCCTTCGTCCATCTTTCCCGGACACAACCGGCTCAGACCCATTAATAACTGCATTCACAAAAGAAGAAACTTCATCAGCCAGAGGGTCGCTATCAGAATATTTCGTTTTGTCGGAGGTAAGTTTAGGGAAATCATTCGAACCCTTAGCATCGCCGTCCAACCGGATAATGCTGATTTCCCTTTTTGCGCAATTTACGGAAAAATAGGCATCCGGCTGGAAGACACGGATCTTCCTGAGTGTTTTGTCGGACACCCTGCTTGCCGTCAAATTTGCCACGGTTCCGTTTTCAAAAATCATTCTGACATTGGCTACATCCGTTCTCCCGGTGATCACGGACATTCCCACCGCATGTACCTCTTTGACCTCAGATGGAACAATATGGAGGAAGATATCCAGATCATGGATCATCAGATCAAGGACCACATCTACATCAATTCCTCTGGTGGTAAAACGGTTCATGCGGTGAGATTCAACAAAAATGGGGCTGTTTAACAGGGATTCCATCTTGACCACGGCCGGATTGAAACGCTCAACAAGCCCTACCTGGAGGACCAAATCCTTTTCATTAGCCATTCTGATCAAGGTGTCAGCCGGTGCAAGTTCGTAGGTAATCGGTTTTTCTACAAGAAGATGAACACCTTTTGACAGGATATCTTTTGCAACATTAAAATGCATCTCGGTTGGCACAGCGAGACTCACTGCATCTACCATGTCCAGGATGTTGTGGTGTGATCCATAGGCACTTGTATTGTATCGCCGGGCTACTTCATTTGCACGCTCCAGGTTCGTATCCACAACACCAACCAGTTCGACTGTTGGGATAGCACTGTACTTCTGCACATGGTATTCCCCAAGGTGGCCAACTCCTACAACACCAACTTTTATTTTATCCGGCTTCACGTCTTGGTTTCCTTTTCCTCCGTTGCGAACGTTTACCGAGAGACAATGGAAATGCCCTCCTTGTTCGCATATGCAACCATCTCTGTCCTGTCAAACATCAATGTCTTCCCGGCCTCAACAGCCAGGACCGAGGCCTTAACCTGGCTCATCACTCTTAATGTTTCAAGGCCTACACAAGGGACATCGAAACGGAGATCCTGGTCGGGTTTGCTCACCTTGACCACAACGGCCGCTTCTCTGGCCAACCTCCCCCCCCTGAGGATGGTCTCATCCGTACCATCGATTGCCTCCAGGGCCAGAACCGCTTTTTTCCTCACGACCACACATTGTCCGATATCCAGACGGCCTAACTCTTTGGCCACCTTCCACCCGAAATCAACGTCCTCTTCCTCAGACCCTGTAAGTCCCCGTCTTGTCAAGCATCCTAATGGTGCTGACAACTCCGGCAAATGGGAGGTAGAACTGACAATCTCTATTCCTTGTTTGGCCAATTCCTTGGCCACAGCCCTCAGGATATCATCGTCATGAAAGATGGCGAGCTTTGACATGACTGTGAGACCTTTCAGATCAGGTCTGATATCTTCAAACATCCGTTTCTTTGTGATGGTACCCGCCATCAAGGCCTTGCTAACGCCCCCTTTCTTGAGGGCCTTGATTAATTGACCTAACTGTCCTAATTTAATCCAGACAATTTCATCGACCTTGTCGGATAATGACGACTCAGTGTCCCCAATGTGAGCCACAGCAACTACACGATAACCCTGCTTCCTTGCAGCCTCTGCCACCATCAATGGAAACTGCCCACCTCCAGCAATAATGCCAATAATTTCTTGCTCTTTGCTCATCCTGATTTTATTACGGAAGATAGACGATTTTTAATTTCCTTCAATATTCAATCCCTGCCTGCGGCAGGCAGGTTCAATCGAAAATTTTCAATTATCTCAGTACTCCCCTTTTTGAATCGTGGAAAAAGTCCAGGAGCATTTCCAACTCTGGAAAGGGCTTTAGCTCTTTTTTGACCTGTTTTATCCCTTCGCTGAATCTCCGGTTTTCACGCCAGATAATCCTATAGGCCTTTTTCAGTCCGTCGATACACTCCCTTGAGAAACCTTTCTGGATCAGTCCCTTCTGGTTAACCCCATACAGCGACGCCCTGTGACCAGACGTCATCATGAACGGAGGCACATCCTGGACAAGACCTG
Source organism: Deltaproteobacteria bacterium (assembly GCA_019308785.1). Lineage (GTDB taxonomy): Bacteria > Desulfobacterota > DSM-4660 > Desulfatiglandales > Desulfatiglandaceae > JAFDHL01. Next base: position 9,098 of record JAFDHL010000042.1, read on the forward strand.
ATTTGGCGCCAAGAAAGGCATAGGCACCAATTCGAACGAACTGGTGAATTGCGACAAATCCGCCCAAAATCACATAGTCTCCGATAGTTATGTGGCCTGCAAGAGTGGCTAAATTGGACATGATCACTTTATCACCCAATGTGCAGTCATGAGCGATATGCGCATAGGCCATTATATAGTTGTGGTTGCCGACAACTGTATTCCATTCCTCCTTGGTTGTTGCACGGTTTATGCTTACATATTCTCTTATCACATTATCATTTCCAATCACCACACGTGTATCTTCCCCCTGATAAGCTATGTCCTGTGGGGGAAAGCCTATAGTGCAAAACGGGTATATTTTGTTCCTTTCCCCAATCTGCGTATGTCCTTCAATAACCACATGGGACTCAATAACCGTATCACGACCAATGACTACATGATCTCCAATAGTACTATATGGGCCGATTCTGACACCCGGTCCGAGTTCAGCATGGGAGCTGACAACGGCGGAAGGATGAATTTCCATAAACTGTCTCGCTACTCCTTAGTTTTCAATTGTTCCGCTTTGGAAAAAACTGATGCCATCCTAACTCTAATGTTGCAAAAGTCGAGGGTGCCGCAGATCCGAGGCGTCAAGGGTGAAGTCCCGCCGTGGCGGGATGCCCTCGGCTTTCCCGAAGGGGAAACAACACGGGGATTTGGAAGTATTTGCTCGAATGCACAAATGGTGATGTCCTGCAATGCATGTGAAAACGATAGGAAACCTTGAAGTATAAAGGTTTTTAATAATGCTAACCGTGTTGTTTATGCAATTTTAGGGTTAACTCACTGTAGCCACAAGCTCCGCTTCTGCAACCAGATCCTTCCCCACAAATGCCTTTCCTGCCATCTTCCAGACCCTGGTACCGGTTCTTAATGCCTGCAATTCGAAACTAAGCTGGTCTCCGGGAACCACGGGCCTGCGAAATTTCACCTTGTCAATAGACATGAAAAAGACTGGAAGTTTGATCTCTTCATTATCCTTAGGTTCTCCGTAAAGCGAAAGACGGGCTAAGACTCCACCCACTTGGGCCATGGCCTCGACAATAAGCACCCCCGGCATGATGGGATTGCCGGGAAAATGACCCTGAAAAAAAGGTTCGTTGGCTGTCACGTTTTTGAGCCCCACCACTCTTTTGCCTAATTCTATCTCGATAATCCTGTCAACAAGTAAAAACGGATAACGATGGGGGAGGATTCTTATAATGTTTTCATATGTCAAAGGCAGCTTCATGGCAATGCTCACTCCTTCTGCAACTTCTTCTCCAGTTCTTCCAATCTTCTTTCAAGATGCCGCAGACGATCATTCAACTGGGGCAATCGCATAATTAACCCGGAAGTTCTGAGAAAAAGACGATGCGGCATTGCCGGATACCCTGAGACAACCTCTCCAGGCGACACAGACTTCGCAACACCGGACTGTGATCCGATCATGGCCCTATCTCCAATCTCCAGATGATCAATTATGCCAACTTGTCCACCTATGACTACATCGCTTCCAACATGAACACTACCCGAAATCCCCGCCTGCGCCACAATGACGGTATTCTCTCCTATGACCACGTTGTGGCCTACCTGAACCAGGTTGTCGGTCTTCACTCTCCTCTTTATCCATGTCCTGCCAAGGGCTGCCCGATCAATGCAATTATTGGACCCTATTTCTACTTCGTCATCGATCTGAACTATACCGATTTGAGGAATCTTGACAGGCACCGAACCTTCCCGGGCAAAACCGAATCCATCCCCGCCTATGACGGTGCCTGCATGTATTATGACATCATTACCAATGACGCAGTCTTGCAAGATACTCACATTGGCATAAATCAGAGTTCTTTTTCCAATTTTAACCCTGTCCCCTACGAAGACCCCCGGAAACAGGGTAACCTCATCCCCTATCACCGCCTCCTTCCCAATATAAACCATGGGATAAATGGAAACATTCTTTCCAATGCGGCTCTTTTCATGGACAAGCGCCCTTTCGCTGATTCCGGGATATCTTGGAACAGGGGGAGCAAGAAGGCTCGCAACTCGTGCGTAAGCCAGGCTTGGATCGGAAACAACCACCTGAGGTCCCTTGAAAAGATCATTCTTCTCCGGAACTATCACTGCTGAAGCTTTCGTTTTTGTCAGGCTCTCTTTATATCTACGATCGGCGAAAAAACATATATCGCCAGGGCCTGCTTCATCCAGAGAATTAATCCCTGAAATTATTATACTGTCATTGCCGATTACTTTTCCGCCCGCTACCCGGGCGATTTTCTTGAGAGGAAATTCCAACCCCAAGATGCTCCTATTTCATTGCTTTATCGTATGCTTCAGTAACCTCATCTGTAAGATCGATCGCGTCCTTGTAATAAATGAGGCCGACGGTTCTCCGCTCAAAGATTATGATATACCCCTTCTTTTTTCCGATTTTATCAACCACCTTTTCAATCTCTCTGATAACCTTTTTCCTGGCCTCTAATTCCAAAGATTTCGCCTCTTCGGCGGTCTCATTCTGGAGGTATCTGAAATGCCGCATCTTTTTCTCCAGGTCCTGCCGTTTGTCTTCTCTGGCATCAAGGCTTAACATCATGCTCTGTTTTTTCAACTCTTGCTCGAGCTTTATTACTTCATTTTTCTCCTTTTCAAGTTTCTCCTCCAGGGCAACGAATTTCTCTCTCAGTGCTTTCCTGACTTTCTGAAATGCCTTGGATTTCTCCTGAAGCTTCATCACATCTATCACACCAATCTTGTAAGTATCCGCACAAAAGGCATGGGTCTGGATGCAAAGTACAAAGACAATCACAACAAACAGTCCAAAATATTTTTTCATTTCTACCCCCTTATAATCTTTAAGTCTTGATTTAGTGTCTAAAACGTTCCACCGACAGTGAATTCCCATCTCCCAGATTTTTCATAATCCCTCCGATTCAGGTTCCAGCCATATTCAAGCCGAAGCGGTCCGATAGGGGAATACCATCTGAGCCCCCCGCCAGCCGATCTCCTGATTCCACTAAAAGTATAACTTTCATCCTTCGTAAAGACATTCCCGGCATCGAAAAAGACAAGCCCGACCAATCCCTGTTCTTTGAGCAGGGGAAATCTGTATTCAACGTTATAGACCATCATCTTCTCACCGCCAATCCTGTCTCCTGTGGCAGGATCGAGAGGAGATATAGATCCATAGTCAAAACCACGCACGGTATTAATTCCCCCTAACGTAAATTTTTGATAAACAGGGAGTTTTCCGCCGGATCCCTTTTGAATATAGCCAATTCTTCCCCGGACGTGGAAGACCGTTTCCCAAAACATAGGAAAATACCACCCTGATCTGCCCTGGTATTTGTAAAAAGCGACATCCCCACCAAGACCGGCATATTCAAAAGAAGCGCTGTTAATGGATCCCTTGCTGGTATTCCAGGGCCTGTCCCTGCTATCACGTTTTATCATAAGCGTGATACTACTGGTTACATTGGAACCTATCATTTCTCTGATCGCCATAGAGGCAAAAGGTCTGACATCTGTAATATCAGAATCATCATATGTGTACCTTATATAACCTTTGGTAAATTCATCAACACCCAGAGGGAATCCCAGGCTGACACCACCACCCATACTGTCCCTGGTATATTCGTTGTACTCTCGCTCCCATTTAAAAATATCAAAACCGGCAGACAAAGGCTTATCAAAAAGCCAGGGCTCAACAAACCTGATATTATACTGTTGTGATTTACCCCCAATCTTGGCTTCGGCCTGCAATTTTTGTCCATTCCCGAAAAGATTATTCTGCGCAATTTGAAACATCACGAAGGCTGTGTCCTCTGAACTATACCCTGCGCCAACGCTAAATGAACCTGTAGGTCTTTCCTTGACCTTAACATCCACGACCATCAAGTCATCACGGCTCCCCTTTTTTGTCTTCACCTCCACATCTTCAAAAAAACCGAGGCGGTGCAAATTCCCGGTACTGCGCTTCAGGTCCTTCCCGCTAAAATACTCACCTTCGACTACCTTCAGTTCGCGCCGGATAACCTTGTCTCTTGTTTTCGTATTGCCTGCAATATTGATTCTTTCAAAACGGACCTTCTTCCCTTTTGAAATCGTGTACACAATATCCACCAAATGCTTCTTATCATCCTGTTTTGTCCTTGGCCTGACTTCAGCGTAGGCATAACCTTCGTCGAAGTAAACATTTCTCAACGCCATGATATCCCTTCGGACAGTTTCTCGGTTAAATGCCTCCTCTTTACCTATCTGGACCTTTTCCAGAAGTTCATCAACCGGTTTTATCAAATCGCCTTCAACGGAAACTTTGTTGACGGCGTATTGCGGTCCCTCCTGGATCTCAATGGTGATTGTCAGACCCTTTTCCTTCTCATAGTCAATTTTAGGGTCCCCCACTTTCGCCCGGATAAAACCTTGATTATGGTAGAAAGAGGCCAATTTTTGGACATCAAATTCCAATTTCTTTTGATCCAGATAACCGGATTTTGTAATCCATGAAAAAAATCCTTTTTCATTAGTCTCCATTATTTTCTTCAGTTCTTTTTCCTTAAACCTTGTATTCCCAACAAATTGTATTTTGGTGATGTAAACCTTTTCATGTTCAGCAATCTCATATTTGAGTCGTACCTCATTATTGGGGAGGGGCTCAATGCTTTCCGCTATATCTACGTTGTAATAGCCCTTCTTGCGGTAGTACTCTCTGATATTTTCAATGCTTTGTTTGATTTTTGCCTGATTCAGAATGGAGTAAAGTTCTATTCCCAGTTCCTTTCTTAATTTACTGCTCTTCTCTTTCTCATTTCCCACAAAGACAATCTTGCCGATTGAAGACTTTTCGATCACTTTAAATGTAACAATCTTTCCTTTTGGCCCATCTTCGGTCTCTGTCTTGACATCCTTGAAAAATCCCATCTTGAAAATATTGCGAAGATCCTTGTCTAATTGCCCATAGTCGAACAGATCACCCTTTTTGGTCCCGACAACGGCCAGAATTGCCGCTTTTTCTATACGCTGGTTTCCCAGCACATAAACCGCATCCACCTGAACCACTCCGGCAATCTGATGGTCGATACCGGCAGCAATCTGTTCGGCCGTTTCCGCTAAGGCGTCAATACTGTCTGCGGCCATAAAGACCGAAAATGTTAGCTTCTTTTTAATTACATCAATCGCCTTTAAATCAACACTTACACGCCTTCCGATCTGTGTGAGGCTTCCTGTAATAATCCAATCAGCATTAAGGGCTTCACCCAATTCTAAAATGTCCTTCATTTCAAAGGTCCGTAAATCGGCCAGGGGGTGTTTGTTAATCACCTCCGGACTGATCATTTTAAAATGCCTTTTCTCCATTTGGAGGGTCAACGTTTCCTGCAGATTGAGTTTGAGATCTTCGAGAGCCTTCTGCGCGTGAACCTGAAATGGTAACACTGCCATGGTTCCCCTCTCCTGGGCCAGGGCCGTTTTCGGTATCTGCAAACCGAATACAGATAGAATCAGCACCACGTAAAGCCAGATCCTGCTTGCTAATATCAAGCTGCACGCAGAGTGCAACCGCCCGTTTCTGCACATTCTACTGCTACTGAATACGTCCATCGACTATCTCCATATGCCTTGACATTCTTTCTGCCAATCTGCTGTTATGCGTGGCTATAACCATAGCCACACCCTCCTCTCTGTTGAGGCGAAGCATAAGATCGGCAATCTCCTGACCCGTTACCCAGTCAAGATTCCCAGTCGGCTCATCCGCTAAAATTAACTTGGGCCTCATGGTCAATGACCGTGCAATGGCCACCCGTTGCTGTTCGCCTCCGGAAAGTTCCCCGGCACGATGAGTCAGACGCCTTCCAAGCCCCACCTTTTCCAGTACTTCCCTTGCCATCTCAGCAGCTCTTTTTCTGGGATACCGTGCAATCAAGGCAGGCATCATCGCATTTTCAAGGGCACTAAACTCAGGCAAAAGATGGTGGAACTGAAAAACAAAACCGATTTCCCTGTTCCTGAAACGCGAAAGGACCGCTTCGTTCATTTGATACACATTTTTATCACCGAATTTGACAACACCTTCTGTAGGGGGATCGAGACTCCCCATAATATTAAGCAGTGTTGATTTTCCCACCCCCGAAGCACCCATAACAGCCAGGCTGTCGCCCTGTTTCACAATAAGATCAACCCCTTTTAAAACCTCAATCTGGTTGCCGTGATGAGTGAAAGATTTATAGACACCTTCAAGGCTAAGCACTCTACATTCTCCAATCACTCATACCTGATAGCCTCCAACGGATTCAACTTGGAGGCATACCAGGCAGGGTAGAGGGTTGCCAAGAAAGAAATTGCAACAGCAGCCAGAGATACAACCCATACATCTCCAAATTCAACCTGTACAGGCAGTTTGGAAATATAGTAAACGTCCGCAGGCAGGGTGATGAATTTATATTTGGCCAGTAAATGGCAAAGGCCTAATCCCGATGCCAAACCGGCAAGTGTGCCTACCAGACCAACCAGCAAGCCTTGTAACATAAAAATAGACATAACACTCCTTGCAGAAGCCCCCATGGCCCTTAGGATGGCAATGTCTCTTGTCTTTTCCATAACAACCATAACCAGCGTACTTATTATATTCAGGGCCCCAACCATCACGATCATGGCTAAAATGACAAACATGGTAAGTTTTTCCAGTTTGAGCGCTGAGAAGAGACTCCTGTTCATAACTTTCCAGTCCTTGGTCCAGTAAGGATAGCCCAAATCCTCCTGAATTCTCTCCGCCACTCTGTCGGATTTGTATACATCTTTTGCCCTGACTTCCAGACCGGTTACCCCGGCCCCCAGACCCAGGAAATCCTGTGCCTCTTTCAGAGAAACATACACCATTGTAGCGTCATATTCGTACATGCCTGAATCAAAGATAGCCGTAACTCTGTATCTTCGGGTGTTTGGAACTCTGCCTAATGGAGTTAATTTCCCCTCCGGCGATACCACGGTTACCGTATCTCCAGAATAGGCCCCGATTCGTCTTGAAAGTTCACTTCCGACTATGATGGCAGGCAATTCCTCGGAACTCCTTTCAAGAGATAAAAGTGATCCATTCTTTATCATGCGCTCAAGGCTCACGACCTTGCCGGCAGTTTTTGGATCAACCCCTCTTAAAACTGCACCGGAAACATTCCCTGAATTATTGATCATGACCTGATTATAAATAAAAGGCGTTGAGGCAACCACACCCTCCAACCCGCCTATTCTTTCTGCAACTTTCTCATAATCCCTAAATACTCCACCAGAGTGCAATACCAAAAGATGGGAATTGACTCCCAGGATCTTGGACATTAAGTCCGCCCTGAAACCGTTCATAACGGAGAGAACGACTACAAGGGCCATCACACCCACCGTTACACCAAGCACCGAAATAAGTGTAATTATTGATATGAAGGTCTGTTTTCGCTTGGCCTTGAGATATCTTTTTCCAAGGAATAGTTCAAAAAACATGGGGATTCTTTACTCCGTCTTTGACCTCATATGGGGGAACAGAATGACATCCCTTATGGAAGCGGAATCGGTCAACAGCATAACAACCCTGTCAATTCCGATACCTTCTCCCGCCGCCGGAGGCATCCCGTACTCCATGGCCATAAGAAAGTCCTCATCCATAAACTGGGCCTCTTCGTCACCTGCCTCTCTAAGCGCCATCTGATACTCAAACCTCTGCCTCTGGTCCACAGGATCATTCAATTCTGTGAAAGCATTTGCAATTTCTCTGCCTCCAATAAAGAGTTCAAATCGATCAGTGATGTCCGGATTATTATCATTACGCCGGGAAAGCGGTGACACTTCGGTCGGATAACCCGTTATAAAAGTGGGTTTTATCAACTGTGGTTCCACCAGGTGGTCAAAAAGCTTTGTCAGGATCTGTCCGTGGCTGTCTCTTTCGGATAGATTTGTCTGACATTCCTCAGCGAATCTAACAGCGGATTCCCTCGTTTGTAAAACCTCCTCCTTAACACCTCCTATGTCTTTCAAGGCATCAAAGAGGGATATTCTTGGCCAGGGGGGAGTAAAATCAATGGTTTCTCCCTGATATTCAATAACGTTTGCACTGAAGATCTTCTGTAGAACATAGTTAAAAAGCGCTTCGGTCAAACCCATCAGATCGTCATACGTGGCATAGGCCATATAAAACTCAAGCATGGTGAACTCAGGGTTATGTTTCACGGAAATCCCTTCATTCCTGGCCATATAAAACTCAAGCATGGTGAACTCAGGGTTATGTTTCACGGAAATCCCTTCATTCCTGAAATTCCGGTTGATCTCAAAAACCCTTTCCAGCCCACCCACTACCAGTCTCTTAAGGTATAGTTCAGGTGCTACTCTCAGATAGAGTTCCATCCCGAGGGCATTGTGATACGTCTTAAATGGTCTGGCCGTTGCCCCTCCAGGAATGGGTTGCATCATAGGGGTTTCCACTTCAAGGAAATCTTTCTTGATAAAGAAATGCCTGATGGCC
>JAFDHL010000043.1 GCA_019308785.1 Deltaproteobacteria bacterium
GTCATCATACCACATGCAAAAGCCATTAAAACCGTATCAAGAACCAGGCCCAAAGGGAGAAAGGACCGTTTCAAACCATATAGGCCCGGACCTGACGGCATTGCTCCAATGGCCATTGCAGGCGAAGGTTACAATATCCACATGACAGGCCTGACCCACGATGAGCGGGGGTATCCGGTCATGACGGTGGAGGCGCAATATGAGATGATGGACCGGATAATGGCAAAGGTTCGCAAAAATCTCGATGATATCATTCGAACCGAGGGCTACAGACTTGATGATGCTGAAATCGTGATCGTCTCCTACGGGGTTTCATCCCGCACTTGCCTGGCGGCCGTGGATGAGGCCCGTGAGCAGGGAATCAAGGCGGGGCTATTAAGATTAATCACGGTGTGGCCTTTTCCGGAAGACAAAATACGAAGGCTTGCGGAAACAGTTAAGGGCTTCGTGACTGTAGAAATCAACCTGGGCCAAATACATCTGGAGGTTGAAAGATGCGCGGGAGGCAAGGCGCCCGCTTTTTTAGTTGGGCACCCAGGCGGTACCATTATTCCACCGGAGCGTGTCATTAACACCCTGAAGGAGGCCTTTTGAAATATGTTGAGCGATCAGCGGTCAGCGGTCAGCTTTCGGCTGAGTGCTGAACGCTTACAAACCATGAGGTAAAGCATGACACAGACAAAAAAAACTCCCAGCCATCCCTTGGACGAGCTTCTTCGATTAGATCGCATCCCACATATCTGGTGTCCAGGATGCGGCATCGGTACGGCATTTTCTTCATGCCTGATCGCCATGAAAACAAGCGGCATTGATCTTCAAAAAACGGTGATGGTATCCGGAATCGGATGTTCGGGCAGGGGCGCCGGATATGTGAACCTGGATTCATATCACACAACGCATGGAAGGGCCATTCCATTTGCAACCGGCATGAAGTTAGCCAATCCGGAACTGAATGTCATTGTATTCAGCGGGGACGGTGACCTTTTCGCCATCGGCGGCAACCATTTTATACATGCTGCCCGCCGGAATGTGGACATGACCATTATTTGTGTAAACAATTTCAATTACGGCATGACCGGCGGTCAGGTCGCAGCTACCACCCCGTATCAGGCAAAGACCACAACCACGCCCATGGGTAATCCCGAACCACCATTCAACCTTCCCCTTTTGGCATATGCCTCAGGAGCCACTTATGTATCCAGATGGACTATCCTGCACACCCGTGACCTGATGGAATCCATTGAGGAGGCCCTTTTAAAACGGGGATTTTCCTTTATCGAGGTGCTCGCTCCGTGCCCGGTCAATTACGGGCGACGAAACAAGGAAAAGGCCCTCGATTCCCTTAAGATTTATCAGGAACGCACTATTATTAAGAACAATGCCGATCCCACGGAGCTGGATATTGACTTTGACAGGGGAGTTGTCTTGGGCAAATTTGTTGACCAGGACCGTCCCACATGTACGGAAATGTATGACAAGACATGCCGGCCCACAGATCTATCGGAGGAGAGCAAGGCAGCGTAAAAGCAGGCCATGACTGAACAGAAAGACACAAAGCAGGAAATTATCATTACAGGGTTTGGAGGCCAGGGCATTGTATTGGCCGGTAGCATCCTTGGCGAAGCAGTAGTCTTAGGCGACCATAGGCAAAGTACGCTGGTCCAGTCCTACGGTCCTGAGGCCCGTGGAGGGGCGTGCAGCGCTGAGGTGGTAATCTCTGACAAATCCATTCATTATCCCTACGTGAGGCATCCCGATATCTTAGTCTGCATGTCCCAATCCGGTTTTGAGAAGTTCATTGGCCAGCTTAACCCGGAAGGTACCCTGCTCATTGATCAGGACCTGGTCAAACCTCGCGGTATTGCCAGGACCTTTTTTAGCATTCCTTCCACCCGTATGGCAGAAGAGCTTGGAAGGGTCATGATGGCCAATATCATTATGTTAGGTTTTTTCACCGCAATTACAAAAGCGGTATCCGTGGATGCTGTCCGTAACGCCGTTGTCAATTCGGTGCCAAAGGGGACAGAGGAAATGAATACAACCGCCTTCAATAAGGGCTTTGACTATGGCCTGGCAGTACTTAAAGGTCGTGAAAAGAAGGCTACAGGAAAGGCAGGAGCGTGAGCATGAAGCGCCCGAAAGACCGCCTTTATAGAGTCCTCGTAATTGGGACAACGCCTGCGGGATTAATGGCGACAAACAAGTTAGGCGAATTGGGAATCCCCGTGACCCTTGTGGATCCGGACCCGGACATACATGAAAAACTCTCCCGGGAAGAATGGAGACTGGCTTCAGGGGTATCCCTGAATTTCGCCCATCGCCCTGGGCTTTTAAGGATGCTCAGGAACCCGCTTATCCGCTCCATTATGCCTGCCGAAGTGACTTCAATCAAACATACGCCCCAGGGCTTTCGCGCACGGGTCAAGCGCCTGCAAACATTCGTTGATCCTGACCGGTGTGTCCAGTGTGGTCGTTGCACGGACATTTGCCCTGTAATCACCCCCGACGGAAAGAAACCTATTCAATTTGGCGGACGGGCAAGTCTACCCGGTCGGCCTGTTATTGACAAAAGGCGAAAACCGCTTTGTCAGGACAACTGTCCTTTGGGTGTCAATGCCCAGGCTTACATCGCACTGGCAGGGGCCGGTAGATTCCAGGAAGCCCTGGAAGTGGTCCGGCGCAATAATATTCTGCCCGGTATATGTGGCCGGGTCTGCACCCATCCCTGTGAAGAGGCCTGTCGGAGGGGGGAATTGGACGATCCTATCGCCATCAGGGATATCAAGCGGTTTTTGGCCGACTATGAGCTTTCCCATCCCAATGATTTGACTTTCCCTGACATCCCCAAAAGATCCGAAAAGATTGCCATCATCGGATCCGGACCTGCCGGGCTTGCGTCAGCGGCCGATTTTGCCCGTCTTGGTTATCATGTAACCCTGTTTGAGAAAGAGGCATTCGCAGGCGGGCTGCTCCGATACGGGATCGGACCCCATCGCCTTCCAAGGGATATTCTTGATTATGAGATCGAGTATATAAAAAAATTGGGGGTTCAATTCATGACCTCCCATCCCATTGACCTTGCCGGAGAACTGGATGAACTTAAAAAGGACTTTGATGCCGTTGTTCTTACGACCGGCACATGGGCCGACCGGATATTAGGTGTGCCCGGGGAAGACCTCATAGGTGTGGAAGGGTGCCTCCACATGTTAACGGGAATTTACCGGGGCGAGGTAAATGAATTGAAAGAAGATGTTGCCGTCATCGGTGACGGAAACGCTGCGTTTGATCTGGCACGCGCGCTTAAGCGTCTGGGTGCGCGTGTCACTTTAATTACCTGGTTTCCTGAAGATCTTATCCCGGCGGACAAGGATGAAAGCAGGGGGGCCCGTGAGGAAGGCATCTCTATCGTGGACAAAACCCAGGTCATCGCCTTTGCAGGAGAAAACGGCAGACTCGATAGTCTGCAATGCAAGCCCACGGAGCCAGGGGAACCGGATGCCCAGGGGATACCGTGGCCGGTGATCGTTCCGAAAAGCAAACCGTTCGAACTTACGTTTGGCCGTGCCATTGTGGCCATCGGCCAGACAGGCCCCTTTCAGACAGGAAATCCTGCAGCCCGGGAATACACCACACCCGCCGGAATCAATATCACCGCAAGCGGTCTTATTGAAGTTGACGAATCGTTACGAACAAACATACCCGGCATTTATGCGGCGGGGGATGGAGTAACAGGTCCCTCCTCCGTGGTGGACACCATGGCCGCCGGCCGGTCAGTTGCACGTTTTGTCCATGGGGACCTCAGCGGAGAAGAAATATCCGCATCAGAAAAAACCAGGCCGGAAGACAGAGATTTCCCGGAAATCACAACGGATATTCCCTCTCTTGCACGGCCCACAATGCCTGAAAGGCAGCCCGCTGCGAGATGCAGCAGTTTTTCGGAAGTCGCTTTGGGCCTGAGCGAAGCACAGGTCCTCTTCGAGGCCGAACGCTGTCTGCAATGTGGAATCTGCTCTGAGTGTCTTCTATGCACAGAAGTCTGTGGCCTCATAGGAGCTATCAATCACTACGAACAATCAGAAGAGATAATAGAACACGCCGGTGCAATTATTATTTCGGATCCAAAATCAGCCCCTTCCGTAAAGGGAGAGGATGTGATCCGGGCATACGGTCCTAAGGCCGCAAAATCGGACGTATATGCAATGATTACGCGTGGTTTTGCTGCGGCCTCTAAAGCCATGATACTTTTAGGAGGGACGTCCCTTCGGCCAAAAGGTCACGGGGTCTCCTTTTCGCCTCCCGATCCGGAGCTGTCTCCTGAGATCCGTATCGGTGTCTTTGTATGCCGCTGCAACGATTCATTCGGATGGCACGATGACATGGATGAATATGTACAGCATCTGACCCGTTTAAAGGACATCGTCCATGCTGAAGTTATGCCCTCCTCATGCATCCCGGAAGGCTCGGCAGCTATCTTGAGTGCCATCCGTGAAAGGGGAATTACCCGTGTGGTTCTCGCCTCCTGTCTATGCTGTCCCCTTGATTTTGTGTGTAGTGCCTGCACGGATCAGCGCAGCCGTCTCAAAGATGCCCTGTTTAAAGGGACGGGGATCAGCCGTTCCATGGTAGAAACATGTAACTTGCGGGGTGAAGCGCTCCGCCATCTTCCACATGACCCAACTACAGCCTTAGGTCTCTTTACCGGACTGATAGAACGATCAGTCCACAGGGCCAGGCGGTTGAAGGCACTCCCCTCTCCCGTAAGGACCTACAATTTTACAACCGCTGTCATCGGGCAGTCGGAAGCGGCCATAAGCAGTGTCCAGGCCCTTGCCGAAGCAGGGCTTGAAGTATTTATGTTCGAAACGCCCGATAAGCCTTTCGCAGAAAATGTAACGTATCCCACTGTCCATTGTTTTGAAGAAACAACGGTCAGAAGTATCAGCGGTATATTGGGCAATTTTCAGGTCTCTGTAGAATCCGACGGTTTTTCTCAGGTCTTACAAGTCGGGGCCGTAATTCTCGGCGAAAAATCCAAACGGATGATACCATACATCCCGCAAGAAGGGCTCCCGAATCGCATCGTAGAAGCTTCTTTTCAGAAACGGGGCGTTCCAGGAGTTCCTTTTTTCTATCCTGGAGCAACCTCCATAGCCGGGCTTTTTTTGGCCAGTCCGCCCGGTATCCGCGTCTCTGAAAGAAAGAAGGGCGCTGCAGCCGCTGTGCTGGCAGCGGCAATAATGCCCCGGGGTCCCAGGCATAGCAAAGGATACACTGTTGTGGTGGATGGAAACCTGTGCCGCGGTTGCGGTCGCTGCTTACAGGTGTGTCCACATCAGGCCATCACATTTAAGGAAAACTCTGTAGGTGGATGGTTTGCCATAGTGGACGAGGCATTGTGTAAAGGCTGCGGTATCTGTATTTCCGTTTGCCCTTCGCATGCTGCGGACAGCCCCTATCGTGATCAGACATACCTTGAGCAACTGCTTGAGGAGGTGCTTGTGCAATGACGAACTTAAATATAATCCTGTTTCTCTGCGGTTGGGGGCCCCACGCGGCCTACCAGGCATTGCAGGATAATGCCTCCGATATTCCCCCGGAAATAAAGATGGTGCGGATTCCATGTTCAGGGAGAATCAGCAAGGCACTCCTCTTCAAACCCTTTGAAATGGGCGCTGACGGTGTGATGCTGATAGGTTGCGAACCGGGCTCCTGCCGCTATGGAACTGGGACCGCCACAGCCGAGAATAATGTGGAAGATACACGCGGTATCCTTGACCTGCTGGGCCTCGGAAAAGATCGCTTGCGCCTTGTCACTTTCCTTCCCGACGAGTCGGACGCCTTGCTTCGCTTTCTAAAAGACTTTGTGAGCCAAATAAAGAACATCGGAAAAAGCCCGGTGGTTCCACCTCCCAAGGAAACCCCAATCGCTGAAATAGACGAACTCATAATTCAAACCGTAACCAAGTACGACGTTTATGCCTGCCAGGATTGTGGAAAATGTACATCTGCATGTCCTTTAACCCTGGCCGGCAAACCCTTTTCTCCTCGGGCCATCGCCAATATCATCATCTCAGGCAATATCGAGGCTCCTTCTGTTCAAAATGATATCTGGTCCTGCCTCACCTGCGGGCTCTGTTATGAACGATGTCCTTCAGCAGTCAATTTTTCGGAGTTTATTCGTGACATACGCCACATTTTAAGAAAACGTGGTTTTGACGGACACAAGGCCCATGGCGGCTTTTTCCAGTCTTTGATGCGTACCATGACATCACAGGATCTCAAGATCAAACACTGGGAATGGCTCCCCAAAGAAATCCGTACCGATAATGAAAGCAAAATCCTCTTTTTCGGCGGGTGTGCCTCCTACTTAGACATCTTCTTCCGAAACCACCTTGGGGTACAGACCCGTGACATCCTCGTGGACAGTCTTCGTCTCCTAAACTTCTTTGACATTTATCCGGCAGTCCTTGAGGAGGAACGATGTTGCGGGCATGATCTCCTCTGGTCCGGTGACAAAGAGAACTTCTTAAGGCTGGCCAGGTTAAACGTGGATGCCATCCACAAGATGGATATCCAGGAAGTAATCACAGCCTGCCCCGAGGGGTACAGAACCTTTGTTCATGATTACCCTGAACATGGTATCGAAGTAAATTTCAAAGTCACCCACATTTACGAATTGCTGGAAAGAGAAATAGATAAGGGTGCAGTAGGCTTTAAAAAACTAAATCATAGACTCACATTTCAGGATCCATGCAGATTGTCCCGGCTTGAAAACTCCGCGGATCTCCCGAGAAAACTGCTCAACCGGCTTCACCCAAAAGCATTCACGGAAATGCAGGATCGGGAAACCGGCGCTACCTGCTGCGGTAACTGCGCCTGGATTGGCTGCGACTCATTCAGCAAGGCCATGCAGGTGAAGCGCATAAGACAGGCCCATGACACGTATAGTGACTTGTTAGTGACGGCCTGCCCTAAGTGCCAGATTCATCTGCGTTGTGCCATGGAAGATCCTTTTATTGGAGAAGAGCTCAATACAAGGATGATGGATCTTGTAAGCGTTTTGGCCAGGACCATTCAATGGGAGTAAGGATTGATGATGGAAACAAACGTGCTTGTAAAAGAATATGTGAACATGAAAGAAGAACCACGCATCGGCGTCTATGTGTGCCACTGCGGACTCAATATCGCCCAAACCGTTGACTGCGAAAAGGTTGCCGAACTGGCCTCATATCTTGATCATGTGGTTGTTTCAAAGAACATCATATATGCCTGTTCGGAACCGGGTCAGCAAGAAATTAAGGATGACATCTTTGAGCACGGTCTGGACCGCGTCGTGGTTGCCTCCTGTTCACCAAGGCTCCATGAACCCACGTTCAGGCAGATGCTCAAGGAAGCCGATCTTAATCCCTATCTTCTGGAGATGGCCAACCTTCGTGAGCAATGCAGCTGGGTTCACATTAAGGAAAAGGACGCTGCCACTGAAAAGGCAACCGACCTGGTCAAAATGGCCGTGTCCCGAGCGCGCCTCCTTTATCCGCTTCAAGAAGAAAAACTGCCCCTTACCAAGCGGGCACTGGTCATCGGTGGTGGTATCGCCGGAATACAGGCGGCCCTTGACCTTGGAGATAGCGGCTTTGATGTCGTCCTGGTGGAGAAAAGGCCGTCAATCGGTGGCACCATGGCACAGCTTGATAAGACCTTTCCAACCATGGATTGTTCCATCTGAATACTCGGGCCGAAGATGACGGATGTCGGTCGACATCCCCGCATAAAACTCTACACCATGAGCGAGTTGGTGGACATCAAGGGCTATGTGGGCAACTTTGATGTAAAAATCCTAAAAAAAGCCCGCTATGTGGATGAAACGGAGTGTACAAGCTGCGGTGATTGCGTCGATGTCTGTCCTGTAGTCCGTCCAGACAAATTTAACCTCGGCTTATCATCGCGCAAGGCCATTTTTGTTCCCTTTCCACAGGCTGTCCCTTCCGCTTACGTGATTAACGTCAATGAATGCCTGGGCCACAATCCCGTTGTATGTGCCAAGTGCATTGAGGCCTGCGACAAGGACTGTATCAATTTTCATATGTCCGATGAAGAGATCGTGGAGAGTGTCGGTTCAATTGTTGTTGCCACGGGCCTTGAGGTTTATGACCCCACAGAACTTGACGAGTATGCATATACACGGTTTGAAAATGTCCTGACAAGCCTTGAATTTGAACGCCTCATCAACGCGGGCGGTCCCACCCAGGGAGAACTGATTCGACCCACGGACAGAAAACGCCCAAAATCTGTCGGCTTTGTGCAATGCGTTGGCTCCCGTTCGGCCAGGAAAGGCGCCAGTTATTGTTCCAATATTTGTTGTATGAATACAGTGAAAGGCACCCTTATGCTCAAAGAACACTATCCTGATATGGATATCAAGGTGTTCTATATTGATATCAGGGCCTCCGGCAAAGGATTTGAAGACCTTTACCGGCGAAGCCAGAGACTGGGTGTCCACTATCTGAGAGGACTTCCCGGCACGGTTGAAGAAATGCCTGATCGAAGCCTTCGGGTGGCTGTTGAAAATACCGTCACCAGTAAACTTGAAATCCACGAACTGGACATGCTGGTGCTTGCATTAGGAATCAAGCCGGCACCAAGCACCCAGAGACTTCAGGAAATATTAGGGCTGCAGCTTACCTCTGATGGCTTTTTCTTAGAAGCCCATCCCAAACTTCAGCCAGTGGATGCCGCCACAAGAGGAATCTTTTATGCAGGATGCGCTGAGGGCCCCAAAGATATCAAGGAAAGCGTCACTCAGGCCTCTGCAGCAGCAGCCCGTGCCATCCGGTTGATGCACGACGGAACAATCACCACCGAGCCGATCACTTCTCAAGTCATCCCTGGAAAATGTAAGTCCTGTGGAAAATGTGCAGAGGTCTGCCCGTACAACGCCATCACAGTGGATGTCAAGAAGAAGACGCCGGCCACAGTAAGCACCGCTGCCTGTGCCGGATGCGGCACCTGCGCGGCAGAGTGTCCCTTCGACGCCATCATCATGAATCATTTCACCGATACCCAAATAATTAACCAGGTGGATGCGCTTTTGGAGGATAGGCCCAAGGAAAAAATCCTCGTCTTTGCCTGCAACTGGTGTTCTTATGCCGGGGCTGACTTCGCGGGTGTTTCAAGGATCCAGTACCCCCCAAACGTGCGTCTTATTCGAACCATGTGCTCCGGTCGTGTGGATGAAAAATTTATCTGGGACGGATTTGAAAAGGGCGCGCCCGTGATTCTGGTGAGCGGATGCCATATCGGCGACTGTCACTACATCGACGCAAACCAATGGACAGACAAACGCATAAAAAAAGTACACAAAAAGATGGAAAAATTGGGCATCCGTACTGAAAGGCTTCAATTAGAATGGATCAGTGCAGCCGAGGGCGTTCGGTTTGCCCAGGTCATGCAGCGCATGGAAACCCTCCGCCAGGATGTCACAACAGAAGAAATTGCGGAAACCATCCAGATCCTCAAAGAACGAAAACAAGAAAAGGGACGGAGCAAGAAAAGAGACGACATTTTATGATTTTATAGACGTCCCCCCTTTTCGATTGGCCATTCTCCCCTTTCCTTGAGAACATCGCGATAAACAGCTAATGCCTCATTGACTGCAGGCATTCCTGAGTAGGTTGCAACCTGAAAAAAAATTTCCGCCAGTTTCCTGGGATCGCAGCCGACATTCAGGGCGGCATTTAAGTGGAGCTTTAATTCATCATTGGCACGTATCGCCGCCAGCATGGCGCATGCAGCCATCTGTCTTTCGGGTAGTGTCAGGACAGTTCGCGAATAGAGGTTGCCTGTTATAAATTTGGAAAAATCGTTGGCCAGATCCCTGTCAAATTCTTTCCACAATAAATAAGGGGGATCCATCTTGACGCCTTTACCAAAAAGTTTGTTTGCTGTCTCCTGAGTCTTTTTTCTTATCGCTTCGTCATTCACAATCTACGCCCTCCTTTTTAGTCCCTGCCACAGGATCCTGTCCCGGCATTGGGCAGCTCGCCAAAATAAAACCCCTCATCTCCGTTTGAAGAAAAAGGGGTTCTGCAAAAAACAATGTCAAATTGTCCCTCAGTTGAAGGGCAATATGCTGTGCCAAACAGGGATGTTCCCGTCATCACATGGGTACGGATAATTTCCCGTTTATTTTGTCCGTCAACACCGGGGAACACTTGAATGTGATAACTCTTCTTGCATCCAAAATCAGATCTTCTCCTGTTGCCGGGTTTCTTCCTCTGCGCTGTTTCTTTTCCTTAACACAAAATTTACCAAAACCGGATATCAGGATTTCATCTCCAGCTTTGAGCGTGGACTTGATGAGTTCCAGAAGGGTTTCCACAATTTTTGCTGAATCTTTCTTGGTAAATCCTTCCCTTGCCACGTTCTCAACGAGGTCTGCCTTTGTAAGTGCCATATGTTCTCCTGCATCGTGAAAAGATTTTTATGTTTTGCGGCAAACAACCTTTAAACTGTGTCCTGCCATTTTTTCAGGGCTTTCCAGCAGTTGGAATAGGTCTCGAGCCGGCCCAGGTCCTCAGGGTCGATCAGATTTTTGTAGTTGTCATAATCAATATCCATAGCGCACCGCCTGAGGTACTCAGCCCAGGCTATCTTTTTTACAGCCATCCGGTAGCGGTAATCGGCGTGAGCGAATTCCAGGACCAGCCCCGTTCCACCCTCGAGCTTACCGGCCAGACTCTCGATATCCTCCATTTTCCTGGCCAGGACCATTACCTCGTCAGGTTCGCAATAGATATCGTGTACAACCGAAAAGAACCCTTCACGGGTAAATACCCACATAGATTCTCCTTACCGGATAACTTGCATGTGTAAATAGATAAAAAAACTATGGAAATGTCAATAGGAGAAATTGGGTATTTTTCTATCTCTTCTGTGCCTTCTGAATCCTGGCCCATGTATCACGCAAGCTTACCGTCCTATTGAATACCAATGCACCACCGGAAGAATCAACGTGATCCACACAGAAATAGCCCTGTCTCTCGAACTGGTATCGACTCCCGGGCAGGGCCCCTGCCAAACCGGGTTCAATGTAACATGATGTCAGGGTTTCCAAAGAGTGAGGGTTCAAATCAGCTTTAAAATCAGCTCCATCCTTTTCAGCACCCGGATTTGCCTTTATAAAAAGATGATCGTACAGTCGTACTTCCGCCTTGAGCGCGTGAGCAGCCGAAACCCAGTGCAACGTTGACTTAACCTTACGTCCGTCCGGTGCATCCCCCCCTCTTGTCTTTGGGTCATAGGTGCAGTGAATCTCCACCACTTCACCGGTCTGTTCATCCTTAACAACATCCACACATTTGATAAAATATGCATACCGCAGCCGTACCTCACGGCCGGGGGCCAAGCGGTAATACTTCTTTGGCGGGTCCTCAAGGAAATCCTCCTGTTCGATATACAGCACACGTGAAAAGGGCACTTTCCGCGTCCCCATACCGGTGTCGGTCGGATGGTTCGGAGCATCCAACTCCTCTACCTGGTTTTCAGGATAGTTATCTATGACAACCCGAAGTGGACGCAATACACCCATCACACGCGGCGCCCGTTCATTCAAATATTCGCGGGCGCAGTGTTCGAGAAGTGCTATGTCCACTATACTATCCCGCTTGGCCACGCCGATACGATCACAAAAATTCCGTATTGACTCCGGAGGGTAGCCGCGTCGCCGCAGGCCCGATATTGTTGGCATACGTGGGTCGTCCCACCCTGTGGCAACGCCCTGTCTCACCAATTCTAAAAGCTTCCGCTTACTCATCACGGTGTAGCTAAGATTGAGGCGGGCGAACTCGATTTGTTGTGGATGAAAAATTTTTAGTTCATCGAGAAACCAGTCGTACAACGGGCGATGATCTTCAAATTCCAGCGTACAGATAGAATGGGTGATCCCTTCGATGGAATCCGACTGGCCATGAGTAAAGTCGTACATTGGATAAATGCACCACTTGTCGCTTGTCCGGTGATGCGTTGCTCGCAAAATCCGGTAGATGACCGGATCACGCATATTTAAATTAGAAGATGACATGTCGATTTTTGCTCGCAGTACCCGGGAACCGTCTTCGAATTCCCCCGCCCGCATGCGTGTAAACAGGTCCAGGTTTTCTTCGGCCGGCCGGGTACGGTACGGACTGTCCTTGCCGGGCTTGGTTAAAGTGCCGCGGTACTCTCTGATCTCGTCCGCGCTGAGATCGCAAACATATGCCTTGCCGTCTTTGATAAGCTGCACGGCATATTCATAGAGCTGTTCAAAGTAGTCAGATGCGTAAAACTCCCTATCCTCCCAATCGAATCCGAGCCATCTAACATCCTCCTTGATTGATTCCGTATATTCTTCCTCTTCCTTGGTCGGGTTGGTATCATCGAATCGCAGATTGCACATGCCGTCAAATTCGGCGGCGATGCTGAAATTGAGGCAGATGGCCTTGGCATGTCCGATATGCAGATACCCGTTAGGCTCCGGCGGAAAACGGGTATGAACTCGACCTTCATTCTTATTTGCCTTCAGGTCTTCTGCGATGATATTGCGAATAAAGTTAGGAGGGGGAGCAGCGTTAGTCTTGACAATACCCATAGCTCAATTCTCTTTTTTTGTTGTTTTGATCGGTTCCTGCGCTTTCATGGCTCTTTAATATCTTCTAACTCATTTTGATATCCCGGACATCTGGTTTAGGACTCTTTCCAGGTTATCCAATTCCTTTCCGTATTCGGTCCAGTTCTCCTCGCGCAGGTGAGCTTTCGCTTTCCTGTAATGTTGCAAGGCCAACGCGCCAAGATCGGAAGTTTCCAGAATTCGAGGAATATGAGGCGATACCAGTTCCTTTGCACCTATTTCCTCCCCCAACACACTGCTCAGTGCCTTCTCAAGATCCTCTTCCATAACAACCCGATTGCCGAACGCTACAATCACCCGTTTTA
Source organism: Deltaproteobacteria bacterium (assembly GCA_019308785.1). Taxonomy (GTDB): domain Bacteria; phylum Desulfobacterota; class DSM-4660; order Desulfatiglandales; family Desulfatiglandaceae; genus JAFDHL01. Next base: position 12,970 of record JAFDHL010000043.1, read on the forward strand.
ATTCCGGCAAGGAAGCGGCTTTTGATCTGTCCAGGCCCGGAGAAACACTCGCCTGCCTTGTCTGGGATTTCCCAAAACGTCCCGACTGTGGTGTCCCTGTTCTTGGCACTTCCGTTTCTTCCTGCTTCGCTTCCAGGTAAACCGGTTCTACATAGATAAAGGTATCACAGATAGGAATGGCCAGAAGATTGCCCCTGATGACCCTTGAACCCCTCTGACCCCACAGGCTTAACTCCCGGGAAATGTCCGTCTGTTGATCGATTCTCGCTTCAATCTGCATTGGTCCATAAACAAGCTTTTCCTTGGGTAATTTGTAGATCAGCAGATTTCCGTAATCGGGCAGATCACTTCTGGCCGCAAGCCAGCCGATCATATTGTCCTTTTTGGAAGGGGTGAATGGGAGCATCAGGAGAAACTCCTCCTTATCCGCTTCGGGCAGTTTTATGATAATGTAATAGGGTTCCATTTCCTGCCTGCTTTCACCATATATCTCATCAGGAATCTGCCAGAGGTCTTCCTGGTTATAAAATACCTGTGGATCTCGCATGTGATACGTTGTATAGGTTTCCGCCTGGACCCGGAAAAGGTCCCTGGGGTACCGGATGTGCTTTTTCAAACCGGCAGGCATCTCACTAAACGGCTTAAACAGGTCCGGAAATATTTTCCCATAGGTCTTAACAATAGGATCCTTTTCATCCATCATGTAAAAACATACGTCCCCGTTAAAGGCATCTATGGTCACCTTGACGGAGTTCCGAATGTAGTTCATCCCCTTATTACTGAAACGACTGTAGGTTGGACGAGAATAGGGATACATATTAGATGTGGTGTAGGCATCCAGAACCCAGTAGAGCTTCCCTTCTGTGACAACCACGTAAGGATCGCCGTCATAATCTAAAAACGGGGCAATGGATCCCGCGCGTCTGTCTATCCTGCGATTATACATTATCCGGCTCTCAGGACCTAAATAGGTGGTAAACAGTATCTGGGGATCCATGAACTGGATGGTAAACAAGATCCTCCTCACAAGAGATTTAATGGGGACACCTCCCCTTCCCTGATAAATGGTATAAACATTCTTGTCCCCCTTGGGATAATCAAATTCCTTTGTCTTTGTCTTTACAAGGACATAATCGTCTGTCTTTTCTCCATAATATATCTCCGGACGCTCTATCTTCAGATCAACATCAAAGGAAGGGGGCACATCTTTTACAAGCAACTTTGGCAGTCCTTCGTCAGTCTTTTCATTTACAGGGCTAACGGCCAACCCGTAACCATGGGTATAGGTCAGATGTCTGTTGACCCAGGTCTTTGCCTGGGAAGGGAGTTTGTTGACCACAAACTCCCTGGTGGCCAACATGACCTGTCGATACTGGTTATTTATAAAATAACGATCTACATCAACGTTGTTAAAATCGTAATACAGCCGTATGGACTGAATCTGCCTGTATGTCTGGAGTAAAGGACGTTCATCCCAGATCCTGATATTCTGTATGGTTACATTCTGCTGTTTTACGTCTTCCGCGCTTAGCCTGTCTTTAACCTCAAAATCAACTTCCTTTATCTTATTAAGATTATAGGCCTCTCTGGTAAAATCAATATTATAGGCGATGTAGGGCGTTTCCTTGGCTAATTCATTGGGCTTCACCACAATTTTTTGTACTATAACGGGGACACCGGTCCCAAGCACCAGGACAGCGCCCAGCCAGATTATACCACTTACCCAGACCAGTTTTTTCCTGGGTTTAAATGCGTCGAGAAATATAATTACGGCCCAGGCCAGGGAAACAAGGACCAGGACCCTGTATGCAAGTACCTTGATATGGACATCCGTATAGCTGGCACCGAAGGCCGGTCCCTGTGTAGAATACAGGAGCCCGAACATTCTTAGATAAAAACCCCAGGCAATAAGCAGGACAACTACACCCCCAAGGAAATAAAGGTGTTTTTTGGCCTTTGGAGCAATGCTGATTTTAGGGAAAGAGACAGGTTTATCCTCTGCCTGACCGAATTCCTGGAGTATCTGAAGCAGACCATCTTTCAGATACCACACGATGGTAAGCGCACCGGCGAATAAAATAAGAATTAATAACCCATCCCGGATGAAAGTATAGAAGGGGAGGGAAAACACATAAAAGCCAATGTCCCTGCCAAAGATTGGATCCTTAATGCCAAAAGGTTCCTGGTACATGTAGCGCAGGATCATATCCCATTTGAGGGAGCCCTTTGTAGCGATTATAAAGCTGGCAATCAGGATAAAGGCCATGATAAAGATATTTAAGGTCTTGGCTGAAATACCAAGCTGCGAAAAATAGCCACCTTCATCCTGAAAGCCCATTCCCGGTTCCTTCCCCGGACTATATCGTTTGGCTACGTAAACATTAACAGTTAGAATAAAAATCAAAAAAAGCCAGATCACGGCACCAAGCCCGAATTTTGCCAAGAGCATGGTCCAGAAGACAGAAGAGAAGTCCAGATTCTTGAACCACAGCCAGTCAGGATAAATTGAAACCAAAGGCCACAATAAAAGTATAACCAGAATCCCGAACCCGATTATCAGTTTTTTCTTCATATTCATAATCTAATCCCCCAAAAGCAACGGTTAGGATAAATGCAGGTTTGAAACCTGCGGCCACTAATATACAACTAAATATCAACACAAGGTTATCAACACTTGGAACCACAATAAGGACAGAATTTGGAAACGGGCGGAATCTCTTTACCGCAGGAAGCACAGTTCATCTCGCCCCGATCCCCTGACACATACTTTCTATAGCTTCTTTCTCAAGGGGATGGACTTCTTCGTCAGCTCTTGAAACCAAAACAACATTTGCCAGGTATGTAACAATGTCTTCATTGGCCATTAAAACTTCACCGATGTCCCTTCCCCGCATACTGCAACTTGCTTCAGGAAGCTTCGTATAGTATGAATTTTCTTTTGGATTAAAGCAACATAGAATGAAAACTCTCGTGAGTCAAGCTAACGCTAATCTGCAAAAACACCGGAAGCCAGACTGCCTATCCAACATAGTCAACTACGCCCCATCCTTGCTTTTCTTTATTGATTTTTCAGTACTTTGGAAATAGAATAACATGATAAATATTGAATTTATTGGAGGGATAAGCCATGGCTATCTTAGAACATTTTGCAAAAAACAGGCTTTTTGATCAGTTAAATAAAGAGGAAATACAGCTCTTTTTGCAACAATTCAGCAAGGCCAGTGTTAAATCCGGAGAATATGTGTTCAGAGAAAATGACACTGGTGCTAAGCTCTATATCGTTCAAAAAGGTACTGTTTCCTTGAAAAAACTAATTACAGGAAACGTTGAAA
>JAFDHL010000044.1 GCA_019308785.1 Deltaproteobacteria bacterium
CAGCCCGGTTTTGATGGTTCAGAAGGCCTGGGAAAGGGCGCAAGAAGAATCTCCTCTTGAAAAAATAGTCCGCATAAAAAACCCTAACCAGGTAGGCCAGGTGCTTAGAGATTTTGGCGTTAATATATTGGAGACCGCAGGTCTTGAAATGGACGTCTTACCGGTAAACATATACTTTGAATACAGGAAGTACTTCCCGCAGTGTAGCTGGGTGGATATTTCAGGAAAGATACGCAAGCTGCGTATGATCAAATCCCCCTATGAAATTGACCAAATCAGGCGTGCAGCGGTTATTCTTAACAGGGGGTTTACGGAGATAGGGAGCGGTTATTCTTAACAGGGGGTTTACGGAGATAGGGGAATTGATGCGGGAAGGGATGACCGAATTGGAGATTGACGGGTGGCTTGCGCTGATTGCACGCAGAGAAGGTCATATGGGAATTCTCCGCATGCGTGGATGGAACCAGGAAATGACGCATGCGCATGTGCTGTCCGGCGAAAGCGGCTCGGAGATTTCGTTTCTTAACAGCCCGCATGGGGGGACTGGTAACACGCCTGCTATGGCGCAGGGCGCCGGAAATCGTAGAGTAAGGAAAAATGAGCCCATCGGCATAGACTACGGTGTCGCCGTAAATGGTTATACCGGCGACCAATTTCGGACTCTTGTGATAGGTAATCTATCAAAGACCCTCGAAAGGGCACATGACTGTTCAAGAGATATTCATCGCTTGTTAGTAAGGGAGGCAAAACCAGGGGGCCGCTGTTCTGATCTGTACAACCTTGCAGTGGAGGAGGCTACAAATAAGGGATATAGCGATTTTTTTATGGGGCATGGGGACGGGAAAACCAGGTTCGTTGGGCATGGAATCGGCCTGGAGATTGATGAATATCCTACTATTGCGTCACGCTCTGAAGACAAAATAGAAGTTGGAATGGTTATAGCAATTGAACCAAAATTTATTTTCCCGGGGAAAGGTGTAGTGGGACTGGAAGATGACTACCTGGTTACCCCTTCAGGATTGGAGAGGCTTACATTGACAGACCAGGTATTGTTGCAAGTTCATGCGCCCACTCAACAACGAAGACGTCGAAGTTCCGAAATCAATTTTAAATAGGCAACTCAATCTGCTGTCCTATGAAGGGCTACAGAATTACCTAATGAACTCTCACATTTCCCCTGCAATAATAATGCGGATCAACGAGTTTGGCGAATCCGATCTATTAGTGACTTTTTTTACATCTGACAGGGGCAGGTTAAAAGGCGTAGCCAAAGGGGGCCGGAAAAGCCAAAAGCGTTTTGCCAATTGCCTGGACCTATTTTGTCTAACAAGTCTGGAATATGAGCTGAAAAGAAAAGGAGACCTCCATTTCCTTCATTCATGCAAGCTGATTAACGGTTTTCCGGGGCTCAGATCGGATTTCTCCTCTTTGTCCATGGCAAGCTACATGATTGAACTTTCGGAAATCCTTTTTCCTCTTGGGGTGGTGGACAAGAAAATGTTTGAACTCTTGGAACACTCATTTTACGCACTTAATCATGGCGCAAGAAATGATGCCCTCCGCATTTTTTTTGAGGCAAAGGCGATGAGTCTCGGAGGATACAGGATTGATTTGAATAAATGTTGTATTTGCGGGCGGGATTACGCAGGAGAGGGAAGGGCGGTGTTCAGGCCGAGCAAAGGTAGTATCTGTTGCCTGAAATGCGGGGAGGAGTCTGCGACTTCACCCGGTCTTTCTCCTGAGTCAATTGAAATGCTTGGGCTCATGCAGTCGGGCCAATGGGGTACGGTAGAAGAATTGTCCTTCAGCAATGAAATGATTCAGGATATCAAACCTGTGCTTAAGCTGCACATGGAATATAGAATCGGCAGGAGATTAAAGACCGCTGAATATCTGGAATAAGAGCGGCGCATGGCACAAGGCATCACTCGCAGGGGAAAACGTCTCATCATAACGCTTGTACAATGCGCCTTGAGTTTTTTTGCCTAAATCATCTCCAGCACGCACGCCATGGACACGCCGCCGCCACCGCACAGGGTTGCCAGTCCCAGGGTTTTGCCGTGTTTTTTCATGGTATAAAGAAGGGTCACCATGATGCGGCATCCGGTTGAGCCCACAGGATGACCTAGCCCAATGCCGGAGCCATTCACGTTGGTGATTTCCCGATTCAACCCCAACTCCTTTTCACACCCTAAGTACTGGGCGGCAAATGCCTCATTGAGTTCAATCAGCTCAAAGTCTTCCAGCTTAAGATCGGGATTACTTTTGAACAGGTTTCTGACCGCCGGGACAGGGCTTAACCCCATTACCGAGGGATGACACGCGCCACGGCCTGTGGCCCGTATTCGAGCGATTGGCTGGATGCCCAGTTCTTTTGCCCTATCAGCCGACATAATGACCATTGCGCTTGCACCATCGTTGATACCCGAGGAATTGCCTGCTGTAACCTTGCCGGTCTTCGGAACAAAGGCCGGGGGGAGTTTGGACAGTTGCTCCATTGTAAGGCCCGGCCGGAAGTGTTCATCCTTATCAAAAACAATAGGCGGTTTTTTCTTTTTCTGTGGCACCTCTACTGGGACGATCTCATCTGCGAAATCACCTTCCAATGTTGCCCTTTCGGTGTTGTTGTGACTGCGCAGGGCAACTTCATCCATCTCTTCGCGGCTGATGTTATGCAACTGGGCTACGAATTCGGCGGTATGTCCCATGATATAAGGTTTACCCTTGAAGAGTTCAAGAGGCATTCCTTCCTTCACAGGGCCGTCTTCGGGATGGGGAATCAGGTGAGATCCGCAGTGCAGGCCATGAATCAAGGCATCGACAAATACGTGATCCTGAAGGCGGCACCCCCAGCGTGCTCCGGGGACAGTATAGTTTACACTTGACATGTGCTCCACCCCTCCGGCCAGGATAATATCAGCCATACCGACCTGTATCATGGCCATTCCCGAAATCACCGCTTCCATGGCCGAGGTACATACCCGGTTGACGGTAACCGCTGTGATATTATCCGGTATGTCTGCCATCAGGGCGGCAACTCGTGCTACATTCATGGCATCTGTCGGTTCAAGACAACAGCCGAATCGGACGTCGTCAATCATGTCGGCCCTAATCCCGGCACGGTTGATCGCTTCTTTCATTACGACACTTCCAACAACGGGCGCGTTCAGGTCTCTCAGGGTCCCGCCAAAGGCTCCGATAGCCGTTCTGCATGCAGAAACAATAACGATTCCTTTCATAATAACTCCTTTCTTTCCGGTTGATTTATTTGAATGCCCTTCTTTTTTTAGTCATGTGACCATATAAAAATTGCTTTAGTCACCTAAGCGATACTGGATTCAGGTTGCTTGATTCTGGATGCAGATAAACGGGGAATTCATACATGCAGTATCAAGTATTTTAGCCCAGAAGGGAACAAAATGAATGAGTATTCATTTCGTATCGAGTCTATAAATTAAAAGCAGGCCCATGTAAAGACAAAAAACCCGCCTTTCGCGCGGGTTTTTTAAAAGAAAAAAACTGTAGGGGATGCTTTTTAAGGGACTATGTTTCTTCCTTTGAAGCCAATTCCTTAAGGATCTCAGTATTCCTTTGGATACGCTTTTGGTCCGCCTTCAGGTTACGCTTGTTGGGTGCTGCTTTTCTGTGACGGATTCTTTTTGTCTTTTTTGAGTTGGAAGCCATCTTTTTGAATCTCCTTAATCAGGATGTTTACAAGATAGGATCGTTTACTATTGTCGGGAAGCTCTGTCAAGGATAAATGGGTGAAAATGAACAGCGAACGAATATAAAATTGACAGAATTCCTTAAATTTGGAGATTCCCTGTCCTCCTGAATGCAGGGAGCTTCAATTGTTAAAAAGGAATGAACTGCCCCGCAGCCCCGCTGGGCGGGATCTACACTTTGTTCCGACAAGCTACGGGGTATCGCGCATCTGATTTTCACAATCTAAACGAAGCAAGCTTCGGGGAATCTAACCCAATAACTCACGAAAATCTGTGTAATCTGCGTAATCTGTGGATTAAAAATGTCAATTTTGTAAAATGATGCTTGACATGATGTAAAATGATATATTATGGTACAAACGTAGCGTAAAGCAACAAAGTGTTAAAAAAAGAGACGGTAATATCAGCCGCCGGGTTAAGCCACTTATTTTTCAGGTTAAATAGCTATTGGCCCTGGAATATGGCTGATTCAATAAAGGAGAAAACATGGGTATTTTTGACGAAAGCTATTCATCAATAGATCTGGCAAAAATCCTGGGTGTGCACCGGGTGACGGTCACCAACTGGATTAAGAAGGGGGCGCTGAACGCGGCTCGAACGCCTGGAGGAAGGTACAAGGTTACAAAGCAGGATTTGAGGAACTTCTTGAGTGAACAAGGCATGCCCATTCCTGACTTCCTCCGAACAGAGACAAAGAAACTGGTAGTGGCCGTTGATGATGATGACGCCATCTTGAATCTACTGGAAAACTTCTTTTCAACAAATGACATGCCATATCTGTACCAGCTTAAGACCTTCAACAATCCTTTGGATGCCGCCCTATTCATAGGTGATTCAAAACCGGATCTTGTGCTCCTGGACCTGCTCATGCCGCAACTAAATGGTTTTAATTTAGCAGAAAAGATCAAACAGACCAGCCCTGACACCCGGATTATTATTATAACAGGCCACGCGACAGAGGAAAACCTTGGCAAGTTAAGGCGCTACAGCGTGGAAGCAATCATGGCCAAACCTTTTGGGTTGGAGGAATTAAGAAATACGATTGAGGACACCCTCATGACAAAAGCAACAGGATAGGAGTTTTATGCCAGGTGAACTATTACAGCAAATTAAAGAAGAATAGGAGAGAATATATGACATCGACAATGCAAAATCAATTTTCGAAGCAGGTTTTTGACCTGGATGAAGCCCTTGAGAACATAGGCGGAGACATGGATTTGTTAAAGGAAATCTTAGAGATATTCTTAGACGACTATCCCAATCAGATGGAGCAGATCCAGAAAGGGATATTAGCTGGTGATTCCAAAGCCGTAGAGCAGGCAGCCCATAGTCTCAAGGGCTCTGTTGCGAACTTTGCGGCCGGCCGGGCACGTGAAGCGGCCTATCGCCTTGAGGTTTTGGGAAGAGAAGGGAATCTGGGAGAAGCAAAGGAAGCCCTGGCTGATCTCGAGCGGGAGATCGGAGAACTCGAGGCAGCAATGAATGCAGCGTTATAGGAGCCGTGAAATGTCTGGTTGGTAAGGAGGTGGTCTAATGAATAAGAAGATATTGGTTGTTGATAACGATCGGTTCATGTTGGAGCTAATGACCAATGTGCTTGAAAAAGAAGGGCATGAGGTCTTAACGGCAAAAGACGGCATATCCGCCCTGGATATACTGGGAACCTATGTCCCGGACGTTATGTTTATTGACTTGATAATGCCTAATATTGGCGGGAAAACGCTCTGCCGTATTATCCGCAAGATGCCGGAGTTTAAAAACCTTTACGTTATTATCCTTTCTGCCATTGCCGCCGAAGAAGAGGGGGATTTCACTGAAATCGGAGCAGATTTATGTATTGCAAAAGGCCCGCTTGAGGAAATGGCCCGGCATGTCCTTTATGCGATGGATCAATCGGATCAAAAGACTTCACCTCACCTTCCAAGAGCAGCACTAGGACAGGAATCTCTTCGTTCCAGGGAGATAACCAGGGAACTGCTCTCTGTCAAAAGGCATTTTGAGGTTGTCTTGGAGGGTATGTCTGAAGGGATCCTGGAAATCACCCCTGAAGCAAAAATTGTTTACGCCAACCCGGCCGCTTTCTCCTTAGCCGGCATACCAGAGGAAGAGTTATTGGGTTCAAATTTCATTGACCTCTTTTCGTCACCAGATCGTCTGAAGATGGAGGACCTTCTCGACAGAGGGCTCAGCGGGGAACAAACAATCCCTCTTGATTCGCCCGTGACGCTGAACGACAGGCAGGTTTCACTTCACTTCCAGCCCCTCAAAGACAATGAGAATAAGGCCGTTGTTATTTTGAATGACGTGACAGATCAAAAACGTATGGAAGCCCAGCTTCTCCAGTCCCAGAAGATGGAAGCGGCGGGCTCTCTGGCAGGGGGCATTGCCCATGATTTTAACAACCTGCTCATGGCCATCCAGGGAAACGTCTCTCTGACTCTTTTCGGAATGAACCCCTCACACCCGAATTATGAAAGGCTGAAAAGTATTGAAAAACAGGTTCAAAGCGGATCCAAACTGACCGCCCAGCTTCTCGGATACGCCCGGAAAGGCAAATATGAGGTTAGGCCCATTGATCTTAACCGGTTGGTAAAAGAAATAGCTTACACATTCGGCAGGGCCAGAAAGGAGATTACGATTCATCGAGGGCTTGCTGAGGACCTGTTTCCCATTGTGGCGGATCAGGGGCAGATGGAACAGACCTTGTTGAATCTGTTTGTGAATGCTGCAGATGCCATGCCTTCCGGCGGGAGCCTCTTCCTGAAAACAAGGAATACCACCCACGAGGAAATGAAAGGCAGGTTGTATGCACCTAAGCCCGGGAACTATATCTTATTGACAATCAGGGACACAGGAACCGGTATGGACAATGAAACAAAGGAACGTATCTTTGAACCTTTTTTTACCACCAAAGAAATGGGAAGAGGCACCGGACTTGGATTGGCTTCGGTCTACGGTATCGTAAAGGGTCATGGCGGATACATAGATATTGATTCCGAGAAAGGTGCCGGCACGACTTTCAGTATTTATCTGCCCGCGACAGAAGCAGAGGTCGGTGCACATACAGCGGAAAAGGAAGAGCGCGGTGAAATCTCCCGGGGTTCGGAAACGCTTCTTCTTATAGATGATGAGCAAACGATTATCGATGTTGGCACGAAGATGATGGAGGTTTTAGGCTATCAGGTTTATGTAGCAAAGAGTGGAAAAGAGGCTATAGATGTATACAAGGCAAACAGAGACAGGATTGATATGGTCATCTTAGATATGATCATGCCTGACATGGGTGGTGGAGAAACCTATGACAGATTGAAGGAGATCAATCCCGATATAAAGGTGCTGCTTTCAAGCGGCTATAGCATCAATGGCCAGGCTAACGAGATATTAGAACGAGGTTGTGATGGCTTTATTCAGAAACCATTCAACATGAAGGATTTATCACGAAAATTAAGGGAAATTTTGGACAGGAGGAAAGGGTGATAGAGTGTTTAAGAAGGGGAAATTGATCCACGAAGATCACGAAGGGCACGAAGAATGGAATTTGATGAGTTATCAAATCGTATTATTGGATGCGCGTTAGAAGTGCACAGGAATTTGGGTCCCGGGTTGCTTGAGTCAATTTATGAACAGTGGCCCAGGCGCATGAAGGCAGGGGATCCCTTTACGGTGATCGAGAGGTTAGTCAATGAAATGCGTGATGATTGGCGATTGATGATTGAGGGGAATGAGAATTGGATTCTGAAGAATTGAAAGGAAGAACAAAAGATTTTGCTCACAGATGTGTGAAACTTGCCCTTGCGTTACCAAAAAGCACGTTGGGAAATCATATTAAGAAACAGGTAATCCGTTGTGCGACATCGGTTGCAGCAAATTACCGCGCCGCCCTTATGGCTCAAACTATAATTGTGCCATATGACAATATCTGCGGCGGGGCAGAAACCTGACATAAATTTAAGAGCTTGAGCAATATAGAAGTCTGGATGCGGTGTAAAGGTAGTTTCTTGTTTTTTTCTGTCTTATGTAAGAGAAGGGATATGGTCGATTTTATCCATGATATTTTATGGTTTTCTCTTTGAAATAGTGAAAGCCGCCCGTGCACGTGGACATTTACCTTTGAAAAAACAGGAGGATTTCAAAGTGGGCAGAGCAACCTATGAGGAATTGGAACAAAGGGTCAAGAAGCTGGAAAAGGAATTGATGAAATACAAACAGGACGAGCAAGAAGTCAGCAAAAGGTATGATCTGGAAACCAAGTTAATCCAGAGCTCGATAGACGGAATTGTTGGCGTTGATACAAGAGGAAATGTTTTGCTCTTCAATAAAGGTGCGGAGAAAATAATCGGTTATTCTCATGAAGAGGTGGTGGGCAAGATAAATGCTGAAAAACTGTACCCCCCCGGATTGGCCCGAGATGTCAACGAAAAACTGAAGGGTCCGCAATATGGCAGACCCGGTCGACTGGTAAATTATGAAACCGAGATTTTAAATAAGGATGGGAGGCGGGTCCCAGTGGAAATTTCTGGCTCTCTGCTTTATGACAACAATAAAATAATTGGAAGTGTGGGATATTTTCACGATATGACCTTGCGAAAACAGACACTGGAGAAGCTGCAGGAGTCTGAAGAAAAATACAGAACCATCCTTGAGAATATCGAAGAAGCGTATTACGAGGTAGATAATGCAGGTAATTTTACCTTTTTCAATAATTCACTCTGTAAAATACTTGGATATTCCAGAGATGAATTGGTGAACATGAATAACCGACAAACTATGGATGAAGAGAACATCAAGAGCCTGTATGAAATCTCCGATGAAGTATACAAAACGGGGGATTCTGCGAGAATAGCAGATTGGCAGATTATAAGTAAAGAAGGAGCCAAGAAGCATATGGAAGGTTCCATATCTTTAATAAAAGATTCAAAAGGTAGAAAAATTGGGTTTCGGGGTATTATGAGGGATGTTACTGATCGAAAGCTTGCTGAGGAGGCATTGCGGAAGGCTATGGATGATGCCGAAGCCGCGAACGTTGCCAAGAGCGAATTTTTGGCCAACATGAGTCACGAGATCCGCACGCCCATGAACGCGATTATCGGGATGACGGACCTGGCCCTGGATACGGAACTCAACGCTGAGCAGCAGGAATATCTTGATATAGTAAAGTCCTCTTCTTATTCACTTCTGACCTTGATCAACGACATCCTTGATTTCTCCAAGATAGAATCAAAGAAGCTTGATCTCGATCTTGTGGATTTCAACCTGCCGGAAAGTGTAGGTGATACATTGAAGACCATCTCTGTCCATGCTCATGAAAAAGGGCTGGAGTTGGCCTATAACGTTCAGCCTGATATCCCTGAAATATTAACTGGCGATCCTGGTCGCCTGCGCCAGATCCTGGTGAACCTTGCGGGAAACTCTGTCAAGTTCACAGAAAAGGGTGAGGTGGTTGTGAATGTGGAGAAGGAATCCGAGGAAAAGGATAAAATCTGTTTGCATTTCACAATCACCGACACGGGTATCGGTATCCCACCTGACAAGCAGAAATTGATGTTTGAGCCATTTGCCCAGGCGGACGGTTCTATTACGCGCAAGTATGGTGGTACGGGACTGGGACTGGCCATCACCAAGCATCTGGTTGAAATGATGGGTGGACGCATATGGTTGGAAAGCGAGGTTGGCAAGGGAACGAAGATTCATTTTACTGTCTGGTTTGACATAAGCGCAGCGCCATCAAGGCGGCCCATAGCTGTCGAACCTGTTGATGTTAAGGGTCTTCCTGTGCTGGTAGTGGATGACAACGCGACAAACAGGCGTATTCTCCAACAGACGCTGACCAACTGGCAGATGAAGCCGACTGTAACGGAAAGCGGAAAGGCAGCCCTTAAAGTCCTGGAGCGGGCCAGTAACAGGGGCGAGTCCTTTGTCCTGATGCTTTTGGATGCGGTAATGCCTGAAATGGATGGCTTTGCCGTTGCTGAAGAAGTCCACAAGCATAAAAAGGTTACAGCACCCATTATCATGATGTTGACCTCTGCGGGCCGGCGGGGAGACGCTGCCCGGTGCCGGGAACTTGGTCTTGCCGCCTACCTGACTAAGCCTATAAGCCAGTCAGACCTTTTTGATACCATTATGACGGTTCTTGCTGTGAAAGATCAGGACAAAGATTCCCCACATCTAATTACGCGTCATTCCATGCGGGAAGCCCAGGTGCCGTCCTTTGCTCCAAAAAGAGAAGGAAAGCTCCGTATACTGGTGGCCGAGGATAATGTCGTGAACCAGAAGTTGGTGATCCGCATGCTTGAGAAGGCTGGACACACTCCGGTAGTTGCAGCCAATGGCAGGGAGGCCGTGGACAGATTTAAGGCGGAGCACTTTGACCTTATCCTAATGGACGTGCAAATGCCGGAGATGGATGGCTATGAAGCAACTGGTGTTATCCGTGAAAAGGAGAAGGAGACAGGCGGCCACATCCCGATTATTGCCCTGACCGCCCATGCCATGAAGGGCGATCGTGAGAAATGCATTGCAGCAGGCATGGACGACTATTTGTCGAAGCCGATAAGGGCACAAGAGCTTTTTGAAGCAATAAAGAAACTCGCTAATAGCTCACCCGTTAAAAACCTTTAGACAGGCCTGTAAATCCTGTCAAAAAAAAGAAGTTGAACTAATACGAAATTGGTTTTTGGAGATGAAAAGTGAAAGTCCTGATTGCTGAGGATAACCTGGTTTCCAGGCGTTTGTTAGAGACTTTCCTGCGTAAGTGGGGATACGATATCGTGATCACCAGTAACGGCCGTGAGGCATGGGAAGTGCTTCAGGAGCCGGAAGCACCGAACCTGGTCATTTCGGACTGGATGATGCCCGATATGGATGGGCTGGAACTGTGCCGCAGGATCCGAGAAATGGAAAGGGCCGAATACATCTACTTCATCATTCTGACGTCAAAGGGAAAAAAAGAAGACGTTATCACGGGTTTGGAGGCAGGGGCGGATGACTACTTAATCAAACCTTTTAACCAGGATGAATTGAAGTACCGTGTCAAGATAGGTGAAAGGATTATTGAGCTGGAGCGCCGGATACTACGGCTGGCTTCCACCGACTCTTTGACAGAAGTGCTGAATAGAAGGGCATTTATGGAAAGAATGGAGCAAGAGATCAATAGATCCTTCCGGGAGAATTCGCCCCTTTCTCTCATACTGGCGGACATCGATCATTTCAAGAGTGTCAATGACAGGCATGGTCATCAGGTGGGAGATCTTGTGCTGCAAAGGTTTGTCAGTAAATTGACAGAATCGTCCAGACCGTATGATTTTGTGGGACGATATGGAGGGGAGGAGTTTGTTATTTGTTTGCCGGGTGCAACTGGCACCGAGTCCCGGACAGTTGCAGAAAGAATGCGCAAAAGTGTCGAGGAGATGAAGATCATGCTGCCCGAGAGCTCACAATCAGTCCGGATTACCGCCAGCTTTGGGGTAGTCACTTTACGGTTGGAATTGGAAGACAGTATGGATTCACTCATTGGCCGGGCGGATGACGCCATGTACATGGCCAAGCGTGAAGGGAGAAATCGTGTTTGTGCGGCAGGTGAAGAATAATGTCTTGCGTGACAGTCAATGGGAAGTTCTTAATTTAAGAGATCTTTTTCCGAAAATTCAATGCAAAAGGATAATAATATGAATAAGCCCGTCAAAGCTCAGAAGAATGCCAAAAGGCGCAAAAAGTTAGGGGAATGCCTGATTGAATCCGGCCTTATAGATAAAAAAACCTTAGCCAATGCCCTTGAACTCCAGAAGGTCCAGAAAAAGAAAATCGGCCAGGTACTGATAGATATGGGCGTGGCCGACGACGGGGAGATAGCCAAGGCATTGGCCAGACAACTCACGATCCCCCTCCTCCGCCTTAATAAGATAAAGATCCCGAAGGAGATCATCTCCCTTGTGCCGGCTGAGATGGCTGAAAATTTTCTGCTTATCCCCATTAAAGAAGAAAAAAAAGGGCTCCTTGTTGCAATGGTCAATCCTTTGGACTTTTACGCGATAGAGGATTTGCGCTTTGTCAGCCAGATGCCAATATATGTTGCAGTTGCTTCTCAGAGCGACATTTTAGAGGCAATAGAGAGATACTATCCAAAGCATGATCTCGAGAAGGATCTGGGATCGGATCCGAGCATGGGTGAGGGGATAGAAATCATTAAGGAGGTGGAGGAAGAAGACAAGGATGAGCAGGACCTTTTGAAACTTACAGAACTTCCACCGGTCGTGCGTTTCGCAAACGCCATACTTGCCGATGCTATCAAGCTCAAGGCGAGTGACATACATATTGAACCACAAAAAAATTCGGTTATTATTCGCTACCGTATAGACGGAATCCTGCGTGAGATAATGCAAACGGACAAGCATGTCCATGCCTCGCTTGTCTCCAGGATTAAAATCATATCCAATATGGATATTTCCATCCGGAGAAAACCGCAGGATGGCAGGACTCACGTGAGATACGGAAGTAAGGGTTATGATCTGAGGGTCTCCACCATTCCTGCCTCCTATGGGGAAAAAGTAACCATCCGCATCCTGGATCCGGCTACATCGGGAATGGCCCTCGAGGACCTGGGCTTTCCCGAGAAGGCATTTCAGAAATTTATGAATGCCGTAAGTATGCCCCAGGGAATCATCCTTGTCACTGGACCTACCGGAAGCGGGAAATCATCTACTCTCTATGCTTGTCTCAACAGACTCAACTCGCCAACGGTAAATATTATAACCGTGGAGGACCCGATTGAATTCGATATAGAGGGAATCAACCAGGTGCAGATAAACCCCAAGGCCGGGAAAACCTTTGCGGCAGGGCTCAGGTCTATCCTTAGGCAGGATCCGGATATTGTTATGGTTGGAGAAATAAGGGACACCGAAACCGCCGGCATCGCCTTCCAGGCTGCGCAGACCGGTCACTTAGTGCTCTCAACACTTCATACAAACGATGCGGAATCCGCCGTGATTAGACTTTTGGACCTGGGAATTGATGCCTTCCTTATTTCTGCATCCCTCATTGCAGTAGTAGGACAAAGGCTCGTAAGAAAGATATGTCAGGAGTGCAAGGTTCCAGATTCGCCGAGCCCGCAAATGCTCGAAAGGCTTCCCCGTTCAATAGGCACGGATAAAGCCAATTTTTGGAAAGGACTTGGGTGTGAAGCATGCCAGTACACAGGCTATTCAGGGCGCATAGGAATTTTTGAGATCCTGACGATAACGCCTTCCCTGAAGGAGATTATAGCTCCTAATGTACCGGCCGTGACCTTGAAAAAAGCGGCACAGAAAGAGGGTTTTCAATCCATGAGTATGGATGGGATAAGGAAGGCGTTGGATGGCTTGACCACTATTGAGGAGGTCTTTCGTGTTGCCCCGCTTGAGGCTGAGGAAGTGCCTCGGGTGCCCATTATAGAGCCTCGCGTCCCGATAGAGACGTCGCCAAAAGAGCTTCCATTCGAGGAAACGCCTGCCTCTATCAGCAGCGTGAGACCCAAGAAAATCCTCGTGGCTGACGATAACGAAGTAACCCTTAAAATTCTTCGTCATTTGTTGGAAGCAGAAAGCTACCTTATCATTACTGCTAAAGACGGTTTAGAGGCCCTGAAGCTGGCATCTGTGGAAAAGCCTGATCTTATAGTCACCGATCTTCTCATGCCCAAAATGGACGGAATAACTCTCACAAAGAAACTTAAATCCCAGTTAACTACACGCTATATTCCTATAATAATGCTTACAGCAAAGGACGAAGTGGATTTTGAGGTGAAAGGAATTGATGCAGGGGCTGATGATTATCTCACAAAACCTGTTAATCGCAAAAGGCTCTTAGCCAGGATCAATAGGCTGCTTGGCAGGCCACCTATCGGAGAAACATAATTGCTACGGAGAGCACAAAATAGTTTACATAAGAACTGTCATTGCGAGGAGTCATGCCAGGGCGTGACGACGAAGCAATCTCTTTAAATGAGCTTTAACCATGAGATTGTTTCGCTTCCTTCAGTCGCTCGCAATGACTTGAAAGGGAATTTTTCAAATGTCTCAATAATGAATATGGAGGGGTTCCATGAAATGTGTATACCATCCGGATAAAGACGCAATAGCGCAATGTTCCCAATGCAAAAAGCCGCTTTGTGTTCAATGTGCCATACGTGAAGGGGCTGAAACATTTATATGTAGCAGGTGTGCTGCCCTTAAGGCGTCGCAGGATGCGGTCCAGGACGTAGAGCAACGCATTGAGGAAAAGGAGAGCAAAAGCAGGGACCGGGAAGAAAAAAAGAAACGGAAAAGCAGGTTATGGATAGCGGCTCAATTGATCATTCTTTTTGTGTGCGTTTCTATTGTTGTCGTCCAGGCCCCTAAGTTAATTTCTGCTTTTACAGAAAAGGAAAAGCCTTTCAGATATGGAACTTACTCAACAGACTCGCGGACCGACCAGTGCATCAATAATCTCTGGCGCATATCGAAGTTGCTGCAACAGGGACAAATGCCCGGCAAAGACATAGTCTGTCCGGTTAGCAAAAGGCCTTATATGGTGACTACCGTTGATGGAGATTTGGTGGTGCGTTGTCCCAATCCGGTACTCCATGGGTTCGAGGAAATCATGATAAGCAAGACAAACCCAATGCCGGAGTTGATAAAATGAAAATACTAAAAGACAGCAATACAATGGGTTTTATCCTTCTGGAACTGATGGTGGTTCTTGGCATCATGAGTGCCCTGGCCTCCATAGCCATCCCCAATTATATGTCTTACAGGGAAAAGGCGAAAGCAGCCAGTTGTACGGCTCACAGGCACAATATTGAACATGAAGTGCTTGAGTATTTTCTTGAGCACAGGGTTCACAATCCGGAAATAGCGGACAAGTATAAATGTCCGTCCGGCGGTGTTTATATGTGGATTATCTCTGATCCGGATGATCCCGATTATCCAAAAGTCGGATGCTCAATGCATTACTGGCCGACTGCGGAACCGCCAAAACCTGAGCCGCCAAAACCAATACCGCCGAAACCGATACCGCCGAAACCTTTGACGTCCCTGGGATCTACATTTGAAGAAATAACTTCGGGAATGATAGGATTGATAGAGAAGTTTTATGTTGAACATGGTAAATATCCGAGAAGTTGGGGTGATTACAGATTTACCGATATCGGGTTGGACCCTGCTGAATGGGGCAGGGGTTATAACGGCATTATCTACAGCCCATGTGGCAACCGGGTAAATGTAAAACCCGATGAAGGATACGTGTTTTATGTAACTGATCTTAAGGGCAAAGAACGTAAGCTATCGTGGGAATATAAGTGGAACCTGGTCTATTCTGTTAAAAAGGGGCAATGGTATTATCACAGTATCAAGAAAAAAAATGCGATAGATATATCGACCTTGAAGGTAGAGAAATACGCGAAAGAGAAGAAGATCAAGCGGTAATAGTTGATTAGGCTAATCGAGGAATCTATATGGAAATCTACCCTGTCGTAATGGCCGGAGGGACTGGAACCAGATTCTGGCCTGCAAGCAGATCTAATCTTCCCAAGCAGTTTTTGGACATTATCGGTTCAAAGACAATGATTGAACAGACCATTGAAAGGGTAAGCCCGGTCTGCCGGGAAGAGAACGTTATTATTGTCGGCAATGAAGCGCACCATGTGCTTCTCAAAAAAATCTCAGGAAAAAGGCGGTTTGTAATCTTAGAAGAGCCTTTCGGCCGCAACACGGCTCCCTGCATTGGTTTCGCCGCCATTTACCTGAGAAAACATGGGGTTGTTGATGAACCAATGGCTGTTCTGCCGGCTGACCACTTCATCATTGATCAGGAGCGATTTCGCAGGATTCTTTCGATTGGCGGCCGTCTGGCCCGGAAGGGATCAATTGTCACGATCGGTATAGTCCCAACACGGCCTGAAGCCGGATACGGGTATCTCCGGAAAGGTCCGGCTCAGGATGAAATTGAAGGTGTTGAAGTCTACAATATTGAGCAGTTTGTGGAAAAACCCGGCGAGGAAGATGCCCTGCGGTACACAGAAAGCAAAGATTATTTCTGGAATAGCGGGATATTTATCTTCACACCTGAGACAATCCTCGAGGAGATACAACTTCATCTTCCCGAGGTATATGAAGGACTTTTAAGAATAGAAGAGGGAATGGGTGAGCGTAATTACCAAGAGGTACTTCGATCCGTCTATCAGGAGTTTCCTTCCATTTCAATTGATTACGGTGTAATGGAAAAGACCGCTCATTCCGTGTTTGCCATTCCCGGTGATTTTGGATGGAGCGATGTGGGAAGCTGGGAATCCCTGTACGAATTGCGGAAAAAAGAAACGGATGATAATAAAAACCTGGTTCATGGAAAAAACCTGCTTTTTGATACAAAATCCTGTTTTGTCTTCAACAAATCCAAACAGATTGTAGTAGGATTGGGGATTGAGGATCTCGTGATTGTGAATACGGATGATGTTATTCTTGTGGCTGACATAAAAAAATCCCAGGACATCAAAAAAATCATTGAAGAGATAAAGAGAAAAGGGCTGACTTTAATTCTATAGTATCTTTCAACCGTGGGTTCATAAGAATCGGTGGGTTAATAAAGAATGCCTAAAAAAGAAGGGTTATGAGGTCTTTTCTGAGTGACTGGCGGGCTTGCCCGCCGTATGGCTGGCGGGAGGCCTTCGTCATTTCATGGTGTTACGGAATGGGGGACCCCCTGGCCCCGAGCGAAGTCGAGGGGAACAGGGAGGGGGGAGGCATCCATCGTAACCAGTTAGTGTTGTCTATTATTTTTGTTGGGCGTATTTTTTTTCGAAGAAACAAAATTTCAATTCTTTAGTATCGATAAAAAGTGTTGATGTCAATAGTGACGGGCTCGTAAAAAGTCCGTCAACAGGCCGAGGGCGGGTAAGCCCCGGCCTGGGGTGAGGGTGGAACCATTTGAATTCACTTCAAATGGCGGGGGAGGGGAAGCCCTTCCCCGCCAAGTAAAAAGGCGCACAGCGACTTTTTACGAGGTTATCAATAGTGATTCTTTAATGAAACAAAGGAGGCAGTGAATGGTAAATCCATACATGTTTCGCGAATATGATATCCGGGGAATTGCAGAGGAAGACTTTTCAGATGACGTTGTCTATGCCTTGGGGAAAACCCTGGGGACCTATTTTCTTCGAAATAATGTCCAAAAGATAACCCTGGGAAGGGATTGCCGTTTGAGTTCTCCCCGGATTCATCGAGGGCTTTCACAGGGGGTTCTGGATACCGGGTGCAATATTATTGATCTTGGTATCATCCCAACCCCTCTTCTTTATTTCTCTCTGTTTCAGCTTGATATGAGTGGCGGTCTTGTGATTACGGGTAGCCATAACCCTCCGGACTACAACGGGCTGAAAGTATGCCTGGATAAGGGCACAATCCATGGAGAAGAAATTCAAAGCATAAGAAGAATGCTCGAAAAGGGGGATTTCGAAAAAGGAAAAGGGGAATTAGAACAAAGTAATATAATTGAGTCTTATCTGGAAACAGCTACTGCCTTTCTTAAGATGGGTAATCGGAAATGCAATGTAATAATTGATTCCGGGAACGGGACAGGCGGCGTCGTGGCCGGCCCGTTTTACCGAAAACTGGGGGTTGGAGTAACCGAACTTTTCAGTGAAATGGACGGCAGTTTCCCCAACCATCATCCCGATCCCACCGTGCCGGCGAACCTGGAGACATTGATTTCCAAGGTCAAGGAACAAAAGGCTGATCTGGGAATAGCATTTGATGGGGACTCGGATAGAATCGGTGTAGTTGATGATAATGGCAAAATCATCTGGGGCGACCAGTTGATGATCCTGTTTTCACGGGCTATTCTCAACGAGGTCCCGGGGGCGACCTTTATTGCGGAGGTAAAGTGTTCCCAAACCCTGTTTGCCGATATTGAGAAACATGGCGGAAATGCGATTATGTGGAAAGTAGGTCATTCTCTTATTAAGGCCAAGCTTAAGGAAGAGAATGCCGAACTCGCAGGAGAGATGAGCGGCCATATCTTCTTTGCCAATCGCTATTACGGATATGACGATGCTATTTACGCCGGAGCCCGGCTTCTGGAAATTATTTCTCACACTGACAAGAAATTATCAGAACTCCTTTCTGATGTTTCTCCCACAGTGGCAACCCCGGAAATAAGAACGGAATGCAGTGATGAAATTAAATTCACTGTTGTTCAAAAATTAGTAGACGAATTCAAGAAAGAATACAAGGTCATTGATGTAGATGGAGCAAGGGTTCTGTTTGATGGGGGTTGGGGCCTTGTGAGGGCGTCTAATACACAGCCGGTTCTTGTTCTGCGCTTTGAGGCACAGGATGCAAAAACCTTAGAAGAAATCAGAAAGACCGTGGAAGAAAAATTAGCCTATATCGTAAATGAAGTAGGGAAGGGATAGCAGTTTAGTCATTTGAAAAAGATTCAGACAGGATAACAGGATATACAAGATTTTGTTTCAAGAAAAAACAAGGCTAAATCTCACTTTTGCTATCCTGTTAATCATAAAAAGAATGACACATGAAGAAGGTTTGTAAATGAAATACAAAGAATTGGCTATTAATTTTGATGAACGGAAAAATGAAATCAAACGAAAAGTAAAGGATTTAAATTTAGATTGTAACTGGTACACTTCCAAGTTATAGATGTTGGGGAGGCGAGTGAGCCCTTTAGGGTGAGCTCGCGGAGCCTCCCCAACTCTATAACTTGGGCTGCCATTACATATTTTGCT
>JAFDHL010000305.1 GCA_019308785.1 Deltaproteobacteria bacterium
TTTCAGGCCATCATTAAAGCGCACCCTGTGTATCCAAT
Organism: Deltaproteobacteria bacterium; assembly: GCA_019308785.1. Lineage (GTDB taxonomy): Bacteria > Desulfobacterota > DSM-4660 > Desulfatiglandales > Desulfatiglandaceae > JAFDHL01. Next base: position 39 of record JAFDHL010000305.1, read on the forward strand.
AACCGACATCGGCAAAAATAATTATTGCAAGGGCCAAAACTCCAATCTTTGCCCACGGCCAGCGTTTGTAAAAGAACACAAAAAAAAGAAGTGCATAGAACATGAACATCTCAAAGGGATTTGGCGTAACTACCCAGAAGCTGGACCAGGGCAGGCTGGACCAGAACCGGACAATTTCCATCATCACGCTTAACCCCCATGCCCCAAGTTCCACAAAGACGGCTGACACTTGAGGGAAAAAAGGAAGGGTCACTGCCGAGAGTAAGCCAAGGGGGATTATCCACAGACCCAGTATGGGCACAGCCGTCACGTTGGCCGGGATGGACACAAGGGAAACCCGGTGAAAATAATAAGTGGTAATGGGGAGAAGAAAAACCACTGCAGAAAAGCTTACACAAATGAGCCCGATAGAATAAACAAACAAGCGATCAAGAATTGTCATTTTCTTCTGGGCCGTCTCCACAGGAAGGGGAATTTTATTCAAGATAGCGGGGGTTAACCAGAGAATACCGATCACCGCAATAAAGGAGAGCTGAAAGGAGATGCTGAAGATGGCCTGAGGGTCTATGGCGAGGATTAGTAGGCCGGCCAGGGCAAGAGTAGACCAGACCTCCTTTTCCCTTCCTAAAATCAAAGACCAGAGAAACACCAGAACCATGATCATTGCCCGCTGGCTTGAAACCTGGAATCCTGCAAGACAGGTGTAACCTATAACAGGAATGGATGTTAAAACGGCGGCAAGCTTTCGGATATCGGTCTTGAGTGCCGTCCTGTAGGACAAGGATAATAAGCCCTTGAAAAGAAAAAAGGCGACCCAGGCCACAAGTCCAATATGAAGGCCCGAAACCGCAAGCACATGCCCCAGTCCGGTCCGGTTAAATGGTTCTCTTAACTCCGGACTGATACCCTGACGCTCTCCTAAGATCAGGGCCCTGAAAAGGGCACAGGCCCGGTTGTCTAATTTTTCCCTGAAAAACTCCCTTACGGGTCGTTGAACCGTTTCAACCAGACTACGGGATACAGGCAGGTGGCCACGTCCCATGGGCACGATGTGCCTTCCGTCTGAAATGGAGGCGGCACAGGAATATCCCCTTATTTTCATGGCCGATTCATAGTCATACCGGCCTGGGTTGTTGAAATTTTTAAAGGGCCTCAATCGAGCAGAAAATCGTATCTTCTCTCCGGGCCTGAGATGTGGAAAATGATAATACACATTCACAAACAGGTTTTCGTTGACCCATATCCTCTTGTCTTGGATAAACAGGCTGTGCGCCCTTAGCTTGATCCTTGCCGTCTTTTTGATGACCCTTGCAGGCTCAAGGACCGTCCCCTCAATCGTAACGTTTTTGCGCTGTTTTGCGAGTGGCAACAATTGAGAAGGGATATTTTTGTGCAGGTCCAGCAACATACCGGCGAAAAAAAATGTGGCAAGCAGGCAGAAAACCCTTAATCGGAAAGGAAGGAAGAGTGTTGCGAAAAGGAGAATAATGCTTGATAAAAATACAGGCAGCAGGAGCCCATAAAAGGAAGAAAGAATTATGTGGCTAAATACGATGCCCCCTGTGAAAGAGAAAAATACCGGTATAAGGGGGCGATGAAACACCTTACCCTTTTTCCCGCCATATGGCAGCTCCCAGGTGTTTGAACTTGTTTTCCAGGCCCTCATATCCCCTGTCCAGATGATAGATCCGCTGCACTTCTGTTCTGCCGCCCTCCGCCACCAGCCCGGCCAAAACAAGGGAAGCACTGGCCCGGAGATCGGTGGCCATCACCGGCGCTGGCAGGAGGCGGTTCTGACCTTTTACAAGAGCTTGATTTCCGTTGATTTCTATATCCGCACCCATCCTTTTAAGTTCACTAACATGTATGAACCTGTTCTCGAAAACAGATTCCCGGATCATGCTCCGGCCCTTTGCTATGCACATAAACGCCATAAACTGGGCCTGAAGATCCGTTGGAAAACCTGGAAAAGGCATGGTTTTTATGTCCACGCTTTTAATGATATCAGGTCCTTTGACAACAACACTATCATGGCCAACCTCTATCCGTGCGCCGGTAGACACCAGTTTTTCTGTAAGTGCTTCCAGATGTGAGGGCATACACCCTTCTACTTTTACTTCACCACCGGTCATGGCCCCCGCAATCATTAAAGTTCCTGCCTCGATCCTGTCGGGAATGATTGTGTGCCGTGCGGGTCTCAGGTCTCTAACGCCACTAATAGTAATTGTATCAGACCCATCCCCTTGAATATCCGCACCCATTCCTCGTAACATGCGGGCAAGATCCTGGATTTCGGGCTCCTTGGCTGCATTATTCAAAACTGTCTGACCGCTGGCCGTCACAGCAGCCATCATGATATTTTCAGTACCTGTAACAGTAGGAATATCAAAAAAAATATCGGCCCCTTTTAAACGATCAACCCTGGCGTTGACATAGCCTCGGTCTAAATACATATCAACTCCCATGGCAACCAGGGCCTTCAAATGCAAATTTATAGGCCGTGCACCTATTGCGCAACCGCCGGGCAAAGATATCCTTGCTTTGCCATAACGGGCCAAAAGCGGGCCTAAAAGAAGAACCGATGCCCTCATGGTTTTTACCAGATCGTAAGGGGCTTCACAGCCTGTCAGGTTGTCTGAACTTACCTCAAGGCCCTCTTTCCCATCTCTGAATGTCACCCCCAGTTTTGACATAATGCTCTTAATGGTCTGAATATCTCTGAGGTGGGGAATACTGCGTAAGCTATGCCGGCCCCCGGTCAAGAGACATGCGGCAAGGATAGGAAGAGCAGCGTTTTTTGCCCCGCTCACCTTCACCGACCCTTTTAAGGATTTTCCGCCTTCAATTACTATTTTGTCCATACACCAAATCCGATATTCGGTTAAATATTTGTCACACATGTTTACCACATATTATTATTGTGGTAAATCATCAATATAACATCGGGCTACTGTCATGTATCTACTCAGGTGGATAGACTGAAGGTGGAAGGTTAATAGGGGCAAATCATGCGTGATTACAAAAAATTAGGTGTTTAGACTTAAGACTGTCCACCCTCCGTAGTCCCGCTTGAGCGGGACGGAGGACGGGAAGATAGAGGAAGGCTGTCAGAGAGCTTCAATTCCAGGATAGACCCCGGGGAAAGGCTATGGAAACAAAGTTTGTGGCTGATTCTATGCTGGGTAAACTGGCCAAATGGCTCAGGGTGCTGGGCTATGATACTCACTACCAGCGTCACTACAGCCCAGGTGTCATGGATGAATCCATCAATACACAGGCGCGTTGCTCCTTCATGGCAATGCCGTGGGGGAGCAAATAGCCGAACTCAAGGAGAGGCTCCATCTTGTGCCGCATCGGTCAAGATGGTTCAGCAGATGCCTGATCTGCAATATTCTCTTAGGCGATATGCAAATAGATATGGCCCAGGAAAACGTGCCTGAATATGTGTTTTATCAAAACATATCAGGAATCAAATACTGCCCTTCATGCGGGCGGCATTATTGGCCGGGAAGCCATAGGGTAAGAATGGAGAGGCAGTTGGAAAAATGGGGTTTCGTCAGTTGAATTATCAACATTCTGTCCTATTCAGACAACAGACAACCCTCCCGGCCAGGGGCATTCCCTCCCGGTTTCACTGGACCAATTGATGGCCGTCAAACAGAAGACTATTTTTTCTTTGCGACCCGTCTTTTCTTTGCAGGCGCTTTTTTCTTTACGACTCGCCTTTTCTTTGCGGGTGCCTTCTTCTTTACGACTCGCCTTTTCTTTGCGGGTGCTTTCTTCGCTTTTGCCTTTGCTGACTTTTCCGCAGCCTTGGCTTTTTTGAGTTGGGCCTCTAATTTCTTAACCCTGATTTTCGTCGCTGCCAGT
>JAFDHL010000306.1 GCA_019308785.1 Deltaproteobacteria bacterium
CCTCCGGGAGGCGAATTGAGATTGATTTTAACGATGGCTTTAATTTGGGGAAAGAAGCCCTTTTGAAATCTTTTGTATTAAAATAATCAAGCGGAGAATGAGTAGCCCAGAATTCTCGCTCTTCGTCTTCATTTCTAAATTTAGGAATGGTTTTATCCTTTTTCATCATAAAACTCCCTTTCTTTTTTATTCATATCCCTGGCGGAAATTACTCTAATCAGGTCGCCTCTCTTCGTGAATACTAAGATAAGAAAACGATCTGCATCCGTTTTGCCAAATGCAGCCCACCGTTTTTCAGAGGTCGAATGTTTTGGATCGTCAATAACAAGAAGCGGTCTGTTGAAAAAAACTTGCTCACACTCCCAGTTTTCGACCTTATGTCTGATAAGGTTTTTATCAACATTTCCCTGGTCCCACTGGAAACCTAAAAAATGTTCAAATTCGTTTTCCATTAATTATAAATGTATATGACACAAATATACAAGTCAAGCTTTTTTTAAGGCAGATGACCCGATGAATCCCTTTTTTTGCGATCCAGTCGAAGATCCCGTTCTACGGGGGGCGTCCCGCTATCTCCACGCATCGCTTATCTATTTTACAAAGATCTTGTAAAATTGGCTTGCAATTTTACAAGATAAGTGTAGAATTGCATTATGAGAAAAACCCTCGTACATCGATTACTGAAGGCGCCTAAACGTTCTTTTTTCCTTTTTGGGCCGCGCGGCGTTGGGAAGACCACTTGGCTGAGGCAGGTTCTCCCACAGGCCACCTTCTTCGACTTGCTTGATTCCTCACTCTACCTTGAGTTCTCTCAAAACCCAAGCCTTATAGAGGCCATGGTCGGAAATCTTCCACCGGGTTCATGGGTAGTCCTTGATGAGATCCAGAAGATCCCCCACCTCCTTGATGAAGTACATCGCCTGATGGAAACCAGGGAATGGAAGTTCGCCCTGTGCGGTTCATCAGCCAGGAAGCTGCGCCGGGGCGGGGTTAACCTTTTGGGCGGACGGGCCGTTACCCGCAACCTTGATGCTTTTTCTTTCAGAGAGCTGCGTAACGAATTTAATGCGGGGTTTTCACTTGAATGGGGCCTTCTGCCATTGGTTCAACTGAATCGCGAGGAAGCACCCGATATCCTCAATGCCTATGTGAACACCTACATCAAAGAGGAAATCAAGGAAGAAGGCCTTGTAAGGCGCCTGCCCCCCTTTCTGCGTTTCCTGAGCATCGCCGGGCAACTGAACGGTCAACGAGTGAACAGCCAGAACATCGCCCGTGAGGCCGGCGTGCCGCGAAGCAGTGTGGATGTCTATTTTTCCATTCTGGAGGACACCCTTCTTGGATATTTTCTCCCCGCCTATCGGCCGGGACTGAAAGTGCGGGAACAGACTCACCCCAAGTTTTACTGGTTCGATCCCGGTGTTGCCAGAGCAGCCGCAGGGCTTCTTTTTGATCCTTTGGACAGGCTCTGGAAAGGCACGGCCCTGGAAAACCTGATTTACCATGAATTGAGAGTCTACAACCATACCCGGAACAAGAACCGGGCTATATCCTTCTACAGGACGGGCAGCGGGGTTGAGATTGACTTTGTCATTGAGACCCGGAAACGGCAGCCGTCCTCAAATCCCCACCTTGTCTGTTTGGAAGTGAAAAATGTGGATAAATGGGACCGAAGATGGGAACGTCCCATGCGCTCCCTCAAAAGCCACAACCGCATTCATGTAGACAAAATGATCGGCATTTATGCGGGCAAGCGAGCCTATCATTTTGACGGCCTCGATGTCCTGCCTGTGGAGGATTTTCTAAAACGGTTACACCAGGGGGACGTTTTCTGAATAGTGCTCTTCAGAGATGTGTAAGGGGGCCCACTTCACAATGGGTCGAACGAAGATTTCACCGGCGGCGTATAAGTACCGACGTAAACCTATACCCATTCTGTACTAAACTGTAAAACTAAAGGGCGTCAATTTCTCTTTGTCAAGAGTGTAGGCGACCCCCATTCTTTCACATATTGAGTCCTTTGAATCAATTTTCCTTTAAAAAATCATAAAGAGGTTTCAAGGCTTCTATAGTATTTTCTGCTGTCTTGATGAATTTAGGTTTTTCAATTCCCTTTGTTTCATCGAAATAGAATTTTGATTTAAACATAACCTGTCCATTGATCCTTTTTTTATTCATAATGGCTTCTTCAATAACCGACCACCACATAGGGAACTTTTTCGCTTTTGAATTCTTCTTCATGAAAGGGGCACCAAGAGTGTCGATATCGAATTCCATATAGCCATCTCTCATACCTTTCTTTTGGGCAATAAAATGACGCTGATTAAACTCAACAAACAGGTGCGGGACTTTATTCCTCAGACTTTCAAGAATTGAGAAAAGCCGGTCTTTTTCTACCTCATCAGAAAATACCTTTTTCAATCGAGACCATGCCTGCTTGGCAGAGTTGGGAACAGTAATAGAAATATCATGAGATTTTTCATTTATTCCGAGCGTAACATGCAGATCTTTTGTAAACCCTTCTTTTATACCAAAACAGTCCCAAACAGACTCTTGTGAAAAAGTCGTAATTGCTGGTCTGCGTTCACATAATTCCTTATATTTCATCTTTTTTACAGTCGGCTCAAGCTCTTCCATCTCAGCATTCAGGATGAACTTAGCTTCCAATACATTGAAACCTGTTGGAAAATAGATCCCTTGGAATCCTAACACTTCTCTCCTCCTTTCCAAATACTCTTGTAGAGATGCTACAAGAAATGTTTCTTTGCTCCTTTTGGATTTCATTGATATTGATAACTTCCTCAACCAGCGGTAGATTTCATCCCAAGAAAGCCAAACTATTTTCAAGTATTTTCCTTCTTTCCGTTCAAATTCATATATCTTATCTGGCTTTTTGAGGTCAGGGGTAATTACAAGAAGGTATGGATGCTTGTAGTTTCTTATCTTATTTGTATGACGACGAAGTTGACTCAACCTCAGGTTGTTCTTCTTATCCTTAACTTCTATTACAATGCCAAGTTTTGAACTCTTATCAACGATCCAGGCATCTGGTATGGATTCGACTTGCTTTTGCTCGGTATCTCCATGAGAAAATGGGACCTTTTGAGTGGTAATTTCATATGTCTCACCAGCAATTGGAAAGTTAACCCTGACAAGTTTTCTGAGGAATTTGGAAAGCAACAATTCAGAAGAACCTATGGTATGTAGCAAAGCATGTGTAAGGCGGTTTTCTTGATTTGAATATTGCTCATAGAGTGGATGGAGTCCGGATTTGATAATTTTCATGATTTTTTTTAGGCTCTCTTAAGGTCGCGCTTTCATAGCCATTACATTATAAACCAAAGGCAATGTCTTGATTGGATGTGGATCACATGATTCGAGATGTGTTTTAACTCTTTTTTCCCATTCCGCTATTTCTGAAGCCATCAGCATTATAATGTCCCCATAATCAATCGTCTTGAAAACATTTCTCCACTGTGCATTATCAATTGGAAGTGCCACCTCGGGAAATACGGAAAAAAGGACTTTACTAGCCCTTGATCAAGTGCAATTAAATTGGGAATTAGACAAGAAAGTACTCGAAATGCCCGTCTGATAAGGCTATAATAGATTTGATATTAAACAAAAGCCATCAGAAAGGAG
>JAFDHL010000307.1 GCA_019308785.1 Deltaproteobacteria bacterium
ACCTGCCCCCCATACTTCTCGCGATTACAACTTTATTAGTGTTCCCGCTTGGAGAAAATGTTAAATTAACACCCTCATTAAAATCTCTGCTCAAGCGGGACTACGGAGGGTGGAAGGCGTACATAGAAGTACACCGCAGTGACGAGGGATGAGGATAACGCAGTAGATGGGGGTTTTCCGACAGCCTCCTATGATGTTATGTAATAGTTGATAATGTATCGCCCAAGGTCACTGGCCCTGATACCCAGTTTCTCCCCATGAATGCTCAGGACCACAATACACATTGCCTTGGAGCTGTTTTTTCTAAGGGCATAGGCTGCAAGCCAGTCATACTTATACCGGTCCATTTTATCATTAATTGTACCTGTCTTGGCCCCTAAATCAACATCTTTAAATGCTTTTTTCCGCCGCACCTTTTGGAAGGACTTTTTACATGTCCCATAACGAATAGTATCCCTCATTAGCACCCTCATATCTTCTGCCGTCCCCCGGCTTATAGGAGACGCCAGAACAGATGGCTTACTTTTGTAGATGATATGGCCGGATTCGTCCGAGATATGATCAACAAGCCAGGGGGCCATCACAATTCCGCTATTCGCTACGGCAGATACAAGTAACACCGCGTGTAAAGGGGAAATCAGGGTCTTTTTGTTAAACCCCGATGAAATCTCTGCCAATCCGAAATCATCATCCGGAATATCTATATAGCTAACGCCAACAGGAAGATCAAAAGGGATATCCCGATTAAAAAGAAAGCGATCTGCATATTCGGTCATCACTGTCTGGCCCAGGTCGTATATACCCAGCTTTCCGAACACGGAATTAATAGATGATGCAAATGCCTTTCTGAAACTTGTTTTCGAAGTATACTTTCCTGTTCTCTTCTTTAACTGGCTCTTGTAAAGTGTGTGTTTTCGCCCATAAAAAAATACGGTTCGATTCGGAGTAAAGCCTGCCGTCTCCATGGCCGCTGCTGCCGATACCATCTTGAAAAGACTCGCGGCCGGAAAATCCGCCTTTAGGCAGAGGTTTTCTTCACCTCCCCCTTTTGCATAACTTACCATGGCAAGAACACGGCCATCGTTAGGACTTAAAACCACTACAGCCGCCTGCTGGGTCCTGGAACGTCGAAGGAGATCAAGAATGTACTTTTGAAGGGCCGGATCAAGAGATGAGTTAACGCTAAAGCGCATCCCATCCATTTCGAAAAAATAATGGCCCGTAAGAGACAAAGGCGCACTGTCCATATCCCTTAAGACGCCCGCAATATCCTCTTTGGAAAAACTCTCCGGAATGTCAACCGGGCCTTCCACCTTATCAGAAGGCCTGTGGCTGGCCTGGCTCAAATAGCCCGAAATCCGGGAACCGGACCAGAAGACAAGAAATATTATCAGAAAGGCGCAACCCGAATACAGGACCAGGAGGGGAAGCCTGCTTAAAACATTCTTTCTCCTGGAGTTCCCTTTAAGGCTTCTCTGATAATCACGCCACCCCGAAGGCTGACCGCTTTTACTTCTCATTTTTAACACTGCTTATTAAATCAACCCCGCCCATATATGATTTGAGTGACTCAGGTATGACAACACTCCCATCCGCCTGCTGATAATTTTCGAGAATAGCCACTACGGTCCTTCCTACAGCCAGACCGGAACCGTTTAAGGTATGCACCAACTCCGTACCCCGGGTCCCCTTCCCCTTGAAACGAATCTCCGCCCGCCTCGCCTGAAACGCCTCGAAATTGCTGCAAGAAGAAATTTCCCTGTAAAGATTTTGGCCGGGAAGCCATACCTCCAGATCATAGGTTTTTGCCGCTGAAAACCCAAGGTCTCCTGTACATAGGGATACCATCCGGTAGGGTAGTTCAAGGCGCTTCAAGATCTCCTCTGCGTTCAGAGTCAATTTTTCCAGTTCATCATAGGATTCTTCAGGTCTTGTAAACTTGACCAATTCCACCTTGTTAAACTGGTGCTGCCTGATAAGTCCCCGGGTGTCCTTGCCATAGGACCCGGCCTCTGAACGAAAACAGGGTGTGTAGGCAACGTAATAAACAGGCAATTCCTCTCCGGATAGGATCTCCTCACGGTGGATATTGGTGACAGGTACCTCTGCCGTAGGGATCAGGTACAAGTCCCAGCCTTTAATCTTAAAAAGGTCCTCTTCGAACTTTGGCAACTGGCCCGTACCGGTCATGGAGGCAGAATTAACCATGAACGGTGGCAGTATTTCGGTATATCCATGCTCTTTTGTGTGAATATCCAGCATGAAGTTGATGAGCGCTCTTTCGAGCCTTGCACCCAAGCCACGATATATTGCAAACCTGGATCCTGCCAGCCTGGACGCACGGGCAAAATCCAGGATACCGAGGTTTTCCCCGATCTCCCAGTGAGGAAGAGGTTCAAAATCCATTTTTCCGATCTCACCCCAGGTCCGGATCACGGGATTATCCTCTTCATCCTTTCCCACAACAACCGACTCATGGGGCATGTTCGGGATAACCATGAGCAACTCGTTCAACTCCTCCACAAACCGTGGAAGTTCCTTTTCCCTTTCCTTGATACTGGAAGAGACTTCTTTCATTTCAGAGATAACGGCAGACGCATCCTCGCCCCTTTTTTTCATGGCTGCGATCTTATCAGTTACGTGATTCCGTCTGTGTCGCAGTTCTTCCAGAACGGTCAGCCTCTTTCTTCTTTCTTGATCCAGGTCCTCAAATCTGGAGACATCAAGATCGTATTGTCTGTTTTTGAGCATCGCCCTGATGCTATCGAGATTAGATCTTACAAACTTGAGATCGAGCATGAATATTACCCCTTGGCATTTATTACAAAACCAAAATTCTTCAGCTAAATTACCCTATATATTGTTCATAAAAATCTGTAAATGTCAATATATAGTGTTACAAAGACAGTGATTACTCACGTAGTCAGGCTGAAGGTGTTTAGACTGAAGACTGTCCATCCTCCGTAGCAAAGCTACTGCGGAGGACGGGAAGGGGAAAGAGAACCGAAAGAGTTCTTTTGAGGGATAAAGCAGTTACAGTAATAGGAGCCTCATTTGCACCACGTTTAGCCCTTTACTAACAGTCTTCAGCCTTCAGCCTAAATAACCTAAGTAGTTGTAAAGACAGGAACGCACCGTCTAAAAATAGTGACCCCTTGAACGCAGGGGCGTAATGAATCACCCTTTTTCTGCAACTTTTTGGAATTGCAGTTTATCTTTAATCGTGTTATAAGGCCACCTTTCATTTGTCAGTCGTCC
>JAFDHL010000308.1 GCA_019308785.1 Deltaproteobacteria bacterium
GGGACGTTACAGAAAAAAGGTTTTGGAGGTGTCTGACGGTAACAGCATTAAGGCTGATCCCCGGGATGCCGGGGATGAGCCTTATCTTCTCGCCAAAAAACTTTCCGGTATTCCTGTGGTCATATCCGGAAAACGATATGCTGCCGGCATATTTGCCCATGAAAAGTTTGGATGCAACTTTTTTATTCTCGATGATGGTTTTCAGCACATGGAATTAAGGCGCGACCTGGATCTGGCTCTGATTGATGCTGAAAAGCCATTCGGCAATGGTCATCTTTTGCCAAGGGGGCCTCTGAGAGAACCGGTTGATCAATTGGCCAGGGCAGATGCCTGTATTTTAACGCGATGTGGCGTGCATGGCGCCGGAGATAAGCTTTTAAATTTTTTAGGGGAGGGATCTCCTGCAATTCCCATTTTTTATGCGGATCACCTGCCGGAGAAAGTCGTCTTCCCCTTTTTGGATGAGATTCATGAGCCCGGCATTTTAAAGGGCAAAAGGGTTGTGGCCTTTGCAGGAATTGCAAGACCAGAAGTATTCAAGCAGACTCTTGTTGGACTGGGCGCTGATCCGGTTTATTTCAAGGGTTTTCGAGACCATTACATATTCAAGCAGGATGAGATCCAGGCATTGATTCATATTCATATGAAGGATAAACTCGGCGCCCAATATCTAATTACCACTGAAAAGGATTGGGTTAGAATTGCGTCTGTCGTACCTGCCTACCATGATATGGCTTATTTGTGCATCGAATTTGCTTTGCTTTCTGATCAGGATGATTTTTTCAGGATGATCAAAAATGAAATCAAGTGATATGGGATTTTTTTCGGTAGTTATATACAGGCTTATTTTTGCGGTTGTCCGGCTCATGTCTTTTATACCTTTTCGCACGGGGCAATTCTTGGGACGGTTACTGGGGAGAGCTTTTGCCATGATTCCCATGAGTCGTACAAGAGTCTCTCTGGACAACCTCCGTCATGCCTTCGGCGATCATATGGAAGCAAGTGAAATAGAGAGGTTAAACAGGCGGGTAGTGATGCATTTTGGTGAGATGCTGTTTGAGGTTCCCCATATCCTGAGATTGAACCCTAAGAACCTTGACCGATATGTTATTTTTGAAAACGAAGAAAATCTTCTCAATGCCATGGACAAGGGTAAGGGGTTTTTTTTGCTAACCGCTCATTTCGGGAATTGGGAGTTAATGTCTGTTGTGATCAATATGTGTTTTGTTCCCAATGGTGCTGCTGTTGCCAGACCCATTGACTTTTCACCGGCCGATCGTGTTATTAACGATCTACGCTCCAGGTTTGGTGTCGAGATTATCACAAAAGATCAGGGCATGAGAAACATAGTGAAAGCGGTTAGGGATAACAGAGGTGTTGGCATTCTGCTGGACCAAAATGTGGACTGGTATTCCGGAGTGTTTGTTGAATTTCTTAGCAGGCAGGCCTGTGTAAACAAGGGGCTTGCACTCATGGCCCTGAGGAAAGGGACCCCGGTTCTTCCTGCTTTTTCGGTGAAACAGCCGGATGGAAGGTACCGGATTATCTTTGAAAAAGAGGTGAATCTGCTGATAACCGGAGATAGGACAAGAGACATCGAAGAAAACACCGCCCTTTTTACGGGCATTATCGAGACGTATATCAGGCGATATCCGGATCACTGGTTCTGGTTCCATAAACGCTGGAAAACCATGTTCTATTGCCCGCTTCCAGGTGATTATTTTCGGCAATCGGGACATATTGATCCTTAAAGGGATGTGCGATATGGACTCGGAGATCGCATAACACAAATCGCGTGTCGTTTATCAGAAAATGATATGAAACATGTTGCAAATGGTTAGCAGCAGGCAGATTGACAAATCAGGAGTCAGACGCATACTTGTCCGCGCCACCAACTGGGTGGGCGATGTGGTCATGTCCCTCCCTGCCCTGGAGGTGGTGAAAGAGAACTTCCCCACAAGTTCGATCACTGTGTTGGCAAGACCCTGGGTCGTACCATTGTTCAAAAACCATCCTGCCGTGGACGCGATCATACCTTTCAGGAAAGGGCAGGGCTATATTACGTATTGTGGGGAAATGGCGCGAGTGATCAAACTTATTCGAAACGAGGGATTCGATCTGGCCATTCTTTTCCAGAACGCCTTTGAAGCTGCTCTTCTGGCCTGTCTGGGGGGAATTACATTCAGGGTCGGGTATTGCGGGGATGGTCGGGGATTTCTGCTTACCCACAGGATCGTCAGGGACGAAGAAGTTCTAAAGGTACACCAGGTGGAATATTATATGGCCTTGCTTCAGGCAATGGGGTGGAGTGGGACAAGCCGGGATCCGTCTTTGTACGCTGCTCAAGAGGATATGGAAAAAGCTGAGAGCCTACTTTATTCGAGAGGTATCATGGAGTGGGACTTTGTAATCGGGCTCAGTCCCGGTGCCCTTTTTGGAGATGCCAAAAGGTGGCCTGCTGATCGGTTTGCAAGGATCGGAGATTGGGCTGCTGAAAAGTGGGGTGCCAGGGTCCTTGTGTTGGGCAGCGGGAACGAAACGGATATTTGTGAAGTGCTATCCGGTTCCATGGCACGCAGGTCTTATAATTTTTGTGGTCGAACGTCACTCGGGGAGGCGATTGGCCTGATCAGTCGCTGTAATTTTTTTGTGACAAATGATTCCGGGCTTATGCACGTTGCCGCATCCCTGGGCATTCCCACAGTGTCTATATTTGGTTCAACCGATCCGGTAGCTACGGGTCCGCGAGGGCCAAAGACAAGAATCGTCAAACATGAAATTGAATGTGCTCCATGCCTTAAGCCCGAATGTCCGACAGATTTTCGCTGTATGCTGTCCATAGAACCGGAAGAGGTTTGGGCGGAGATGGAGAGTTTAAAGGGGGCATCTGAGTGAGAAAGCCGGCCGTTTTTATTGACAGGGACGGTACCATTAACGAGCAGATGGGTTATATTAACCACATCAGCAGGTTTGTTCTCCTGCCGGGGACGGCTGAGGCCTTAAAACTTTTGAACAGGCATGACTATCTTGCAATTGTTATATCCAATCAATCGGGCGTTGCGCGTGGATATTTCCCCATTGATCTGGTTGAAAAGATCCATTCCCACATGAGGGCACTGCTTCAAAAGGAAGGGGCCGTTATTGACGGGATTTACTTCTGCCCGCATTATGAGGAGGGAATTGTACCTGAATACAGTATTGCCTGTGATTGCAGGAAGCCAAGGACGGGCCTAATTGAAATGGCCTGTGAAAACTTCGATATTGACATGGCTAACTCCTATGTCGTTGGTGACCGTTGTATGGATATTGACATGGCACATCGGTCCAATTTAAAAGGAGTTTTGGTTACTACCGGCTACGGCCTTGGAGAAATTGATTATGTGCTTCCCAGCAGCCCCAGCAAGCCGGTTCATATTGCAAAGGACCTGCTTCACGCGGTTAAATGGATTATTAAAGACAGCTCATAGCTCACAGCTCAAGTTTCGGAGTTTTTTGCCCCACGAGGTATCAGCTATGAGTTATGAACTTTGAGCAATAATTTTAGGACTATGAGCTATCAGCTATGAGCTATGAGCTATCGAGTATTTTGATCATAAAATTGAGTGCCATCGGGGACGTGGTACACTCGCTTCCCTTACTTTCGGTGCTGAAAGAGAATTTTCCTGCTGCCCGGATAGACTGGCTCGTTGAAGAGGAGGCATCTGAAATCATAAAGGGACACCCGGCCGTGAATCGGGTGATTGGCACGGAGTATTCATACGTGATCCGGAAATTTTTTCGATTTTTAAAAGACCTAAGGACATGTGAGTACGATCTTGTGATTGATCTTCAAGGCCTTTTTAAAAGCGGGGTTCTGACCGGTCTTTCCAGGGGGAAGCGAAAGATCGGCATGGCCGGTGCCAGGGAAGGGGGATGGCTTTTTTGAACGGCCTGTTGCGATTGATTATGAAAAACATGCGATTGATCTTTACCTGAAATTCGCCGAATACCTCGGGTGCAATTTTACATCGTGGAACGGGAATATTCCTGTTTCCCAGAATGATAAGGGATTGATCGACCAGGTATTAGACAAGGACGGTGATAAAAAAAGGCCGCTGGTCATTATCAATCCTATGGCTAAATGGAAGACAAAGCTCTGGGAACCAGAGCGCTTTGCACTCCTCGCAGACAGGCTCCGGCATGATCTGTCGTGCGAGATTTTTTTTACGGGAAGCAGTCAGGATTGGACAACTATTGAAGATATTTCGAAGATGATGAAAGAAAAGCCCAGGAATCTTGCAGGTCAAACCGGCCTGAAGGAGTTGGCCTACCTTTATACGAGGTGTAAGGCCCTTGTTAC
>JAFDHL010000309.1 GCA_019308785.1 Deltaproteobacteria bacterium
TTATCACAGTGTTTTAGTTGACTTATGATTTAGAGACGCGTATCCTTCAAAATAATTTTAAATTTTTTTCGAGAAAATTGGCCAATTAGTCTATTCTCGGACAGCCTCCTAGGAGCCTGTCGGATTACTACCTGTTTAGCGCAACTGTCTAGAGATACTTAAATTAATAATTATTGCAATAACTTAGCTATTGTGATATTATATTTTACATGGAAACTAAAGCAAGATTCAAGCCTTATGACCCTGCTCAATTGTACTTGTTGCCTCCCGACATGCGGGAATGGTTGCCCGAAGATGATTTAGTTTACTTCATCCTGGATACGGTCAACGAATTAGACCTTCGGGCAATAACTTCCAGTTATAACAACAGCGAGGGAGGCCAGCCCGCATACAATCCCCGGATGATGGTAGCGCTTTTGCTTTATGCTTATTGCCTGGGGGTACCGAGTTCTCGAAAGATCGAACAAGCAACATATCATTCGGTGGCCTTCCGGGTTCTGGCCGGCGATCAACACCCAGATCACGACACCATTGCAAAGTTTCGCAAGCGTCACCTCAAAGCCTTGTCTGCTCTTTTTGTTCAGGTGCTGTGTCTCTGCCAGAAAGCCGGTCTTGTCAAGCTGGGTCATGTGGCTTTAGATGGCACCAAGGTCAAAGCAAATGCGTCGAAGCACAAGGCCATGAGCTATGGGCGCATGGTGAAAAAAGAAAAGGAGTTGAAGCGAGAGGTCCGGAGCCTTCTTAAAGAGGCAGAGGGTTGCGATGCTAAAGAAGACGCTCTTTATGGTAAAGGCAAAAAAGGCGATGAACTCCCACGTGAACTCCGCTTCAGGGAAAGCCGGTTGAAAAAGATTCAGGAAGCCATGAAAGCGCTTGAAGAAGAAGCCCTGAAAGAGGCCGTCGAAAAGGAGAAACAGCGAAAGGAGAATAAAGACAGTTCCCGTAAAGGGCGTCCTCACAAGCCGCCTTCGAAGACACCGCCTGACAAAAAGCAGCGCAACTTCACCGACCCGGACTCTCGAATCATGAAAGACAGTACCACAAAGGGCTTTGAACAGTGTTACAACTGTCAAAGCGTAGTGGACGATAAAGCCCAGATCATTGTTGCCTCCCAAGTGACGCAACAAGAAAATGACAAAGAGCAAGTTCAGCCCATGATCGAGGCGATTACAAAGAACACCGGCGGCAAGAAACCCAAACGGTTAAGCGCCGATGCGGGATACTTCAGTGAAGACAACTGTAAAACTTTAGCCAAGGCTGAGGTAGATGCCTACGTGGCCACAAACAAAAAACCGCATGGGAAACATCCTCCTGCCACGGCTCCAAGAGGCAGGATACCCAACAATGCGACGATCAAAGAGCGCATGGAACGAAAGTTGACGACCCAAAAAGGCCGAATGATTTATTCCAAACGCAAACAGATTGTGGAACCGGTCTTCGGTCAAATCAAAGAGGTACGAGGGTTCCGCCGATTTTCCTTGCGGGGCGTATCAAATGTAGCAGCGGAATGGGACATCATCTGTTTCACCCACAACATCCTTAAGCTCTTTAGAAGCGGATGGGTGCCGGCCGTGCCGTGATAGGCCGCCAATGGAGACCTGTTTGGGCATGCCGGGGGAGAATTTGTTAAAAAATCGCTCCAATATCTCAGTAACCAACTCTCAAAGAACCAAAATGGTAAAAATGATCAACTGTGGTAAATCGACAGGCTCCTAGGAGCCTGTCGGAGAGCTGGTTTTATTGGAGGCTGATGGAAAATCTCCAGATACAAGGCATCCGAAATCCCGAGGAATGAGACGTACAATAGAAGTACGCCGCAGTGACGAGGGATGAGGATAACGTAGTAGATGGGGGTTTTCCGACAGCCTCCTAGCGATATGGGCTTCATTCTCTATCTTGATGCGGAGCTCCCTGACTCTTTATATACTAATTTTTTCGTTATTCTGTTCACGGTAATAAATGGCAAGCAACAAGTAGGTGATCAGCCCAGCGAGTAGAAATATAATCGAAAGTTGTGTTTAAGAGGTTAGGTGGTGTATCCTTCGGGAAATTGTTAGCGCAATATCCCCAGCACTTTTAATAACCAAAAGAAAGGATACACACACCATGACAAAAGATAACGTAATTGAGTTTAAAAAGCCAGAGCGATTTATTGACGACCCTATTACCGATGTATTACGAACAGGAGCCAGAAAGTTGCTGGCCGAAGCCTTAGAAGCAGAGATAGAAGGCTTTTTGGCCCAATACAGGGATCTCAGAGACAATCAGGACCATCAAATGGTGGTGCGTAATGGTTATCTTCCTGAGCGCCAAATTCAAACTGGAATTGGTCCGGTAGCGGTCAAGGCTCCTCGTGCCCGAGATCGCCAACCGGATCATGAATCACGGCCTATTCGATTTGCATCTTCCCTATTACCCCCTTATCTTCGCAAAACAAGAAGCATGGAAGAACTAATACCATGGCTCTACTTGAAAGGCGTCTCTACCAGTGATTTTACTGAGGCACTAGCAGCACTGGTGGGCAAAGATGCACCCGGATTATCTGCTCCAACCATCAGCCGTCTCAAAATCATTTGGCAAGAGGATTTGGATAAATGCCAAAAACGCGATCTGTCTCATAAGCGCTAAGAGACCTTTGAATTTTTCATAAAATGAGCAGAATGCTCTTGAGATGACGATTTTTGACAGAGATTGTCATCTCATCTTCTGCGGTTGATCTTGTCAGTAAGCTCGCATGCCATTTAGCATCACATCTAACAACCCAAATGGCCTTTTCCTTTGAGCGATATGCCCCTCCGGGACTTCCCTATGGGTCATAAACCATTTTTTCTGTTTGGGCATACCTCTTCCTTGAAGTTAACCAACCGCCAATAACTTAGACCCCCTAAACACATTAAACGCCATTTGTCTGCACATCGTGTCCCATATGTTCTTTAGAATTGTTGTGAACCTCGCTCGATATGCACAATCATGTAAATGGCTCAACCCAAAGTACTGCTCAACAATGTATCTCTTCTTTGATATCTTCTTGTTCCTCTCTATCTCAACCTTCGTCAATTTAGCAGTAGTTGTATCTTTCCGCATTATTCCATCGTAATAGCTCAATAAATAGGGGCAGTCATTTCCATTACGAATCCGGTCATATTTTTTTGAAAAATCCACATTTTTTTCTTGCGTTCCAGCCCCTGATTCTCTACAGTGTCG